>CAYFVU010000134.1:0-8072 GCA_964346645.1 uncultured Spirochaetaceae bacterium | reverse complement strand
GAACCGGCATCTTCAGCTTGGAAGGCTGAGGTAATAGCCATTATACGACAGGCGCTAATCGAATGTGGCACTATTTATAGCGAAAAAAGGGCGATAGGTCAAGAGGCTCAGTGAATAAATGACGACGTATAAATTGCGGCCGGAACCGGGTATGGATGAATAGCGTTTCAGCCGCCGCAGACTGGGCATTTCGGATCGGCTTCTATCTCGATCTCCTGATACATGCCCCCGAAGCCTTCGCAGATCAGAAGGCGTCCTTCGAGGGTCTTTCCGTAGCCCGTAATGAGCTTCAGCGCCTCGAGGGCCTCCATGCTGCCGATGATGCCCACTGCGGCTCCGATTACCGGCACTCCCATCTGGTCCTCCATTCCGGCGAAGATGCACTCTATACAGGGTTTTCCCCCTGGGGGAACGACGGTGACTTGACCGTTGCTCCCGTAGATGCCGCCGTGCACCAACGGAATGGAGTGTGCCACCGCGAATCGGTTCAGCAAAAAGCGCGTGCTCATAGAATCGAGGCAATCCACGATCACATTCGCATTGGCGACGTGGCGGGAGAGGGTCTCTTCGCTTATCTCGGTCGAGACTCCCTGCACCTGTATCGCCGGATTGAGCCTTGAGAGATGCGAGGCGCCGACGGCGCTCTTCTCACGGCCGATGTCGTCGGTCGTGTAGAGGATCTGCCTGTTGAGATTTGAGAGCTCCACCTCGTCGTAGTCCCACAGCACGAGGGTGCCCACACCGGCGGCAGCGAGGTAGAGGGAGACGGGACTACCGAGGCCGCCGGCGCCGGCTACGACGACTCGTGCCTCCTTGAGTCGCTTCTGCGCCTGGGGTCCCCACTCATCCATCTTGAGTTGCCGATGGTAGCGCGTCTGTTCGTTCTCGGACAATTCTCGCTTCTTTGTTTCGCTCATGTTTCCTCCGACTAACCGATGCCCCTCGTCATGTCTCCGCTCATCTGCTCGATGCGGCACTCGGGACAGAGCCGAATGGACTTCTCGGAGAGCTCGGTCGTCCTGACGAAGTAGTCCACCATCCTCTGCGTGATGTGCGGCTTGCCGCAAGATGGGCACGACTCGAGGCTGAAGAGCTGCCGCCAAATGGCCCTTTTCCCCTCGGGTTCTCGGATGGGAATGGCGTCGGTGGGGCAAATGGCAGCGCAGGAGCCGCAGCCGATGCAGTCGTCGTTCGCCTCGCCGTAGGGCGTGCTTACCGCCTTGTCCGCGCCGCGGCCGGTCACGTAGATGGCCGCCGTCCCCTGGGCGTGACAGTAGCGGTAGCAGAGCCCGCAGAGCACGCACTTGCTGTTCTCGACCTCGAGCTGAGGAAACCTCGCCTCCACCGGACTGCCGAGGGTCTCCTCGAGCAGATCCTTGGATTCCGGGGCACGGGCGAGGAGCAGCTGTGCGCTGAGCAGCCTGCTCCTCTCGATGCGCTCGGAGCTGGTCGTGAACTCCTCACCGTCCCTCATTAAAGGATACTCGCATGCGGTGACCAATTTTTTCCAGTCCCTCTTGTGCTGCTCGACCACGCAGAGCCTGCAGCCGGCGAAGCCGGGGAGGGCCGAGTGTTCACAGAGCGTCGGAATATCAATACCTGCGCTGCGGCAGGCGTCGAGGAGCCTGCTCCCGCGCTCGGCCTCAACTCGCGTACCGTCTATTGTCACGTATACTGTATCGGAATTCATACGAATATCTCCTTTACCATTTTACCGCGTCGAAGAGGCAGACGTTCCTGCACTCGCCGCAGCGGATGCAGAGACCCTGATCGATCGAGAGCCTGCCGCTGTGCCCGTCCTGAGTAATGGCCTCGACCGGACATGCCTTGATGCAGAGCATGCACTTGGTGCAGGCCTCGTTGTCTATCGTGAAGGTGGTAAGATCCTTGCAGACGCCGGCGCTGCAGTGGCCGTTCTCGATGTGGTCGACATACTCGTTCCGAAAGTAGCGGATGGTGGAGAGCAGCGGATTCGCCGCGCTCTTGCCGAGTCCGCAGAGACTGCTGTCGGCCACGTAGGCGCCGAGCTCCTCGAGCAGCTCGATGTCGCCGCTCTTTCCCTTTCCCTTGGTGATGTTCTCGAGTATGCGGAGTATCTGGATGAGACCCTCCCTGCAGGGAGTGCACTTTCCGCAGGACTCCTCGACGAGGAATTTGGTAAAGTAGCGCGCAACCTCTACCATGCAGTCGTGGGCATCCATCACGATGAGGCCTCCGGAGCCCATCATCGAGCCGAGGGAATCGAGCGAGTCGAAGTCCATCGGCGTGTCGGCGTAGGAGGCGGGGATGCAGCCACCGGAGGGACCTCCGGTCTGGACGGCCTTGAAGGGGCGGTCGGCGACGATGCCGCCGCCGATATCCTCCACCACGTTGCGGATGGTGCTGCCGAGCTCCACCTCCACGAGACCGGCGTTCTTGACCTTGCCGACGAGACAGAATACCTTCGTCCCGGGAGATCCCTCAGTGCCCATTGCACGGAATGCCTCGGCGCCCCGGTTCACGATGAAGGGAATGTTCGCATAGGTCTCTACGTTGTTGAGGACCGTAGGTTTCTGCCGGAGACCTCTCTCCGATGCGTGTATGTACTTCTCGTTCGGCTCGCCGAGCTTTCCCTCGATAGAGCGCATGAGGGCGGAAGATTCGCCGCAGACGAAGGCTCCGGCGCCGCGTTTTATGGTTACCGAGAAGTCGAAACCGGAACCGAGTATGTCGGAGCCGAGATAGCCCCCGGCTTCCGCAGCCGCGATCGCCTTTCTGAGGTAGTCGATGGCAATGGGATACTCGTCGCGCACGTAGATGTAGCCCTCGTGCGCGTCCACCGCGTAGGCGCCGATTATCAGTCCCTCGAGGATCTGGAAGGGTGCTCCCTGCATGAGGCTGCGGTCCATGAAGGCCCCGGGGTCCCCCTCGTCGCCGTTGCAGATTATGTAGTGGACAGGATCCTCCTCTTCGAGGACGCTTCGCCACTTCTTGCCGGTGGAAAATCCGCCGCCGCCGCGGCCGCGCAGACCGGACTCCTCGACGATCTTGACTATCTCTCCGGGCTGCATTTTAAGCGCCTTCTCGAGGGCGGCGAAGCCGCCGAGGTTCTTGTAATCGCTTATGGAGTCGGGCCGCACCCTGCCGTTCGCCTCCAGTACAACCTTCCGCTGGAGTGCGTAGAAGGGAATCTCCTCGGCGGAGGCCAGGTACTTCTTCTGCTCCTTGTCGCGATAGAGACGCCTCTCGTAGCGTTCCCCGCGTTCTTCGGCATCTATGATGGGCGCCACATCCTCCGGCTTTACCTTGAAATAGAGGGTACCGGAGGGGTCGACCTCCAGCACGGGGCCCTCGGTGCAGAGCCCCTTGCAGCCGGTCGTGAGGATCTCGAATGGTACCATCGGATCGCCGGAGTCTGCCCCCTGAGAGCTCCTCTCGCGGCGCCTCTCGAGCTCCGAGAGGAACTCCCGGTAGACCGTCTCGCTTCCCGTGCCGTTGCAGCCGATGTCGCTGCAGAGGTAGAAGCGGAGTTTGGAGCTCTTGCCGCGAAGCTCGCGTTCGCTCTTTGCCTCGGTGCTCATGCCGGCCCCTCCTCTCCGCGCCTGCGGATATCATCGATGATCTCTCGCACCTTGCTGCGTGTGAGGTAGCCGAATAGCTTCTCGTTTATCGAGACCACCGGGGCCATGGCACATGCTCCGAGACAGTTGACCATCTCTAAAGAGAACATGCCGTCCTCGGTCGTCTCCTCCTCACCAATTCCGAGAACTGAGCAGAGCTCTTCGCGAATCTCCTCAGAGAGCTTGAGATGGCAGGCGGTCCCGTCACAGACACGGATTACATAGGTACCACGCTCGTTGAGGCTGAAGGCTTTGTAGAAGGTGGCTATCGAATAGCTGTAGGAGTAGGAGACACCGCATTCGTTGGCGGCCCTCTTGAGCGCCTCCTTGGAGATGTATCCGTTGGTTCTCTGAATGTCCTGCAGCGCCTGTATGATATCCGAGGGCCTACCGCTATACGGGCTGAGGAGCGTCGTAAGGTCGTCGTTTTTCATCAGTACTTCCTGTCGAAACGGTGCAGGGCCCGATGCACCGTTTACACGGCGCACCGGAGCCCTTCGAAGTAGTGCCGGGTTCGATGCGTAAGACATCGACGCCCCGGCACCATGTAGTGCCTATGCCGCTACGAATTTGAAGCTACCGAGACCGAGCTCTTTGAGCTTCTCCTTCGTCGGAATTCCCTTTTCGTCCCAGCCGCGGGTCTTGTAGTATTTCGGCAGCATTTCGCCTAGCCGCGCTACCTGACCCTTCATCGGACCTGCGGGAATGGCATCGTTCAGCAGACGCGGAGGCAGGGTGTCGTCTTCCCCGCTGAGGCCGGCTTCCATGTTGAATATGCGTTCGAGGTTGTAGATCCTCTCGCCTATCTGCATGATTTTTGCCTCATCGTAGTCGACGCCGGTAATGGCCTTCAACTGTTCGGCAACTTCGGCACCTCCGAGTCCGAAGGTGGTAAATAGACAGATTCCGGCCGAGTCGACGGAGGCGGTCAGATCCTGGAAGATCTTGAGCCACTGGTCTTTGCCTTCGGTAACCATCGGATCGAGCTTTTCGGGCACACCGAGGACCTCGGGGCTGATGAGGTAGCCGCGAACATGGCAGCCTCCACGGTTGCTCGTAGCGTACTCGAGAGCCATACCCTGCACGCCTCGCGGATCGTAGGCCGGCATCTCCTGCTTCTTTACCGACATGGAGAACTCAGGGTGACCGTACTTCTCTGCGAGCCGATAGCTTCCTTCGGCGAGCTCCTTGCCTATGCCTTCGCCCTTGCCCATCATTTCCGTGAGTTTGACGATGGCGTCGGCGTCGCCGAAGCGGATCTCCATTCCGGCATCCTTCTTGGACAGATAGCCGCTCTCGAAGAGGTCCATGGCGCAGCCGACGGTGGAACCGGCGGTTATGGTGTCTATGCCGTACTCGTTGCAGAGGGAGTTGGCCTTGATTATTGCATCGAGGTTGTCTACTCCGCACTGTGCGCCGTAAGCCCACATAGTCTCGTATTCCGGCCCTTCGCCGTAGCCCTTGTACGGCCCCTCAGTGACCTTGGTCACACGACCGCAGGCTATGGTACAGCCGAAGCAGCCCTTGTTCTTGACGAGCTGGTGCTCGCGCATGTGCTCTCCGCTGGTAGCCTCGGCTCCCTCGAACACCGCTTCCTTGAAGTTGCGTGTGGGATATGCACCGGTCTGATTAATGACATTCACGAGAATGGGGGTTCCCAGGGTGGGGAGCCCCTCTCCGGTAACGGGATTGTCGGCCAGTTGTTTCCGGATGCGGAGCGCAGAGTCACGTATGCCCTGCGGATCCGCAGGCGTGACCGAGCCGGTGCCGCGTATCACGAGGGCCTTGAGATTCTTTGAGCCCATGACCGCACCGACTCCGGAGCGTCCGGTTGCCCGGCCCTTGTCGTTCATGATGCAGGCGATCTTTGCCTGGTGCTCTCCGCCCGGACCGATGACGGAGACCTTCGCGCTTCGGTCGGTCTCCTCTATGAGGGCATCCGTCGCCTCTCCGGTCAACTTGCCCCATAAGTGTGACGCATCGCGGAGCTCCGCCGTCTCGTTGTTGATGTAGAGATAGACCGGTTTCTTCGACACTCCTTCGAAGATCACCATGTCGTAGCCGGCGAATTTGAGCTCGGGTCCGAAGAGGCCGCCGGAGTTGGAGGCGGCGATGGTGCCGGTGAGTGGTCCCTTCGTAACTACCTCGAAACGACCGGTGGACGTGCCGAGATGGCCCGTCGTTGCGCCGGTGGCAAAAATGAGGTTGTTCTTCGGGCCGAGGGGATCGACCTTTGGACTGACCTCGCTCACAAAGTAGCGCGTGCCGAGACCCCGTGCGCCGAGGTAGTCGGCCGCCCATTCCTTGTTCAACGGCTCTTTTGTCACTTCCCCCTTGTCGAGATTTACCCGCAGAACGGTGCCTGTCCAACCGTAGGTCATACCGCACCTCCTTCGGTAAATACCGCTTCGAACTTCTTCGTCATCATCTGCTTCCTCGCGAGAGTGTCGTCGGATGCGGGTACCCATTGAATCGCATCGGTGGGACAAAATTGCGCACACTCCGGTTCGCCCTCACAGACGTCGCACTTTATGACCGTTTTCTCAGGTCTGCTGTAGGTGATGTTGCCGAAGGGACATGCGGAGACACACATCCGGCATCCGATACACTTGTTCTTGTCGTACTCCACGACCCCGGTCTGCTCGTTCTTCGTGAGTGCATTGACCACACAGACCGCTGCGCAGGCAGGATCGTCGCACTGCAGGCAGGTAAGCGGCACTGAGAATTTGAGCGGGGTCTCGAACACCGCAATACGCGAGAGGGTCCTGCTGAACACGCTGTGGTGCTTCAATGAGCAGGCCAGCTCGCACGAGTGACAGTCGATACAGCTCTCCGGCTGTAGCAACAATACCTTTTCCATACTTTCACCCTCCTCAAAGCAAAAAATGGGAATCTATACCTATCCACCTCCGCCGGGTGGAAAGAGGGCAATTTCGTCTCCATCGGAAACCGCCGTTTCCAGTCCGTCGAGATGCTGTATATTCTTGCCGTTTACCAGTATGATGGCGCCTGTTACGAGATCTCCGCCGTTTTTGAGCAGCTTGGTGAGAAAGGGTTTCGGGCTCTTCTTTTCACACGCCTCGAGCAGTTGCCCTACGGTCTGTACCGGCTCGCAGCGCAGCTCTGCGAAACCGAGATGTATGCGCAATGTCGTAAAAAACTTTACGGTTATCATTTTTTCATCATGTACCTTACCCACGAATATGCTAACCCGGATAGCCGCCGCTGTCAAATTAAATGTCGAATTAGATGTCATGAGAAGAAGCCCCACGAAGAGCAGCGGGAAGTAATATGGGAGAGGTGCCGCCGGCCGCTTCGGGCTTGGATAAAGGAGAAAAAACCTGTATGTTTTTGTCGGGTATGAAGAGAATTACGATTATCAATAGAACGGAGAGAGAAAATCGGTATGCTCATGCATCGTTTGTCATACGAGCGCTTGTGTTCTCGCTGGCCGTGTGTGTAACCCTGCTGCTCGCGAGCTCGTGCACGGAGCAGGAGCCGGAGATGATAAGCGACACCGAGTTTGCCCTCGGCACTACCTGCACGGTACAGCTCTACGGCGAGAAGCAGAGGAAGCACATCGCCCCCGTCTTCGATCTGATCGAAGAGGTGGAGAACAAGATGAGCGTGCGCAAGGATGGCACGGAGGCGAAGCGTGTAAACGAGATGGCCGGTGAGAAGCCTGTGGAGGTGAGCGATGAGACCTTCACCGTAATAGAGAAGGCGAAGGAGTACTCCGCCCTCTCCGGAGGCACCTTCGACGTGACCATAGAGCCTCTCGTCGAGTTGTGGAGCATAGGCTCGGAGGAGCAGCGGGTTCCCTCGGAGGAGGAGATAGAGGAGGCGCTGAAGAGGGTAGACTACAGAAAACTCCGACTCGATCGGCAGGATTCCTCAGTATTCCTGGAAGAGGTGGGCATGGGTATCGATCTCGGCGGCATAGCAAAGGGTTACGCGGCGGACATATCCGTCGATTATCTGGAAAAGCAGGGGGTCGATTACGGCATCATCAATTTCGGGGGAAACGTCTATGCCTTCGGCGAGAAGCACAACAGCGAAACATGGCGAATCGGCATTCAGGCTCCCGACGAGAATCGCGGCTCCTACGTGGGAATCGCCGAGATAACCGACAAGGCCGTCGTCACCTCCGGAAAGTACGAGCGCTACTTCGTGCAGGACGGGGTGCGGTACCACCACATCCTCAGCACAAAGGACGGTCATCCGGTGCGCAACAGTTTGGCGAGCGTGACCGTCATTACCGACCGATCTCTCGATGCGGATGCCCTTTCCACTCTCCTCTTTACCCTCGGACTCGAGGGAGGAATGAAGCGCGCCGAGGAGCTCGAGGGGGTTGAGGCCATTTTCCTGACCGAGGAGAAGATCGTCTACAGCACGGAGGGGCTGCGTAAGAAGTTCACGATCAGCGAAGACGGTTACAAGCGGGGTGAGGCGAAGAGCATTCTCGCCGAATAA
>CAYFVU010000133.1:0-8091 GCA_964346645.1 uncultured Spirochaetaceae bacterium | reverse complement strand
CAATTTCTTCTCAACTCTAGCTTGACAGGGGGGTTAAGCCGAACTACCATTATAAATTACAACAAAATACAACAACACAGTGTTTTGTCTAATCAAAAGGAGGTTTCGATGAAACGATTAATTGTAGGATTTCTGACTGTCGCGCTGCTCCTCTCAGCGGGGACCGTGCTGTTCGCAGGAGGGCAGCAGGAAGGCGAGGCGGACGAGACGGTGGAGATCGCTCTGGTTATTCCGAGCACCATCGACGACATGGCATGGAGCCAGGCGATGTATGAGGGAATCAAAGCGGTACAGCAGGAGATGGGAGAAGAGAATCTCAAACTCGACGTCAGCGAACGGCTGTGGAACGCGGTAGATGCCGGCTCGGCGATTCGCCAGTACGCCGCCCAGGGGTACGACATCGTCATCGCCCACGGCGCGCAGTACCAGAGTCTGCTCGACGAGATCGCCCCCGAGTTCCCCGACGTGACATTCGCCTACGGAACCGGTTATGCGGCCGATCACGACAATATCTTCGCCTACGATCCGCACGCCCAGGAGGGCGCGTATCTGCTCGGTATCGCAGCCGGCATGATGACCGAAAGCGGCATCATCGGCATCGTCGGACCCGTTGAGTCGGGCGACGCGATCAAGTACAACAAGGGCTTCGTGCAGGGAGTCGAGTCGGTCAACAGCGAGGCGAACGTGCGCATCGCCTACACCGGCAGCTTCGGCGACCTGGTGGCGGCCGGCGAGATCGCCGAGACCCACATCGGTGCGGGTGCGGACATCCTCACCGGAAGCGCCCAGCAGACCGTCGGCGCCATCCGTGTTGTCAAAGAGCACGACGACGTGTACTGGCTCTCCACCGACATGGACCAGTCCTCACTGGCTCCCGACTCCATAGTCGCGGCGCAGGTCTACAACTTCTCCAACGTGGTAAGGCAGATGATCGAGAGCCGTGAAGAGGGAGTCCTCGGCGGAAAGCACATTCCCCTCTCCTTTGCCAACGGCTATCTCTCCCTGGTGTGGAACGACAAGCTCTCCGGTGTGATCACCCAGGAGATCAAGGACAAGGTCGAGAGCGCCAAGCAGAAGATCATCGACGGCGAGATCGAGATCGAGCTGCAGTAGCTGCATGCCCGATTCGGTGCAGAACAGATGAAGCATGAGGTCCGGTGCGGGGTGAGAGTCTCGCGCCGGGCCCTTTTTAGATTTTCCAAGGGAGCAGAGCCATGGCGGAGATAATCGAACGGCTCGAGATGAAGCACATTACCAAGAGGTTCCCCGGCGTTCTCGCCCTGGACGATGTGACGATGGACGTGCAGAAGGGAGAGGTCCTGGCCCTCCTCGGGGAGAACGGTGCGGGGAAGACCACGCTGATGAACATCCTCTACGGCCTCTACCACCAGGACGAGGGGCAGGTGATTCTCAACGGCGAGGAGATCGCGGTGCACGGCCCCCTCGACGCGCTCGGCTACGGCATCGGGATGGTGCACCAGCACTTCATGCTGGTGCCGAACCTGACGGTCGTGGAGAACATCGCCCTCGGCATGTACCAGAGGTCGCAGTTCCGCATGGACCTGGAGAAGGTCCGCAGCGAAGTCATGGAGGTAGCCGAACGGTACAAGCTGACGATCAAGCCCGATGCCTACATCTGGCAGCTGAGCGTCGGCGAGCAGCAGCGGGTCGAGCTGGTAAAGACCCTCACACTGGGAGCGAACCTGCTGATACTCGACGAGCCGACGGCGGCCCTCACCCCGCAGCAGACCGACGACCTGATCAATCTCCTACGGCAGATGATCCTGCAGGATACCTCGATTATCTTCATCAGCCACAAGCTGAACGAGGTAAAGGCGGTCAGCGACCGGGTGGCGGTCCTCAGGAACGGAAGACTCGTCTTCGAGGGAGAGACGAAGGATAACTCCATAGAGGACTTGGCGGAGAAGATGGCCGGCCGCGAGATAAACCTGCCGAAGAGTCCGAAGAAGTCCGAGTACGGCCGCCCGCTCTTGCAGATCAGGAACGTAAGGGCGGAGGGAGATCAGGGCACCGACTCGCTGCAGGGAGTGGACATCGAGGTCCGCTCGGGAGAGATCGTCGGCGTCGCCGGGGTCTCCGGCAACGGGCAGCGGGAGCTCGCCGATGTGATAAACGGCATCCGCAGCATCAAGGAGGGGAGCATAGTCCTCGACGGGGAAGAAATAAGCTCCTACAGCCCGCAGAAAATCATAGACCGCGGGATGGGTTACATCCCGGAAGACCGCATGCACGAGGGGACTATTCCCCGCTTTTCGGTGAGGGAGAACCTCATCATGAAGGACTACCGAAAGGACCCCCTCTCGAAGGCCTTCTTCTTGAGGAGGAACCGCATAGACGGCCACTCGCGCAGGCTCATCGACGACTTCAATGTAAAGACGCCGAATATGGAGACCTCCTGCGCCTCCCTCTCCGGGGGAAACATACAGAAGGTGATCCTCGCGCGGGAGATCACGCGCAGTCCGAAGGTGCTGGTGGCCGCCTACCCGATCCGCGGTCTCGACATAGGCGCCTCGGAGTACGTCCACGAGCAGCTCATACAGGCCCGCGACGACGGAATGGCGGTCCTGCTTATCTCGGAGGAGCTGGACGAGCTCCTCGACCTCTGCGACCGGATCGCCGTGATCTACGAGGGAAGGATCCTGGACGTGTTGCCGAGAGACGAGTGCACGAAGCAGGAGCTCGGACTACTGATGGCTGGAGTGACACATGGAAAAGAGTAGTGCAGACAAATACAGGGAACTGGCGGTCAGCATCATCATCGTGGTGTTGGCCCTCCTCGCGGCGCTCATCCTTGGAGGATTCCTCTTTCTCGTGGCAGGTTCGAACCCGTTTGAGGCTTACGGGGTCATGCTGACCCAGCCGCTGTCGGGACTCTTCGGCATTACCGAGATGCTGGTGCGGGCGGCGCCCCTCATGCTGGTCGGGCTCGGCATAGCCATCGCCTTCCGCTCGGGCATTCTGAACATCGGCGGTGAGGGGCAGATCATGCTCGGCGCGATCTTCGGCACCGCGGTGGGGCTGGCCCTGCCGGACGTGCCGAAACCGCTGCTCGTCCCGATTATCTTCATCTGCGCCTTCATAGGCGGCGGTATATGGGGAGGCATCGCCGGATGGATGCGCGCCTATCTCAACGTAAACGAGATACTCAGCACCGTGATGCTCAACTACATCGCCATGCAGATCTACCTCTACCTGCTGCGCGGGCCGATGATCGATCCAAAGGAGGTCTCCTACGGCACCGGCGTGCCGCAGACGGCCCTCCTCTCGGAGAATGCCTGGTTGACGCGTTTCATCCGCGGCTTCAGACTCCACTCGGGCCTGTTCATCGCGATCGCACTGGCGATCATCGTATTCCTCTTTCTCTGGAAGACGACGGTCGGCTACCGGATGCGTGCGGTCGGTGCCGAGCCGAAGGCGGCGATCTATTCGGGGATGAATGTGAGACACCACCTCGTCCTGGCGATGATCCTCTCCGGGGGCTTCGCCGGAATGGCCGGCGCGGTCGAGGTGTTGGGCGTGCATCACCGCGCCCTCGAGTCCATCTCCGCCGGCTACGGCTTCTCCGGCATCGTGGTGGCGCTCTTCGGCGGGCTGCACCCGATCGGGATCATACCCGCATCGGTGGTCTTTGGCCTCTTGATCGTCGGTGCCGACATGATGCAGCGGGCGGTGGAAGTGCCGGCCTCCATCATTCTCGCCATACAGGGGCTGATCATCATGGCCATAGTCTCGAGCAACATCTTTCTCAGGAATCCGAAGATGCGCGATAAGCTCTTCCGCCTGCTCGGCGGAGGAAAAGAGGCTAAACTCGATCCGGAAGGAGGCAGAGCATGATATTCGAAATCATCGCGGGGATCATAATAAGCGGCATTCCCCTCAGCGCCTCGCTCCTCTTCGCGAGCCTCGGGGAGATGTTCAACCAGCGCAGCGGCGTCTTCAACCTCGGCACCGAGGGGATCATGATGCTCAGCGCCTTCGTCGGCTTCTACGTCGTCTACACCTCGGGGATCGCGCTGCTCGGCATTCTCGCGGCCATGGTGATCGGCGGCATGATGGGACTGATGATGGCCCTCGTGAGCGTCACCTTCAAGGCGCAGCAGGGGATATCCGGCATCGGGCTCTACATGTTCGGCTGGGGCGTATCGGGAACGCTCTTTCGCGTCTACGTAGGCGGGGTGACGAACATCGACGGTATCGGAAAGATCTCGGTGCCGGTGCTCAGGGACATCCCCTTCTTCGGGCCGATCCTCTTCGAGCAGAATCCGATGGTCTACCTGGCCTACCTGCTGGTGCCGGTGGCCAGCTATGTCCTATTCAAGACCGCATGGGGCCTGAAGGTGAGGGCCGTGGGAACTACCCCGCAGGCGGCGGATACTCTCGGTATCAGCGTCGACCGGATACGCTACCAGGCGGTGACCCTCGGCGGCATCATGTCGGGTCTGGCCGGCGCTTACCTCAGCATCGCACAGGCGCAGATGTTCGCCGACAACATAACCGCCGGGCGCGGCTTCATCGCCGTGGCGCTGGTATACTTCGGCAGGTGGAAGCCGACGGGTGTGATGGGCGGGGCACTGCTCTTCAGCATGGCCCATGCCCTGCAGCGCTCGATACAGGTCTACGGGATCAACTTTCCCTACGAGATCGCGGTGGTGACCCCCTACGTGATGGTCATCCTCGTCCTCGCCCTGACCTACAAGGGGCGCAACCTCGGGCCTCTGGCCCTCGGTAAGCCCTACAACCGGGAGTACCGGGGGTAGAAGCGGCGGCGTTTTTTCGGGCCGGTTGCCTCACCACGCCGGGAGTTCAAGACTACGGCCCGGCCCGGTGCCTGCACTTGTCTGTTCGGCCTCCCTCCGTTAGTATTGAAGGAGGGAGGCTTTTATGTACAACAGAGCGCTGGTATTTATCAAACCGCACGCGGTGACCAACGGGGCCGTCGATTTCATCCGGCAATTTCTCGAGGAATCGGGGATCGCACTCTCGCCGAAGACCGTTAAGACCGCCGAGGAGATACACGAACAGGGCATAGTGGACCGTCACTACTTCGCCATCGCCCACACCGCCGTCTTTCGTCCCCCATCGGAATACGTCATGACCGGGGCCTCTAAGCAGGCTTTCTACGAGGCTTTCGATGTAGAGTGGGACGACGCCCTCGACGCGGGGCGCATTCTCAACGCCATAGAGGCGCAGGAGAATCTCGGCGGCATCAAGGGCGTGGAGCTGAACGAGAAGTGGAAAGCCTCCCGGCAGGCGAAGCTCGCCCCCGGGCTTTACGCCGCCTTCTTCGAGGAGGAGGACTTCTTCTGCATAAACGGCTTCTATCCCGGCCAGCGCGAGGTCTTTACCGAGCCCGGTGCCGAGGTGGTGCTCTGGGAGGTCGAGTTCTCCCCCGACAAGCTCTCATGGGAGCAGTTCCGGCAGAGCGTGATCGGCGCGACCGATCCGGCGAAGGCCGCGGAGGGCTCCCTGCGCAACCTCCTGCTCAACAGATGGGAGGAGCTCGGCATGGGGCAGAAGCCCGAGATGAGCAAGAACGGCGTCCACGCGAGCGCCGGCCCTCTGGAAGGTCTGCGCGAGCGGATGGTCTGGCTCGATGCCGATGCGGCGGAGGACGAGTTCGCCACCGCCCTCATCGAGGAAGGAGTGGGCGCCGAGCGCCTCGTGGCTTTGCTCGAGAATCCTTCGGTAAAGCTCGGAGAGAAAGAGGAACCGGTATTCGACCTTACCGAGGACACCGACGCCGACCGCGCCGTGGAGATGATTGCAGGCGAGATCGAGGGATAGCTGCGATTTCGGATGGCCCATAATAAAGTCAAAGAAAAGGAGAAAGGTATGATTCTTTTTGCCATTATATTCGGAAGCTTTTTTATGGTTATGAGTATTTTCGGAATAGCCGCAACCATCTCCGGCCTACACACGAGGGAGGCCGATTTTGCTCCAATGGCGATATTTCTTTTCGTTTTTTGTGCGATTCTTTTTTTCCATGGGAATACTATCCCGACCCAGGAATCGGTTTCAAAAGTATATTACAGCACCAGTTTGGATAATATTGAGTTTAGTGAGCTTAAAAAAATCACGGAAATAGAAGTAACGAGCACCAATCCTCTGGTCTTCTTAAAAAATGAGACAAAGTACCGTGTGGAGGAAATAGCCAGAGAAGAGCTGTAACGGTGTTCAGACTATTCTTTTCATATTTGCCACCGCGGATCTCCAGAAGCCCGGGGACGGGACCGAGCTGAGTTCTTCGAACTCGGCGGGTGTGTACACGAGAATATCGAGACTCGGAAAAACTTCGAGGAGATCGTCGAAGAGGAGTGGCCGCTCCACGAAGGGGACATCGGTTTCTGTAACGATAAAGAGATCGACATCGCTGTGGCGGGAGAATCGGGAAGTGGTAAAGCTTCCGAAGAGATATGCGGCGGCTGCTCTTCCCTCGAGCATCGATACCAGTCTCTCTTCGAAGGCTTCATGTGTGCAGCCTCTGAGAGGGTTTCGGTCATAGGTAAGAAGGATATCTCGATTCATACGCTATTTTTCGCTAGTTCGTGTGCGGACTGCCGCGACGATCTTCTCGGCGAAAGAGACCGCTTCCTCCGCTTGAACGCGGGTGAAATACTCGAAAGGTGCACCCGAGGGGAAAGCATCTGGATAACGGGCGCTTATATAGTAGAGGTCGAGCCTCTTTGCCATGTCGGCAATATCACCGTTTATCTCGAGGGCTTCGGCTATCTCCCGTAAGGAATGGCTCCGTATACTGTCGTAACCGAGATTGAGCGCTAATGATTTTAGCGCTTTTTCTCCTACTTGTTGGGCGGTGAAACAGGCCTGCGCATAGCGCTCCATCTCCAGAGTGTTTTTGGCCCAGAGGAGGTCGTCTTCCGCTTGCCGCAACCAGTCGTTCCACCTATTGTGCATGATAAGTCAATTATAGCTCAAAAAGAATACGCACTCAATATATCCCGGTAGGCTTAATCCGGGGCCCCAGCGGTGCTACCCGGCCTTCCCCTCGAGCTCCTAAAACCGGCGGTATTTCTCCGGAGACGGCATTTTTAGCTCTTCACTGGGGCCGAAGACCTTCAAGAGATCGAGTTCGAACTCCTGCAGCACATCGACCCGAGGCTTGCCGGTGCATCCCTTTTCGCTCAGCTTCGACTCATCGCAGACGAGCACAATATCCGGCTATACGACGGTACTCGTCTCATCCTCCGACTCTCCGGGCTCCGGGAGGAACACATCGAAGGGCGCGGAAAACACATCGCAAGGCTTGTCCTCGAGGAAATTGGCTATCTGTCTGTATATTTCTTCCGAAATCCTTTGATGGGTCATTCCCGAGGCGGGACTCATATTGTAGGGCTCTCCGTCGAAAATCTCCCGGCGCTCCTCATCGGGCCACAGCTTGTAGTCGGCGTAGGTAAAAAAGTCTTTCTCCGAATGTAAAGGTGTAGACATAGAATCCTCCGTCCTCGAAGGGTAAAGCATTCAATTATCCGAGGTAGTTCAGAACCACTATCAGTAGTGCGATCGCGGTGAAGCCGATTCCGAGAATTCGCTGGTTGAAAGAAAAGCGTTTGTCCATGGCGTCGAATCGTCGGTCCATTTGTTTTTGCTGAGCCTCGAATCGCTGGTTCATCTGGTTTTGTATGGCCTCGAAGCGTTCGTCCATTTTGCTGAAGCGTTCGTCAACTGTCCGGAAGCGCTCCTCCATTAGATTTTGCTGAGCCTCGAATCGCTTGTCCATCTGGTTTTGCATGGCCTCGAAGCGTTCGTCCATCTTTCTGAAGCGCTCGTAAACTGTTCGGAAGCGCTCCTCCATTAGATTTTGCTGAGCCTCGAATCGCTCTTCCATCACTTCGCGGAGGTTCTTCAGCTCGTCCTCGATCCGCACGATGCGCTCGAGGATGTCGAGTTCCCGCTTGTGCAGGGCCGCCGCGCGCGCTCCTTCCGTACTCGGGTCTTCCGTGCTCTGAGAGCTTTCTGCGCCGGCCGCACCGGTCTCGTCGAGCCACTGCGGCAGGTGAGATTTTACGTACTCTCCGATCTTTTCTAATTCTCTCTCGCCGAGTTCCATCT
>CAYFVU010000132.1:2546-8239 GCA_964346645.1 uncultured Spirochaetaceae bacterium | reverse complement strand
TGCGGAAGCGTAAGTTGGGACCGGGGCGCGGGCTGGAGCCGGGGTGCTCGCCGGACCGATCGAGAGCAGCTCCATACGCTGCAGGACGAAGGTGCGCTTCTCCTTGCGCAGCCGGCAGTAGGCAATGAGATACCACTTGCCGTAGCGGTGGTAGAGGTGAAGCGGATCGAGAGTCCGCTCGGAAACCACTCCCCCATTGTTCTCGTAGCGCACCCGCACGGTGCGGTCCTCGATCTTCGCTCTCTCGAGTTCCCCCTTAATTTTGGTTTCTGAGCCATGCGTGTAGGAGAGGATTTCCTGTCTCATGTACAACCTTATGCATAAAGTGTGCCACAACGCCGGAGCCGGAGGCAGGGGCAGGAGGCAAAAAGTACAAGGCTGAAGCTGCAAGGCGGGAATCAGTCAAAAACTAGAGTGGTAAATATAAAATAATTTGTGTGTAAATAAATTAATTTATCTTACAAGACGGTTATTACCCTCTCATGGGCCCGTTCAACCGGCAATTTTTTTGGCACGGAGTTTGCTTTGTAGTGTGCAGCCGGCAGAAGATGCCGGGCAGACTTTACTTCGATTGGAGGAAACAGATGAGAAAACGTGTAATTGCAGTAATCGTAGCTCTATCGGTTATGACCTCACCCCTGGCTCTGGTTGCCGACGAGCAGGAGGAGGATTATATCGGTGAGAAGCAAAAAAACGAAATTAGCTCCTCAGAGTCGTACCACCAGGGGATGGTGCAGGCGAAACAGGAGCACGGGACAGGAGGTTGGATCGCCGCCGGCCTGATAAGCGGAGGCCTCTTCTCCTGGCTCGGCACCGGCGTAACGGTGCTCATAGCCACCGGATCGAGTCCCTCGCCCGACTACATTCCCGAGGACACGAAGGACAGCAGTTTCATCATGGGCTACCAGAAGGAGGCGAAGAAGAAGAACGTCCGTTCGGCGGCGATCCCGGGAGTCATCATGTCTTCGATTTGGACCGCCCTGGTAATCGCCGCAGCGAGCTCGCAGTAGCTCTCAGTATTTTACCTGATCACAAAAACGGATCATAAAAAGTGATCTAAAAAAGTGGATTTCAAAAAGTGAAGTTTTTTCGGCCTGAAGGAGGCGAGGAAGTTGGTGAGCAGGTGAGCAGCGGAGAAAACGGAGGTAAGAAACACGTTGTCGTATCGAAGGATGAGGGATACACTGATGGGTAAGATAAAAATAGGGGATTTAGAAAAATGACTGTACTCGCTGTGACGGTAATCGTGAGCATCGTGTGGATCCGGATTCTCAAGAGGTTCGACGAGAGCTCGGCGATCAAGAGGAGCGGCAACTCGATTCGAGGCTTCTTCTTTGCCGGCATACTGAGCATCCCGGTGCTCTTCGTCATGTATGCGGTGATAGGCCCCATCTTTGATCCGATCGAGTATGCATTTCCGCTCCTCTACCAGATACTCTATGTGGGGCTATTCGAAGAGACGAGCAAGTTTCTCATCTTCTACCTCGCCGCGGTACAGTCGCACTCGATCAAGGAACCGAAGGACGGCATTCTGCACGCCGCATCGGTGGGGCTCTGCTTCGCGGTATTGGAGAACATCCTGTATTCGGTCTACGGGATGGATGTTCTGCTCCTGAGGTCGATCCTCACCGTTGTCGGGCACATGACCTACGCCGCCGTCTGGGGCTACGTGGCGGGGGTTATCATCTACACACGCAGGGCAGGCGACTACTCCTACAGCGGCTCGTTTATGGCTGCCGCCGTCGCCTTTGCAGCGGTGTTTCACGGCTTCTACAACCACTTCCTCAGCATGTCGCTTCCGGTCCTCGCCCTCCTCACCGATGCGGTCATTCTCGCCCTGGCACTGTGGAGCATCTCCTATCTGAAAAAAAAATCTCCCTACGCGCACTTTCGGATCGAGGAGTTCCGAAAGGCCATACCGCAGTTGAAGATGGCCCTCGCCTCGAATCCGGACAATTTCGCCCTCCACAAGCGCATAGGCCTGTTCTACATACGCGCGGGAAAATACGCTCCGGCGCAATCGCACCTCTGCAAGGCGGCACGGCTGAGGGCTGGAGAGCTCTCCTCCAGATTCTACCGAAGCCTTCTCGACATAGTCTCGAACAACATCGACAGGGAAGAGAGAGGCTTGGAGAAGTTTCGCACGACCACGGACAAACTCTCCATCGCCAATTTGCGTAAGCTGCGACGAGAGGTGGACAGGGTCTTCGCCGGGCACCCGCGGCGCAAGGAGCTCTACTCCCTCATAGACGAGGCGGTGGAGGCGAAGAAGAGCACGGACCGGGTGAATACAGCCTTGCGCCGGATGGACGGCGGCGGCCCGCGGGCGGGAAAAGCCCGGCCCCGACCGGCCGACTCCTGGAAACACTCCGGCACGTCGTACTCAACACAGTTGAGTTCCGGCAAGCCGGCGGCCTCCGGCTCGAGTTCCGGCGACCATACCGCCGAGGCGGACCTGCAGCTGCGGGAGAAAAAGCGGCGGGCGTCCGGCAGGATCATCGAGGCAAAAAGGAGGGAGCTCGAGGCGAGGTGAGAGGGAGCCCAGGCAAAGCCATTCGCCGCCCAATTTTCATATTAAAAAGGAGAGTACACAATGGCAGAGATACACGATCCGCAAAAACTTTTGACGTTGGATTTTTATCGGTCGACCGGCGAGGGCCGCGAGATCGACGAAGATATAGCAGAACGGGCCGGCTTCGGCGTGCCTATATTCTTTTCGCAGACGCTATACGAGGCGCTGCGCCCGGACTCGGTTACCACGAAGTATGGGATCAGCACCCGGCAGAACATCCTGGACACCCTGAATCTGCTCTACCACCATAGCCGGTACTCCGAAGGGCAGACCATCGTCTTCGAAACCGCCGTCCCGCGCTGGAGCCCGAAGGAGATGGGTTTCGAAGCCCGCGGGCTCAACATCGCCGGCACGCTCTTCACCGCCGAGAACGACCCCTTCGTGGTCGTCTGCGAGTACGAGGAGGTGAGGGATATCGTGGAGGGGGAGCTGTGTTGGGAAGGGTAAGAAGCCAAGGTAGAGTAAGAGCGAGTATAAGCATTTTACATAGGCGGCAATTCGAATTACCGAGCTATTTTCCTCTTCGATTTCTCATGCTACCATATCGACATGAGTGAAAAGGTTCCACACGAGAACGAGTGCAAACGAGAGGGTGCGACTATGGAAGAAATCCTCTCTCTTGCATTTACCTACGCCGAACGGAAAGGATACACACGTGCCCCGTTTCGTTCCTACGAAAGCCTGCGGGAAGAGTGGGAAGACTACCCCGAGGGCTGGGAAGAGCAGGTTCTCTCGATGCTCGCCATTACTGCGGTCATCGGCAGCAGGAAGAGGGCGGCCGCCTTCGTGCGTTCTGCGAAAGCGGAGCTGACCGAGAGAGAGTTTAGACTGGCACGACGATGGAGGTCCCACCCGTGGTGGTATTGCGCCTTTCGCGTGGTCGAGATACGGGAGAAGAGCATGCCGGTGATCGAACCTGTCGGCAAGGCTCCTTCCTCCTGGAACGGAGATCGGCCGCCCGAGAGGATGGTACTCTATTCGCCGAAAGTTGCCTCACAATACCGATCGGGCAAGCAATTGTTTATCGCACTTCTGTGGGAGGGTGAGCTGGCCTTCTACACCTACGGGCTCATACTCTGTTTTTCTACAGGCATCAACGAGAACGACCTCTTCTTTTTTACCGATGTGGCACGAACCGCCTCGCGCTCTCCGTTTCAGTATCCCCTAAAGGGGATAAACGATCGGTCCTCTGGAATTTCCGATCAAATGATGGACGACCCCCTCTCTTTTCTCAGGCTCATCAAAATTACCGAGACCCCACTCATGCAGACTCGCAAGGGGAGAATGCAGAAAACGGCCTCGGTGTGTACCGTCTCCGACATCGATTCGCTTCGCGACGAAGAGCGGTGGCGGGAAGCCTGCGCTTCGGCGGGAGAGACCCTTCACAGAATCATCTTCGACGAGGAGGCGGCGGCGATCTATCTCGGCGAGGGCTCTCCCATGTACGACCCTTGCGTGTACCTCTCTTACCCCGACTCTCGGGTCTTCCTCGAGGCGATGACCGAAGAGGGGTATGCCCGCGGGAGAGCGGCTGTGCTGTCGCTTTGTGAGTTTCCCGCCACGGCCGAGCTTCAGGCATCCATGGCGATCTACAGCTCGGCTCTGGATATTTTCGAGTACGAAGATGAGCTCATCATGCTCAAGGATTCTTTCGGCGATCGTGTGGATGAGGAAGAACTTCCGGCCGAAGCGGAAGAGGAGAGTATTTCCTCAAAAGAGGATCTCGATGCCATAAGCAGCAGGATCATCGGAAACTACAACGAGGGGGTAGAAGAGGATGACGCCGAAATCGCCAGGCAGCTCGGTGTTGATGAGAAAGATGTGGCCCTCATACGTGGAAAGCTCGACTCGATTTTCGAGAGAATGGACGCAGAGGGAGAAAAAGCTGCGGACCGTTACGGTCTCTCTCCCCGGGCCTTCGCAGAGCTGAGCTCTATCGGCGTACCCGATGCCGAAGGGGTGTTTCGACTCCGATCTCCCCAGGAGATTCGCGAGGAGGTCGGGCACAGAGGAGTGAAGCTCGAAGAGCTGCTCGCGGTGACTCCCGCCTATGCATTTACCGACTGGCTCCTGCGCAAAGGCCTCTCTTCGGGTAAGATTCCGGCGACTGATGCGGGGTATGTGGCTACCAAGCTGGTAAAGGAGGCGTATACACAGCGAATCATTCCGACTCCGGGAGAAAGGCTGCGTTCGTTCGGCGATTTTTCCGAGCACATGAGCGAGAAGCACGCCGAGCAGGTACGACCGAAAAAAGAGTCGGACTGGAAGGAGTTCCGTCGCTTGCGTGGTCTTGCAGAGGATGCGGGGCTTCTGCACTACGACGGACGCAATTTTCAGCTTGGTAAAGATGCCGAGTCGCTCTTAGCCGATCCGATCGAACTCTATCTCCACTTGTTTCGAGTCATGTGCACGACCTGCGAGTGGGATTATTCCGAAATTTTCGGGACCGCCCCCTTTCTCCGCAAGATGGCCGGTTTTCTCTTCTATGCACTGGGGAAACTCGCGAAGGAGGAGGAGGACTGGTTCAGGGGAGATCTTCTTGCCGAACGCTTTATCGCCGCCGTTCCTCCGATCGCCGAAAAGGTGGAAGAGGAGAAAAGTCAAAAAGCACACTATTTCAGCGTTTCCATGTTGGCTGAGCATGCAGTACAGCTCGAGTTTCTGACCTTCTTTGCCGAGAGCTTCGGTTTGGTGGAGATCGAAAGGAACGGTTATACTCTGAGCGAGTTTCGAGTACGCCCGACCACCTTGTACGAGCTTCTGTTCGAAACGACATAAGTATGCTATCGACTATACGATTACGTCCATAATCGATGTCTCTGTTTTCAGTCGCCGCATAATGAGGGGAGCGGTGAGCCGGCGAAAACGCTCGAGTGCCTTCCGGTCGCGATAACGCTCGATGGGAACGGCTTAGCTCTCTTTGAAGGCTGCTTTACTGCCGAGATAGCCTTCGTTTTCCCCACCACCTGTGTCCAAACTCTATTCGTGCCATCGGTCTAGGTATACCGTTTCAGTCCATTTTGTGCAATTGGATTCGGCCGGCGGTTATTCCGAGCTATCCAGCCGTGAAAGAAATACCTCAGGCTCGAAGCATTCGATTTCTTTGAAGCTGTCAAAGTCC
>CAYFVU010000132.1:0-2446 GCA_964346645.1 uncultured Spirochaetaceae bacterium | reverse complement strand
TCGGCATTGATCGTGACCGCTCCTCGATATATCGGTGGCACCAAGCAGCACATTCGTATCGAGAAAAACGAGGTCACCTCGCATCATTATATATATCTTCCCGGCGCCAGCGGCCACTGCCGCCCGTCTCCACCTTCACGAGATCGAGCTCGTCTTCTTCGAGGTCTGCAGGAAGCCGTTTTGCCGCTTCGCTGAGAATGGCTTTGAGCTCCCCTTGCATCGAGCGGTGATGCAGCTTTGCCAGCAGCTTTATACCTCGCAGGGTTTTCTGATCTATGTCACGGATATGTATCGATTTCATACTGGTAGTATAATGATATCAAAAAGAGAATTCAATGCCGGTGGACAATGTTGATTTTCCGGATCTATTTTCTACCATTATCGAGAAAACTCGCGCTTCGGTGTATACAGCGTTTTAGACGACTAAACGATTACGTCCGCGGCGCTTTGCCTCGTAGAGCTTCTCGTCGGCTGCCTGTATCAGTTTTTCGGCCGAAGTAGGGGGGGAGAACTCCTCTATACCTGCGCTGAGGGTAATAGAGCCGTAGCTGCTTTCGGGAAAGTCGACGGCGAGCTCTCGAATGCGGCCGAAAATCCTCTCTACCGCCGCCTTCGTCGAGCTGAGATCTGCATTCGGGCAGAGAAGAGCAAACTCCTCACCTCCGTAGCGATAGATACGATCCTCCTGACGAATCGACTCTCGCATCGTCGAACTGATACGAGTGAGAACTCGGTCCCCTTCGGTATGGCCGTAGCTGTCGTTGTAGAGTTTGAAGCTATCTATGTCGAACATCACTAAAGAGAATGTTCCTCCCCGTTCGGCTGTTTCGGCTAGTAGGGTTTCTATATCTCTATCGAAGGAACGGCGATTGTGTATTCCCGTCAGACCGTCCATGATACTCATCTCCCGTAGATCGGCGTTCGCCCTCTGCAGCTCATCGGTTCGCTTGTCGACTATCCGTTCCAGGTTCCTGTTGACATCTCTTACCCGGCTCGCCATCTCACGAAATCGCCCTGCAAGAGCGCCTATTTCGTTCTCCAGCTGCGTCGGGAGGGGAAGAGTCCCATCGGCCACCTCTGCGATCTCTCCCCGCTCGATACGTTCGGCCGCCTCTTTGAGTTGTAAAAGCGGTATTTCGGCACGACGCTTTACCAGCACGACGAACATCCCCAAAAGCAGGAGCAGCAAAAGTATCCCCTCGACAATAAGCTCGACCGCCGAGCGATGCGCCGTCCCGCGAATGAGCTCTTTCGGATAGACGTTGACGAACCACCAGGACGGGCCGCTGAGCTTTCCGACGGTAAGGTAGGTGTCGTCGCGCTCGTTCTCTACCACTAGTGCCGAACCATCTTCGAAGGCCTCGGGATTCTCATCCACCGCCTCCCGTATCTTCGTGTAGGATCGTACGATTTCGGGATCTTCTATTTTCTCGAGAGAGAGCTGTCCTATCCACCTCTGCTCGGCCGCAGGCGGAGAGGGACGGGCAACGAGGTAACCGTCGTCGCGGATAATAAAGTTACGGCTTCCGGTCCGGTGTTCGGTAATAAGCCGTTCCATTAAAGAGGTCAGCGGTACATCGTGACTCGGGTTGATGAGGTGCCGGCCCTTATGGTCGACCGGTACTTCGTAGGTGATCATCCACTCCCCGGCGGTCTCGTCGAAGTAGAGACCCGTCCACACCGGCTTCCGTTCCGGATTGTTCTCTTCGAGGGTGGCGCTTATAGTACCGAGTTCGTTCATCGGAAGGTCGGGCCGTGCTTTTAGGCCCCAGGGGACCTCGGGCCAGAAGAGTACAATGGCGTTTTCAGGGAAGGATACATGGGTGTTGGCGAAACGGGTCTGAAAACCGGGACCGAGCCGTGCGAGTAGGCGGTAGGCGAGGACAAGGCGGCGGCGTAAATCCGGATTGTCGGTCGACTGATTATTGCCGATAAAGCTCGACATCCCGTATATATAGTGCCCGCCATCCGTATAGAGTCCTTCGAAGTACTTTCGATGCATGCGTGTGGCCCCCTCCTCCCCCTCGAAGTAGAGCCGGTCGAATTCCTCCTCCTCTACTTCTACCTCTTCCCGGGTATAGAGGCGCAGGAACTCCCGTTCGAAGACCTCGAGATTCTTCCTGGCGAGCTCGAATATCATGCTGTCCTGACGCACCCGTTCGGCTACATGACTCTGCAGCTCATCGAGAGTTTCTTCCCTGGCCCGGGTGTAGTTTACATAGTAGGCGACGGCGGAGAGCAGGGCTATACACACGAAGGCGGCTATCACGGTCTTCAGGAGTACATCCTGAATAAGAGATTTCTGAGGTTTGGGCATGTAGGTGAGTGTAATGATCAAGCAACTTCTCTGCAAGGGGAACTATGAGAGGTACATTATGAAACTTAACCCAACTTTGCCAAAATTGAGGCTAAGTCATTCCTGGAAAACAGCTTGATTATTTTTGTT
>CAYFVU010000131.1:0-8241 GCA_964346645.1 uncultured Spirochaetaceae bacterium | reverse complement strand
CAGATCGAGCATAGCTGAAGAATACCCTGCGAGGGATCCTGTTTACCTGCTTCGTAGCCGTTTCGGCCTGTCCCCATACCGCAGCCTGTGCGAAGAGGAGAAATACGGTTACACACAGCAGATGGAGACGATGTGCGGTTCTCATAGGCGGACTCCGTAGCCCATGTAGAGCATCATGCCCAAAATGTAGTGGGTAAACTCCTCTGCCTCGAGCTCGTAGGCGCCTGTCAGCTCGTCCCAGGTGAGTCCCACCTGAAAAAACCGGGGCCGTGTGTCAAGCCGCTCGTTGAAGTAGAACTTCACATGCGCATCGAGCGAGAGACCGAAGCTCACTATCGCTCCCTTCTCCAAGTCCACATTGCCTCCCTCTTCGAGCTCTGCCCGGTAGCTTGCCGGCGGGTTGTAGATCAGGTGCCCGAGAGTGCCGATAAACAATTCGCTGCTCTTTCCCGCGAAAGAGAGCTGTGGTCCGTAGTCCTCGGCGGTCTCCATCGCCTCGCCGATGCTCATATCGACGGCTTCCTCGACAACGCTCGCCTCGGGCTCCACCAGGTCTATATTTTCTCTGTCGTAGAGCCCCGACAGTATGCCGTCGGCGAAGAGAGGGCCGATGTGATCGAACGCTATATTGCAGATACAGAGTTACCGTAACCTGCCGCATGTAAGATCATCGGCAATTGCCGTGCGGTTATTTCGTATCCCGCCTGTCGGGCCCGCCCGCACTTGCCAGCAGCATGGCACCGACGATGAGTGCCGCCCCGATCCACTGCCAGCCGTGCAGCCGCTCACCGAGGAATATGAACCCGAAGAGCGCGGCAAAGAGCGGCTCGGAGGAGAAGATGACGCCTGCGCGGTCGGGGGTCGTCGCCTCCTGAAAGCGGTTCATCAGCCAGAATGCCAGAGCCGTGGAAAACAGGCCTGCAAGAAGCGCGCTTCCCCACACCTCGTTTCGTCCAGGGATCGGGCCCGACTCGAAGACGAGAGAACCTGCGCCGGAAATCAATACCACCGTCGTTATCTGCAGGAGCAGCAGCGGGAGATAGTTCTCTCGTACTACGTAACGGCTCACCAACAGCACATGCAGGGCAAAGAAGAAGGCGCTCGCTACCATCAGGATGTCTCCGGGATTCATGCGGAGAGGCGGATCGAACTCGCCGAAGAATATGAAGGCGAGGCCGCAGAGAGAGATGAGGGAGGCGATCCAGCTCGCAGGGGCTGCCCGCAGGCGAAAGAGCAGCGCTCCGGTAATCGGTACCAATATTACCCGCAATCCGATAATGAAGCCCGCCTTTGCCGTGGTGGTGTACACGAGCCCCCAGTTGAGAAATGCATAGGCAAAGAAGAGCGCTATTCCGGTGATCACCCCCTCCCTCAGAGCACGAGAATCGATACGTGCGAAGGAGCGCCGAAAAATGACTGCGAGGGGCAGCAGCCCCGTGCCGAAACGGAGGAAGAGGAAACCGAGGGGGCCCACCGTATCCATACTCGAGCGGATAAGCGGGTAGCCGAGCCCCCAGAGCATCGGCACGAGCACGAGGAGCAGTTCGCTTCTGTGCTGCGCGTGAGGGTTTGGTTCTGACATTGCGCAATTGTAGCTCGAGCAGAGGGTATTAGTACAGAGGCACAGAGGTTTCAGACTTCACCACACTCATAGCTCTTCGATTGCGTCGTTCTGATGTTTCAGTCCCGATTTCGCCGGCTCCTATTCGATTGCGAGTGTTATCCCCACCCACAACTGAATATTCTCTGCGGAGAATGCCGGTTTCGGATACAGATCGAGCTCCGGGGCCGCCTCCACGAAAAGCTCGAAGAAATTATCAAGGAAGATCAGGCTCAAACCTACGGGAGTATGAATGCCGCCGACCAGATCGCTGTCCGCATCATCTCCGAACATGATTTGGACATAACCTCCGGCCCCTAGGGAGAAGTGCAGAGGACCGGCAATCGGATACTGGTTCACGAAGCGGTAGTCTCCACTGAGGTAAACAAACTCGTTACCCTTGGTAAAGTCGTAACCGCCCTTGAAATCCCAGTTTCCAGGCCGGTAGATCAAAACCCAGTTGTGGTATCCGGTGGCCACACCGAGCCGGGAACCTCCGGCAGGATAGGCCGCCGCTACCGACAGAACCGCAAATAGGAGAAGGGATATGAGCAGTACACGTTTCGGCTTAAGAATATGCATGAGTACCTCCTGTTTTATCGCTGTTTCTCACTCTACTACTTTCTTTTTCGGAAAAAAAGTACCCGCACTTTCGCCCATGACCGAGAAAAACCGGAATTCCCTCGCCTGCGACAGAGAAACCGCCTCCAACTCCCGCACCTTCTCCGGGGCAATGCGGACGGGCCACTCCTCCACCATCTGCTCATGAGCCCGCAGAGCGACGGAGGGCTTCGGAGTGATACCCCGGGATGGCCATGGAAAAATCGAGGATCCGGACTGGAGCTTCCTGAACAGTCACTTGAGGAGCTGATCCTCAGGACTGCTGGAACATCCGCTCGATCTCATTCCGGTACTTTTCGGCAACGACGTGGCGCTTTACCTCCTGCTTCGCCGAGAGCTCTTCGCCGACTGTAAAGGGCTCCTTCAACACGGTAAAGCGGTAGACCATTTCGAATGGGCGGAAGCCGGTCTTGCTGTGTACATAGGTGTTGATCTCGCTATCTATCAGCTCCCTCACTTCGTCGGACTCCAACAGATCGTTCATCTGATCGTATGGAATGTGGTTCTCACCTGCGTAGCGCGTTAAGGCATCGCAGTTCGGTATGATGAGCGCGGCGAGAAACTTCTTGTCCTGTCCGACTACCACCGCGGTATCGATGTATTCGCTCTCGGTGATCTTCTGTTCGATCGGGAGCGGCTCTATGTTCTCGCCCCCGAGCAGGACGATCGTGTCCTTCACACGACCGGTTATCTTCAGCTCGCCGTTGCGCGTCAACATGCCGAGATCGCCGGTATTGAACCATCCATCTTTGTTGAGCACCTGCGCCGTCAGCTCGGGTTTCTTGTAGTAACCGTGCATGACCTGAGGACCCCGCACATGCACTTCGCCCATGCTGCCGAATGGCAGCGCGGAGCCGTCCTCTCCGACGATCTTACACTCGGTCTCGCGAAGGAGCTTGCCGACGGTTCCGGGGACCGGCCAGAACTGACTCCTGACCGCGAGAACCGGAGCGGTTTCGGTCAGGCCGTAGCCCTCGAGCAACAGTATTCCGGCCGATCCGAAGAAGGAGTCAACCGAAGGCGGGAGCGCACCCCCGCCGGAGATGCCGGCAACGAATCTGCCGCCGAGCTTGGCCTTGATCTTACCGAACACCAGGGCGTTGCCGAGCATCTTAAGCGGCCAGATCAGGAGGTAGGGCAGTACATTGAGGACGATATCCGCAGTACGCGATCTTCTCTTGAACTCCGGAGCCCGGCCGGTGATCCTGTCGGCCATCCGCTTGTGGGCCCCACCTACGGCCACGAAGAAGGTGAACATGAGGAGCTTGATCCCTCCATGCTGCTTCACGTTCCGGTAGATGCCGGCCCGAACCGCCTCCCATATGCGAGGCACCGAAGCCATCCAGCGAGGCCGGATCGCCGCCATGTCGGCCAGCATGATCTGTCCGATCGGCTTCGAATAGGCGAGGGTCGAAGCACTGCCGAGGGCGATGTACTGTACGATCCGCTCGAAGGAGTGCCAGACGGGCAGCACGCAGATCCAGATGTCCCCGGGACTTACATCCACCACATCCGGAATGCAGCGCAGCTGGTGGAGGAAATTCCTGTGGCTGAGAACGACTCCCTTCGGCTCGCCGGTCGTACCCGAAGTGAATATGATGGTAGCCACATCTTCCGTACCGCCCTGTGCGATCTCATCTTCAATCGCGTTCGGCTTCTTCGAGAGGAGCTCCGCACCGGCCTCAACTACCTCTGCATAGGTAGAGACCTTTACCCCGCCCTTGAGCCTCCCCATATCGGATCCATCGAATTCGGGGTCGAGGACGAGGAACCTCTTGAGCGTGGGAATCTGGTCACGGACGCTGTAGACCTTCTCGAGTTGAGCCCGGTTTTCCACGATCACCAGCGCACACTCGGAGAATCCGAGGATGTAGGCGAGCTCCTGGGCCATGCTGTCGTTGCCGCGCGGCACATCGGCGGCACCGAGGGAAAGTATGGCCAGATCGGAGACGAACCACTCGGCGCGATTTTCAGAGACGAGTCCTACGTGATCCTCCCGCTTTACCCCGAGCTTATGCAGACCCGCGGCGAAACTCTGCACCTCGTCGTAGAGTGCACGGTAGCTTCTCGGATGAAACACGCCCTCCTTGTCCTTGCTCATCTGTGCCGCCACATCCGGATGGCCCACCGCCATCTCCTGCAGCAGTTTTGGTATCGTATCCGCCATATGTACGCCCCTTTTGTCGGTCACGGACCGAAATAAATTTCCTCATCCTATCACGTCCGGAGGCAATGCGCAAATACTATTAGCCGTATTTTTTTGTGTCCTTGCCGCTGCTTCTCACTCATCGTATAACATGGGTGTACAAGCTAATCGCAAAAAACAAAGTGCTTAAATCCGATAATAAAAGTTAAAAAAAGAAAATACTTTATCATTTTCGATAACGTGCTACAATAAAGTATAGAGAAACCTCGCACTTAGGAGTACCATATGACAAATGCAAAGATTGCGGTTATCGGCGGATCGGGTATCTACGGGTTGAAAGGAGCTGAGGTCGTCGATCGTATCACGATCACGACTCCATTCGGTGTCCCCGCCGACGAGATCACTATAGTAAGGATCAACGGGAAGAATGTCGCCTTTCTGCCTCGCCACGGTCAGGGCCACACGCTGCTACCATCCGAGGTCCCCTATCGGGCGAACATATACGCGTTGAAGTACATCGGCGTGCGCTTCATCATCGCCACTTCCGTCGTAGGAAGCCTCAAGCAGGAGATCGCTCCCCGCGACTTCGTGCTGCCCGATCAAATCATCGACAAGACCAAAACACGAACCTGCACATTCTTCGGGGAGGGGATCAGCGCTCATCTCTACTTCTCAGACCCCTTCTGCAGCTACTTGAATGGTATCCTCCATTCGGTAATCAAGGATGAGGGCCACCGCGTGCACCGGAACGAGACCTATGTTTCGATCGAGGGACCGATGTTCTCGACTCGTGCGGAAAGCAAGCTCTACCACGAATGGGGCGGAGGTGTTGTCGGCCAGTCCGTGGTACCCGAGGCGATGCTCGCCCGAGAGGCCGAGATCTCCTACGTGATGGTGGCCACCTCCACGGACTACGACGCGTGGCTCCAGGACGACGGCCCTGCGAATTACGATGTTGTGCTGGAGAACATCAAGAACAACACGCAGGACTTCATGCGCTATCTGCCGAAAATCATAGAGCGAGTAGACGAGGACCGAGAGACTGATGCACACCAAGCCGCCGCAACCTCCATTCTCACCGATCCCGATCACCTACCGCTGGAGACGCGGCGCAGACTGGACCTCTTCTATCACAAGTACTGGTCCCGCCTGTAGCATCTATATACGGCTCCAACGCATCGTATGTGCAGATTCTTGTCGACGATGCCATTCGGGTTTATAGTGAACAAAAGAAGAACCACTAATGTACGAGAGGTGAAACTACATGGCCGGAGCAGAACAGGCGGTACAGAGGCTCCTCGACAGAGCCGGAGTGAAGATTAACGGGAATCGCCCCTTCGACATTCAGGTACACAATCCGAAGTTTTTCGACAGAGCCCTCGCCGAGGGTATGCTCGGTCTGGGAGAGTCTTACATGGACGGCTGGTGGGACTGCGAGGCACTCGACGAGTGCTTTACCCGCATTCTTCTCGCCGATCTCGAGAAGGAGGCGGGCCGCAGTCTCAGAATCATGCTCTATTCGCTCCGGGCAAGGCTCTTCAACAGGCAGAAACGCGGCCGGGCATACCAGGTAGGCAGACAGCACTACGATGTCGGTAACGAGCTGTACGAGCGGATGCTCGACAGCCGGATGGTCTACACCTGCGGCTACTGGCGAAACGCAGAGACCCTCGACGAGGCGCAGGAGGCCAAGCTGGACCTGGTCTGCCGGAAGATCGGCCTCGAAGAGGGAATGACCGTCCTGGACATAGGCTGCGGATGGGGCTCTTTTGCCAAGCTTGCTGCGGAGAAATACGGTGCCCGAGTCACCGGGCTGACGGTCTCGCAGGACCAGGTCGAGCTCGGTAACAAGTTGGCCAAGGGATTACCTGTGGAGATCAAGCTGCAGGACTACCGCGATGCGGAGGGCACGTACGACCGGGTGATCTCCATAGGCGTCATGGAACACGTCGGATGGAAGAACTACCGCACCTACATGGAAACGGTGAACCGCACGCTCAAGGACGACGGCATCGCCTTCTTCCACACCATCGGCGCTAATCAGACCACCACGAGCATCGACGCCTGGACGGACAAGTATATCTTCCCGAACGGCATGCTCCCCTCTATCGCCTATCTCGGACGGGCGATGGAGGGGCTCTTCGTGATGGAGGACTGGCACAACTTCGGCCCCGACTACGACCGCACCCTGCTCGCCTGGCACCGCAACTTCGAAGAGGCGTGGCCCGAACTGAAGAAGGACTACAGCGAGCGCTTCTACCGCATGTGGCGCTTCTATCTTTTGACCGCCGCTGCGGGTTTCCGCAGCCGCCGCAACCAGCTCTGGCAGGTGGTAATGACCAAGCCCGGCCGTCCCCAGCCGGATTGCCGGATCAGCTGAGCACAACTGTAATTAAGAACAAGAGCTCCGGCCATAACGTCCTCTTGTCGCTCGATCCCGATCGTTGATAACGGATGTCTAAGATGGCAAGCAGCGCGCACTTGCGCTCATCTCCCTGAAACCACCCTGTTCTTCCCCTCTTCCTTCGCCTCATAGAGATAGCTGTCGGCTCTGCGGATGAGCTCCTCCACGTCATGATTCTTGTCGCACTCGGCCACGCCCACACTCACCGTAATCTTCCGGTCGACGGGAAAGGCGTGCTCCTCTATGTCTCCTCTGATCGCCTCGGCCAATTTCTCCGCACCCCGAAGGGCCGACGGTCTTTCCGAAGAGATCCTCCACCCCTTCGTAGGAGAAGCTCTCCTCCCGAATATAGACGACGGTGGGAATCAAGTAGTACGGCTTGCTGTAGTGGGTAAAAGCCGTGCGGTCCTCGGTGTACGATATGGCGGTGATCAGATCGACATCTCCCCGCTTGAATTTCCTCAGATTGTCCTCCCAGGTGCCGGGGATCATCTTCAGCGGCACGCCGATCTTCTCCTCTAAGAGTTTCAGATAGTCGATGGTAAAGCCCATGATCTTGCCGCGGACGTCGAAGGAGAAAGGAGGAAAGTTGTTCAGCACCGCCACGCGGACCGGGTCATTCCAGGTGCCGGCTACCGCTCCGGTTTCCGCCCCGGCCGCCTCTCCGGTTTCCGCATTCTCGGCTCCTGGACTGTCGGAGCCCTCCTGCGCAAAGAGAGCGGTGTGCACATGAGCGAATAGGGCGAATGCCGCAATGAGAAAAACCACCGATGCCGCCCTGCGTGTTCTATGTACGAATCGATCCATGAAAACCTCACAATTTTCTTACATTTCTCTCCATTCTAATGAATCGAACATCGGTGTGCAAATCGAGTCGACTCAAGCATCGGGTACCGGTGTCGATATAAAAAACAGGATGAGGAGAATAAAAAAGAGAACAGATACCCGTGAGGCTGCGCACATCAGCATGGTCGACGCAACATGCGGCCGAACGCATTTTCCCACTGCCTCAGGTTTTCTCTGGGCCTTCGCACTCATCCTTATCCTCCTCATCGCTCTCACATTTCCTATGCGCGGCGCGGCACAAGCCGGCACGGAGAACGGCAGGCGCTCCGGCATGCTCCCCGCCCCCGTCCCCTTCACGCTGAACATATTCGATGCCCGGATGGCGGTGTCGATGCTCGAGCGGGTGGGCTTTGTGCAGATACGTGAGGGAAAAGGGGAGATCAGAACGATCGCTGTCGGAAGCGTCCGCATCGTCCAGATAGGAACAGATCCGCGATATCCCGAGCCACACGATCGGCGCTATAACCTCATCCTTAACGGCACCGAGCTCGAGTGGAACAGGACCTACATCGAGTACGATTTCCGCATGGTCAACTTGCGGCTGCTGTTTACCTACCGAAATCAGCGTCCCGTGCCGAATATCCCCTATTTTCTCGGCAACTCTTAGAGGCACCCAAAAAACTT
>CAYFVU010000130.1:0-8269 GCA_964346645.1 uncultured Spirochaetaceae bacterium | reverse complement strand
TTATATAGTGGATTAAAACTTGCAAAAGGCAAAATCAGGCGGCTCAGCACTTCGCTATTAGAGGGTAATAACTTCGAAGAGCAAAAGATCATGCGGCAATCCGGAGGCCTTCCATCGGAGGCTTTTCTACAGTGGTCGGGTTTTCCACTTTCGGGAAACATCCAAAAAATTGCTGGCCCGTTGCCGCAGGAGTAATCGCGGCAACCCTCGTATTCGAAAAATCGCTGACCGCACCGGGCCCAGTCCTTGCCCTCCTGTTCGGAACGACCCTTGCGCCTCTGGCGGGGAATTACGGAGTCCTCATCGGTTTTTTCGCGGGCTTTGTCCATCTCATTATTTCTGTGAAAAGCCACCTGTCATGGCGGAAGAACCGCAGAACAACCACAGGGCTTTCGGAAAGGTGAAAACGAACTGAATCCCTGCATGTCGCCGATTTTGTTTGACACCCACATAGAGCCGTGGTAGTATTTCAAAAATACAAACGATTGTACTAGCGCAGGTGGAAACATATACTAAAACTATCAAAAAACTGTCTATTACCAATCTGTTTGCCGCAGGCTGCATGACGGCTTGTCTCAGATCAAGCCCTCTGTATGAGGGGGTCAATAGAAATCGAAAGGAGATCGGTATGAAAAAAGGAGCACTGATCAAGGTAATGACGGCGGTAGGGTTATTCCTGCTGGTGCCGGCGCTGCTCATGGCTGGAGGAGCGAAGGAGGATCCATCCCAAGATGATGTATTCAAGGTCGCCCTCCTGCTGGACGGCAACATCGCTGACGGCGGCTGGAACGGACTTCCGTATCAGGGGCTGATGAAGGCTGAGGAGGAATTAGACATCGAGGCCAGTTACACCGAGCAGATACCGAAAGAGGATATCAAATCGGTAATGTTGGATTACGCAGACAGGAACTACGACCTGATTTTGGCAAACGGCTATCCTTTCAGTGACGCCATGCAGTCCGTTTCCCAAGAGTTTCCCAACACCAAGTTCGTGGGTCTCAACATGCCGAAGGCGGGACCAAATCTGGCAACCGCCCGCATCACCTACGGTATTAACGGCTATCTGGCCGGCTATCTCATGGGGAAGATGACGGAGAACAAGAAAGTGGGATTCGTCGCCGCGGTGGAGTCCCCACAGATGGTCGTCAACAGGGACAATATGAAGGAGGCTCTGGAGAGTATCGATCCGGACATCGAGCTGAAGAGCGTTTACACCGGCGACTGGTCTGACATCAGTCTGGCCCGGGAAGGGGCAGCCTCGTTGGCGGATGAGGGCTGTGACGTCATCCTCAACAACATCGATGGAGCAACCGGTGCGGTTGCGAAGCTGGCTGAGGAGCGCGGTATCTACGTAGTAGGATGGTCTGGTGACGAGGCGAGTCTGAATCCGGACGTCATCCTCTCCAGCCTCCTCATTCGCAATGATATCGTGGCCTACTCGGCAATCGAACAGGTGCTCAACGGCAACTATCCCGCCGGAGAGTCTTTGCAGTTCGGACTCGAGAGCGGTGCTCTGGGATTCGGAGAGTTCGGCAACGCCGTAAGCGCAGGTCTAAAGCAGGAGTGCTTGGAACTGCAGGAGGCAATTGCGGACGGGAGCATGGAGGTAAACACAGAGGTTCCCGGCTGGGACTAGACCGAATGCGGCCGCGAAGGATCCGCTCCCGGAGTTCCCGGAGAGGGTAGTATCTCAGCGCGGGATAGCTCCTCCGGCCGCAATAAACATTCATACATAATCGGGGAGGGGGTAACCCCTCCCCCATGGAGCCCAGCATGAAACGACTGGAAGTGTCCGGTCTCAAGAAGACCTTCGGACAGGTGTTAGCCAACGACGACGTCGACTTCGATCTCGAGGAGCAGGAGGTCCACTGCATCCTAGGCGAGAACGGTGCCGGCAAAACCACACTGATGAACTGCATTTACGGCATCTACACTCCCGACAGCGGGGAGGTTCGATTCGAGGACGAGCCCTTTACCATCCACAGTGTCGGCGAGTCCATCCGGCGAGGCATCGGCATGGTCCACCAGCATTTCATGCTGGTGCACAACATGACGGTGTTGGAGAACATCGCCCTCGGTCTCAAATCCGAGAGAGAGCCCTTCGTAGACAAGAAGAAGATCACCGAAGAGCTGAAGGAGCTCATGCATCGATTCAAGATCACTGTGGATCTGAACCAGGAGATCCAGAACCTCTCTGTGGGGGCTCAACAGAGCGTGGAAATCCTCAAGGTCCTCTACCGCAAGAGCAGCCTCCTTATCCTTGACGAGCCGACGGCGGTACTGACCCCTTCTGAGATCGACGACTTCTTCGATTTTATCCGGCAGTACATCAGTCATGGAAACTCCGTGGTTCTGATTACCCACAAACTCGAGGAGGTGCTGGAGGTCTCGGACCGTATTACCGTCATGCGAGGCGGCCGCAACGTGGGTACCTTCCACCGCTCCGAGGTAAAGGACACGCACGAGCTTGCCGCTAAGATGGTGGGCCAGGAGATCGAGCTCAGCCTTCGCAACGTCTTGGAAGCCCCTTCAGAGCGCATACCGGCGATGCGAGTGCACGAGCTCGTGGTCGGAGACAACCGCGGTCTTCGGGCGGTAGACGAGATCAGCTTCGATCTCTACAAGGGTGAGATCCTTGGGGTAGCTGGAGTAGACGGAAACGGGCAGACCGAGCTCGCCGAGGCCCTGGACGGAATCCGGCGCAGTGAGTCCGGGGCCGTGTATGTAGGGGAGAGGGAGATGACGCGCCTCACTCCCCGGGAGATGCAGCGGGCAAACGTGCGCTACATTCCTGCGGATCGGCAGAAATCCGGTCTCATCCTCAAGTTTTCCGTCAAGGACAACCTCCTGCTCAGCCGCTACCACGAGTATCCGTACTCCAGCAAGGGGGAGTTGAATCACAATCACAACACGGAGTTTGCGCGCAGCAAGGTGGAGGACTACAAGGTCCTCACTCCGGGTATCTATGTACCGGTTGAGAACCTGTCAGGGGGCAATCAACAGAAACTGATCCTCGCTAGAGAGCTCGCCTCCCAGCCCGACGTGCTCATCGCCATGCAGCCGACTCGTGGCCTGGACATAGCCGCTGCCAAGTTCGTTCAGCGTACTATTCTGCAGCAAAAGGAGGCGGGAACTGCAGTGCTCTACATCTCCACGGCCCTGGACGAGGTGATGGACATGAGCGACCGCATAGCCGTGATGTACAAGGGGCGGTTTACCGGCATCTTCAATGCTTACGAGGCAAACGTGTCGATGATAGGAGCCATGATGGCTGGCAACGTCATGAGAACGGAGAACAATGGAGGCCCATCGTGAAGCTGCTCGCCTTTTTTCAACAGCGGGGCGTGAGGAAGATTTTGATCCCGGTCATGTCCATCGTTCTGGGTATGGTAGGAGCCGGCATCATAATCGCCGCTATAGGGGTCAATCCGGTACAGGCCTACGCCCGCATATTCACCGGGGCCTTCGGATCTGCTCACCGGTTCTATTCAACCGTACAGCGATTCGTCGCGCTGGGATTCGCCGGTCTCGCGGTCACCCTAGCCTTCCGCGGGGGACTGTTCAACATCGGAGTGGAGGGACAGCTCTACATCGGTACCCTTTTGGCCACATGGGTAGGCATCTCCTTTCCGTTTTTACCTCCGGTCATTCACCTGCCTCTGGCCATCCTGGCCGGCTGCGCCGGTGGAGCGCTCTGGGCTTTCATTCCAGGCTATCTGAAGGCCACCCGCGGCTTCAACGAGATCATCATCTCCATTTTCATGAACTTCATCGGCATCTACATACTGGGTGCGGCGGTCAACACCTTTCTCAAGGTGCCCGATCAGGGTATTCCGTGGAGCCCGAAGATTCTGGAAAGTGCCCGCATGCCGCGTATCCCCGGGACGACTGTCCACTTCGGCCTTCTTCTGCTGCTGATCATAGCCTTCCTCATCTCCTACCTCTTGAAAAACCGCACGCTCGGCTATGAGATCAAAGCGGTTGGCCTCAACAGGGATGCCGCTATTTTCGGCGGCATAAACGCAAAGCGGGTGATGATTCTCACCATGGTCTTCAGCGGTGCGGTCGGGTCCTTGACCGGAAGCATGGAGATTCTCGGCATCCAGCACCGCCTGGCGGAGAACTTCCTGGTCAACTACGGCTACAACGCCATTCCCGTGGCACTGCTGGGGGGACTGACACCGCTGGGGACCCTCATCGTCGCCTTCTTCTACGGGGCGCTTCTCAATGGATCGAGCTCCATGCAGATAGCGCTGAAGATCCCCGTGGCCATCGTGCAGGTCATAATGGCCCTGGCTATCCTGGCCTCCATAGGGATGAATGGTTTCCAGCGAATACTCGGAGAGCGAAGAAAGAAAATGAGGAGGTCATAGAGAGGCTATGCAGAACTTCATAATTTCCGGTCTGCTTTTATCCACGCCGCTGTTGCTTGCCGCAATAGGCGACCTCTACGCGGAGAAGAGCGGCGTGCTGAACCTTGGCATAGAGGCGTCTATGATCATGGGGGCCTACTTTGCCTATCACTTCGCCTTTCTTTCGGGCTCAGCCTACACCGGCCTCGCGGCGGCAGTTTTCATTGGCCTGGTGATGGGCTCGATAAACGCCCTCTTTCTGGTGACGTTGAAGGTCTCGCAGGTGGTCTATGGTGTTGCCATAAACATCCTCGGGCTGGGTTTCACCAGCACTCTCTTTCGCCTCTTCTTCGAGGTGGGAGAGGGGTATCAGAGCTCACCCGGCCTGCCAAAGATCGTGGTTCCCGGCATAAGCTCCATCCCCTTTGTTGGCCCCATTATCTCCAACCAGACTATACTCAGTTATATTGCCATCGTATTTCTCATTATCACCATCATCGTCTTCAGGAGCACCACCGTCGGGCTGAAGATACGGGCTACCGGCGAGAATCCGCATGCCGCCGACTCCTTGGGAGTGAGCGTCTCACTGGTGAGGTGGTCGGGTCTGCTGATAAGCGGGGTTTTCAGCGCCCTCGGCGGCGCGGCTCTCACCATAGGCGTGTTACACTACTTCCAGGACGGCATGACAGCAGGCAGGGGCTACGTGGCGCTGGCAGCCATTATCTTCGGCAGATACACGCCCCTGGGTCTCCTCTTCGGGGCCCTGCTGTTCGGTATGGCCAATGCCTTCCAGCTGAAAATGCAGGTGGTGGGACTCGATGTTCCCTATCAACTCTTTCTGACCATCCCCTACGTGGTGACTATCTTGGCTCTCTTCATCGTAGGCCCGTCGACGGCTCCGCGCTTCACGGGTATTCCCTTCTCTCGCGGCGGAGACAGCAACGCATAGGTGGGTGCAGTGATTAGGGACAGGAGTTGTAAAGTATTAAATACTGAGAACACACAGAAGGGACGGCAACTTCCATCCGATTAAATGATGAAATTGAACAATGCTTGGATAGCCTTTCTGCGGAAACAGGACGTACAAAAGCCTTTTATCTCCGGGAGCTTATAATGAGAGGCGTGTATCGGATGAACACCAGAGGAGCCTCTCTGTTTCTTTACGGTAGAGATGAAACGTGATGAGGTGAAGCAGTACGCCGTTGCAGTGTTCATGAGAAATAAGAAAAAGGTTGCAAGGGAGTATCCGAAAGAGTAACATGTAAAAAAAACTTTAGGGGAGCGCTTAGATGGCCAGAAAAGTATCCCGGGGAAAGCTGCTCGTCGGCTCTATCATCCTGGCTGTGCTGCTGTTTCTCGCGGGGCTGGTCCTGTGGCGCCTGACGAGTACGAGGAGCACGGAGGCGCTCTACGGGCCGTATCCGGACGGGGCGGAGAAGGAGAAGTGCCCGGTGGTCAATCCCCAGGCACGCCGGCCGAATGTGCTGATCATATACTGCGACGACCTAGGCTACGGCGACCTGGGATGCTACGGCTCACGGGCGATCGACACACCGAATATCGACAGACTCGCCGACGAAGGCGTGCGCTTTACCGATTTCCACGCCTGCAGCGCCATCTGTGCCCCATCCCGTGCCGGACTCCTGACCGGCCGGTATCCCTTTCGCACCGGCATAATCGGCAACACCTATCCAAAGGACGAGCCGCTTACGCGGGTGATGGCCCGCAACTTCGGTCAGATGCTCGGAAGCCTCGGCGTGCTGGACATCCGGGAGAGCTACATCGCGAGGGGTATATCGGATGCGGAGATCACCATCGCCGAGGCCCTGAAGAGCGGCGGGTACCGCACCTGCATGGTCGGCAAGTGGCACCTCGGCGACTACAGCAACGACCAGAAGTACAATCCGCTCAACCACGGTTTCGACCACTACTTGGGCGTTCCCTACAGCAACGACATGGTCCCCTTTCCCCTCTACCGGAACGAGACGGAGCTCTCCCCGGATCTCGGGCAGGACAGAGACCAGGCGAAGCTCACCGGCCTGTACACCAGCGAGGTGGTGCAGTTTATCGAGAAAGGCGGCGAGGAGCCCTTTTTTATCTACCTCGCCCACACCTTTCCCCATCAGCCGATCTTCGCATCTGAGGAGTTCCGCGGCACCTCCCGGGCCGGCAGATACGGCGACGCGGTGGAGGAGATAGACTGGAGCCTGGGAGAGTTGCGGAGAGCCCTGGAGCAGGAAGGGGAGCTCGACGATACTCTCATCATTTTCACCAGCGACAACGGACCTTGGTACGAGGGGAGCTCCTCGCATCTGCGGGGCCGCAAGGGACAGAGCTACGAAGGCGGATTCCGCGTGCCCTTCATCGCCCGCTGGCCGGAAGCCATAGAAGGGGGAGGCGAGGTGGACGCCCTCAGTAGCAACCTCGACCTCTTTCCCACGATTCTCGCCCTTGCCGGAGTGGGGCTGCCGGAGGACCGCATAATCGACGGGCACAACATCTTCCCGCTCCTCACAGGCCGGAGCACCGAGACTCCCTACGATGCCTTCTACTACTACCACTACGACCGTCTCGACGGCCTGCGGACGGAGCGGTGGAAGTACTTCGAGAAAACGGACCGCTACACCTGGCCGATCGCCATCGACACGGCACCGATTCCCAATGCCCTCGGCAAGAAGCAGATGGGCGAGCGCTGGCCGCTCCTGTATGATATGGAGCTCGACCCGGCCGAATCGTACAACACCATCGACACCTATCCCCAAAAGGCCGGGGAGATGAAAGAGAGGTTCGAAAACTGGAGAACGCGCACGGAGAGAAATCCACGGGGCTTCCGAAACGGGCGGCCCTGATCTGTTCCTCCTCCTTATTCATCTTCCTGATAAGAGAATGGGCCTATCCAACACCCTCTGCATCTAGTATATTCGGGCTTTGATGGAAAGAAGACGATGAAGTGACGGATTCTCTCCGGCCGGGTATTTTACTGCAATAAAAGTGTGCAGCATTGCGGATTCCTTCAGACAGGCGTCGCTACCTCCGGGCAGAGAAGAAGAGTGAAGGGCTGAAGGGCTCGAGAGGTCCGGATCAGAAACTGCGCCGAATACCGAGACTCGCATAGTGGAACATGCTGAAGGTGTAGACTCCGCCTGCTCCGTCGGAACCTCCCTCGAGGACCCGGTATCCGAGACGTATATCGGTCTTCTCGTCGAGAGAGTAGACGAGGGCGAGGAGGAAGTCCTCGGCACGGCCCTGCGGTGCGGCCAGTCCGTCACCGTCGAGCAAGAGCGAAAACGGGGGAGCGAAGTGCCAGCGGGCGTAGAGGTGGATGAGGGGGACGAAGCCGAGGTTCTTGCGGGCGGGGCTCTTCTCGCCGTTTTCGAGCTCGATGTATGCATCGCGCACCTTTCCCGTGAGTCCGGCGGCCAGTTCGAGCTCCGGCAGGTATAAAAAGCTGTAGGTGTAGCTGAGGCGATATGAATTGAATACGAATGTACCGGTGAGGTTGCTGTCGGCGCTGAACGTCTTCTCCTTGAAGGAGATCTCTTTGCCGGGTTTTCCGGTGCTCTCGACGGTGAGCGGAGCATAGAGGCCGAATATCGAGTGCCGTCCGATGTCGACTCCAGCCTGCAGGCGGTAGAACCAGACGGGAGAGGGCTCGAGGTCCTCGGCGAGGGAGAAGCGGGTACCGGGGTCGGCCTCCGAATCGGAGGGTATTTGTACGTCGTTGTAGCCGGTAAATACCCCTCCGGTCTCGCCGTCTACCCAGAAGGAGAGGGCGGCAAGGGGAAAGGCTCCGGCGAGAAGAATCACACAAGCGAGTACACCGGCAGCAATACCCACACGTTTTTTCATCTCATCCTCCCACTTTTCTTACTATACGCCGAAGAGGCTCGGCTGTCAAACTTACGATTATGCCTGAG
>CAYFVU010000129.1:0-8371 GCA_964346645.1 uncultured Spirochaetaceae bacterium | reverse complement strand
AAAATAAAACCGCCTCCCGGAATCGGGGGCGGTCTTTCATCAACCCGAGATCGATACACGATCTCTGATTGTCTCTCTGTTAGTCCGCGGGCGAGAATTCGTCCTTGGAAGCTCCGCAGAGGGGGCATACCCAGTCCTCGGGAACCTTGTCGAAGGGAGTACCGGGGTCGACTCCGTTGTCCGGATCTCCCTCTTCGGGATCGTAGATGTACCCACAGACGTTACATACGTATTTCTGCATCATTTTCTCCTTTTACAGTTTTCTCAATTCTACGGCCTCATGGGCCGCGGATCAACCGTTTTTTCTACTCCACAGTGCAGCTCGCCTTGTGGGAAGCCTCCGCGGCAGGGCTGCCTGTGGCTGCTCTACTGAACGCCTACTCGGCCTTCCAGAGTCCGTGCACGTTGCAGTACTCACGGGCCGATACCGAATTCGCATCGATGCAGAATTCGGCTACCGGATCGTCGCCGGGCTTCAGGAACTGCCTATACGACTTGCCGTCGGCGATGAGCTCGATCCACTCTATGTAGTGCTCGTCCTTCATCGGATGCAGGGTGCTGCCCACCGTCACCTTGTAGCCGTTCGAAGTCTTCTCTATAACGGGGACGTGCTTCTCCGTAGAGGAATCCGCCGTCTTCTCATCGTAGAGCTTCATGTTCTCTCCGCAGCAGACGAGATCGCCTTCGCCTTCGTGAAGGACCTCGACGATGTTTCCGCATACCTCACATTTGTAAATTCCGTGTAGCTTTGTCATACCTTTTCCTCCTAAAGGAAATTCTTTCTAAATCGAGTCTTTCGCCCGTTGATCTTATTGAACGGTGAAAGACCTACACTATATACTTTATTCCCGGAGACAGTAGTGTCGACCGTATCGTTGCCGGTCGGCGGAGTGCACCGGATTACCAGTTTTCTCCGAGTAGCTCGAAGAAGCTCTGCGGATGCGCACATGCGGGGCAGGTGCTCGGCGCTTCCGTTCCCTCGTAGAGGTACCCGCAGTTGAGACATCGCCACGTGACCGTCTCATCCCTCTTGAACACCTTTCCGTTCTCGATGTTCGCACGCAGATCGTTGTAGCGCTTCTCGTGCTGCTTCTCCGCTACGGCAATGGCATTGAAAACGGCCGCTATCTCTCCGAATCCCTCCTCTTTCGCCTTTTCGGCAAAGGAAGGATACATATCCGTCCACTCGTAATGCTCTCCGGCGGCCCCCGCCTTCAGATTATCGGCGGTAGTGCCTATCATACCCGCAGGATACGCCGCCTGGATCTCCACTTCGCCTCCTTCGAGGAATTTGAAGAGCCTCTTCGCGTGCTCCTTCTCCTGATTGGCGGTCTCTTCGAAAATCTGGGCGATCTGAACATAGCCCTCCTCCTTCGCCTTGCTCACAAAGTAGGTGTAGCGGTTGCGGGCCTGCGATTCTCCCGCAAAGGCCGCGAGGAGGTTCTTTTCAGTCTCGGTTCCCTTGACGCTTTTCATTCACTTCTCCCTTCTGTCTGTTCGATTTGTCTCTCCAACTCGACAAAACTCCCCTCCGGGTGTATCCCGAGCCGGGTTACACTGAAATCATAACGGACCGGATCGGCAAAATCAAATTTTTGAAAGCCCTTTGTCACCTCGATTGCCGCCCGCATGTCACCGGTCACACGCTCGGTGAATTCGAAGAGACGGGCGAATCGCAGCATGTGGGTATCGATAGGTACGATCAGGCTGCGCGGAGCAATGCTCTTCCAACAGCCCGGATCTACCTCATCTTCCCGAATCATCCAGCGCAGGAAGAGGTGCAGCCGTTTACAGGCGCTCGGTCCTCTCGGATCGGGAAGGACCTTCCTCTGTCCAGCGAAGCTGCCGCGGTAGATCTCGTCGTAGAGCCCTGCGAGGGCGCCGTTCACGCCGACTTCCTCAGGCCTGTGCGCATTGAAGCAGGCTTCGAGCGAACCGAAGCGCGCGAGTACCGAGCCTACACCACGCAGCAGCTCGGCGAGCATCTCGACGGTGTAGAAGCGGTAGACGAAGCCTTCGAACAGGCGGTAGAAATCTCCGCGATCCATCGAACGACACATCTCGTAGGGTTCGCACAATCGAGCGAAGATCCATTCGAGGATCGAAAGAATGGAGGTTACGCGGCCGAGAGCCAAACCGGCCGATATGAGCCCCGCTATCTCCCTGTCCTCATTGCGCCGGAAGCGATAGACGAATTCGAGGGGATCGGGGTGGAGGTAGTGGAGTCCATGGTAGTGGCCGTAGATCGTCTCTAAGAGCTCTCTCTTGCGGTGGTCGGGGATCTGTCGACGGCTCACGGCATGAGGTCAGGCGGAATCGGGATGATACATCGCCGCGATCTTGTCCACCTGCTCCTTCAGCCGACTTCTGTAGGATTCAGGCTCGAGCACCTCGACCGAGGTGCCGCACTGGATGATACGCAGGAAGAGCTCGATCGAGTTCTCCACCTTCACATTGCAGATGAGGCTGCCGTCCTCCTCGGACTCCCCTAACTGCAGATCGGTATAGGTCAGGTAGCGAAATACATTGAGAACCGACCGCTCCTTCAGGCGCAGCTTCAGCGGGATAAGATCCTTGGTTGAGATCTGCGTGTGATCGTCGAGGCGGTAGAAGGCCTTCAGGTTGTCGGGTATGGTGTAGGTCTCGTCGAGTATCTCCGCCCGGCGGATCTTCTGGATGTCGATGGTCTGCACCTCGGAGGTGTGTCTGAGACGGCCGGTGACGCTAATAGGCCTTCTCCCGTTCGCCTGCTCGGTAAAACCGATAAAGTAGGGGGCGAAATCGGTCTCCCTTACCTCTCCCATCTCCTCCTCTTCGTGCTCGATGCGGACGATCTTGCCCGAGACCCAACTGTCGGTGAGGGTTTCGAGGACGTTGATGTACTCCGGATCCTGCTTCTTCGCCCCGGTCTCGATGGATTCGGCCACCGCATTGATGTTCTCACTCATCGTGGGGGCGTAGTTGCGGAGATTCTCCGCGAGCTTCCGCAGGCCCGACGACATATGCGGATTGTGATACTCCGTGTGCTTCGCCAGCAGCTCCGCCGACAGGTGAAAGGCGAGACTCTCGTAGATAGAGAGCTTCATCATGTTCATAGACTCGTCGGAGGAGATCCCGATGGTGTACTCGTCCTCCCAGATATCCACTTTTTTTCGCAGCTCGTCGACATAGCGTCCGATCGTCGAGCGATGGACTCCCAACCTCCGCGCAATTTCCGCCCTGCGCATCCCCGCCGGATGGGAGAGGAGGAGGAGTTCTAGCTGCATTAACCGTTCACTCTTACCCATAACAGAAATATTGTATGGGGAAAGCAAAAAAAAGACAAGCAGAATTAATTATGCTACAGCCTCAGCGAGGGACCTCGGTCTGCTGCTCCCGGGGCTCTATCTCCAGGATCTCGACCAGATCGCGGGGTTCTAAGCGGAAGGGCGAGCCCTTTCCCTCGAAGAAGCCGTGGTCCCGAACCAGGTGGATGCTGATGTCGGTGTAGGTGATCTCCCTGTCCAAGCTCTTGTTTCTTACCGTCGTGTTGGTCTTGGAGTAGAGTCCCGGGCCGCCGAAGGGCGAGGGAATCTTGCCGCGAACGGTTTCGACCCGCACCTCGAAGTGCTCGTCTACGGTGATGAACTCGCCGAGCCCCTCCTCGCCGCGGTCGCGGAAGTACTTCATGCGATCGGCGATGGCGGCGTTCGTGGTACCGAGCCTGCTCACCTCCGCCGCATCCTCCTCGAGGATGTCGACGAGGTTGCGTCTGTCGTTTCCCAAGAAACCGTGGAGCGTCAGGACTCCCGGCCGCATATTCTCCTGCGCCTTCTGTAGCTGCGGCGACTGTTTCATAGCTTCCTCCTAACCGAACTTGTCGTAGAATACGAGGTCGTCAGGCACTCCGTTGTCGGAGAGCACCTTCAGACAGGCGTCGATCATACCGGGGCTCCCGCAGAGATAAGCCTCCATGTTCTCGCCAGTTTCGAGATACCTGTCCAAGACGTCGGTGATCAGGCCGGTCTCGCCCTCCCACTCGTCCTCCTCCTCCGGATCGCTGAGGGCGGGAATGAACTCGAAGTTCGGCAGCCGATTCTCGAGATCCCGCATCTCGTCCAGCAGGAAGAGGTCCTTCTTCGACCTTGCGCCGAAGAAGTAGCGGGTCCTGCGGTTTATTCCCTTCTCCTCCATGTCGAGGAGGATCGATTTGATCGGTGCCATTCCCGAGCCGCCGGCAATGCAGACGATCTCTCGCTCGCTCTCGCGGAGATAGAAATCGCCGTAGGGGCCGTTGAAGATGACCTCATCGCCCTCCTGCAGATACTTGTGCACGTAGGTGGTTGCAATGCCGTCGGGCACGTAGCGGATCTCCAGCTCGATGTGGTTGCTGTCGCTCGGAATGCCCGCCACCGAGTAGGCGCGGTAGACCGGCTCGTCGGTGAGCTCGTATTCAGGAATCTCGAGCTGGATGTACTGTCCCGCGGTAATCTCTATCTCCGGCGGATCGTTGAGCTTGAGCGTCACTTCCTTTATATCGTGGGTCAGATCCCTGATGCGCTCGACCTCCGCGTCGAACTGCTTCACGTTGAAGAGCTCTTCGGGAATCTCGATCTTGAAGTCCTGCTTTACCTTCAGCTGGCAGGAGAGGCGAATGTTCTCCTCCTTCTCCTCATCACTGATCCAGGGCAGCTCGGTCGGCAGATACTGCCCCGCACCCTCGAGGACCTTTACCTTACAGAGTCCGCACGAGCCGCGTCCGCCGCAGGCCGAGGGGATAAAGACCTCCTGCGCAGCGAGTGTTCCCAGCAGAGGCTTGCCCCCCTGAACGTTGTACTCCTTCTCGTCGTTTATCGTGATCGTGACCTCGCCGTAATTGCCGATCGTCGCATCGGCGATGACCATGAGCACGGAGAGAAAGACCGAAATGCCGGTGGCGGCCCCAATACTGATAAGCAGCGATGCCAACATACGTTCCTCCTCCCTAACTGATCTTTATCATTCCGGAAAATCCCATGAAGGCCAGGGCCATCATACCGGTAATGACGAGGGTGATTCCCGCGCCCTCGAGCCCCTTCGGGATCCGCGCCCGCTTCAGTTTCTGCCGTATGCCCGACATGGCCATGATGGCGAGGAACCAGCCTATTCCGCTGCCCACGCCGAAGACGGTGGTGCCGAGGAAGCTGTACTCCCGGATGACCATGAAGAGACTCACGCCGAGGATCGCACAGTTGACCGTAATGAGGGGCAAGAAGATACCGAGGGCCGCGTAGAGGGGCTCGCTCACCCGTTCTATGACCATCTCCACCAGCTGCACGAATGCGGCGATGACGATGATGAAGACGATGAAGCGCAGATACTCCAGGCTCAGCGGGACGAGAATGTAGTAATACACCAGCCAGTTGAGTATGCTCGTGGTGGTCATGACGAAGATGACCGCGACTCCGAGTCCCAACGAGGTCTTTACCTCCCGGGAGACCGAGAGAAAAGAGCACATTCCCAGGAAGTTCGCCAGGAGAATGTTGCTGGTAAATATGGAGGCCAGGAATATGGCAAATAGTGTCGGTTCGTTCATTAGGATCCCTCCTCTTCCGATGGTACGACGACGCCTTTGATGAACCAGACGAAGATCGCGAGCATGAAGAAGGCGCCCGGCGGCATGACCATGATGGCCCAGTTGGTCCACCAGTCGCCGAAGATGGTGATTCCCCAGAGCTCTCCGGTTCCGAGGAGCTCGCGGAATATGGCCACTCCTATGAGGACGTAGGAGTAGCCGATCCCTGAGGCCAGACCATCTACGATAGAGTACTGCGGCGGGTTGTTCATTGCGAAGGCCTCCGCCCGTCCCATGATGATGCAGTTGGTGATGATCAGTCCCACGTAGGGTCCGAGGGCCTGCCATATATCGGGCATGTAGGCCCGCAGGGTGATGTCGACGATGATGACGAAGCTCGCGATGATGAGCGTCTCGGCCATCATGCGGACCCTTCCGGGTATCAGCTTCCTGAGGAGTGACACCACCAGGTTGGAGAAGGTGACGACGAAGATCACGCCGATACTCATGACCACGGTATTCTCCAGCCTGTTCGTGACGGCGAGGGTGGAACAAATACCGAGGATCTGTACGAATACCGGGTTATTCTTACCGATTCCCTCTATGAATATGCGTTTCGCTTTTCCTTTTCCCGGCATATCAGCTCTCCTCTTCCACGGCCTCTCGGGCTACTTCCCGGGCCTTATTGGCGATTCTCTCCATGGCGTTGCTGGTCTTCGTTGCGCCGGTTATGGCATCGAGCTCTTTCGGATCGTCGGCGGTGCCCTCCGGCACCATGGTGAAGGGCGGCTGTGTGCCCCGGAACTGCTGCTTGAACCAGGCCTCGTTGATTCGTGCGCCGAGTCCCGGTGTCTCGTTCTGCTGCACCACCTCCATGCCGGTTATGATCTCGAGCTTCGACTCGAATCCGAAGATGGTTACGATTTGCCCCCAGAGCCCCGGTCCCTCTACGTAGACCGCATAGGCCGTCTCACCGGAGGGCAGCTCCACCTCGAAATAGGCGGGCCTGCCGTTTCCGCCGATCTCGGTCACTCGCTCTTGGTAGATGTCGGTGATCTCGACCGGATCGTTCTCCGGATACTCGACCCCGGCGGCATAAAGAACCGCCCTCTTCTGCACGATCGTCTCGTTTCTCTCGACCCGCTCCTTGGTGCTCAGGTAGAGTCCGGACACGCCGGCGATAAATACCACCGTGAGCAGAGCCATGAAGATGAGCGGATACACGCGTTGAGCAAATAGACCCTCTTTTTTCATGACGCCGCCGCCTTTTTCTTCTGTTTCTGTTCCTTGATGATGTAATCTATGAGGGGGGCGAACATATTGCCGAACAGAATCGCAAAGGTCACTCCCTCGGGCCATCCGGCGAAGACGCGTATGAGGACCGTAAGCGCGCCGATGATGATCCCGTAGATCCACCTGCCGAGATCGGTCGTCTGCGAGGCCGACACGGGGTCGGTGATCATGAAGACCGCAGCGAAGAGAAAGCTCCCCGAGAGGAGGGCAAAGAGCGGATGCACCGTTCCCGGCACTCCGCTGAAGTAGAGGGCCGCATCCATGACGAGGAAGGCCAGCACCGACGAGATGATATAGCGCCAGTTAGCCGCCTTCTTCCAGACGATGTAGATTCCTCCCAATACAATGAGGAGGGCGCTCGTCTCTCCGAAGGAGCCTCGGATATTTCCGAGAAAGAGATTCATGAGTGGTATGAACTCGCCGTTCGCCTGTTGCACCAGCGGCGAGGCGCTCGAGGCGCTGTCCACGCTCGGCAGCCATGCAAGGAATCCGCCGGCTCCCCCCGTGGCGACCGGATCGATAAACTTGCCGGTGAGCGGCACGCCGAAGCTGATGTAGATGAACGCACGTCCGGAAATCGCGGGGTTGAAGACGTTCTTGCCGAAACCTCCGAACACCATCTTGCCGAATACTATCCCGAAGATGATTCCCACTACCGCGATCCAGAACGGGATCGTGGGGGGTAAAGACAGGGCAAACAGAAAAGAGGTAACAAGGACCGATGAGGTCACTTTCATTCCGTACGCCCGAGCCATGAGGTATTCGGTGAGGATACCCACCGCCATAACCAGAGCCACTACCGCGAGAAACCGCCATCCGTAGAAGTATATTGCCGCAAGCCCCAAGGGCACGAGTGCATACACCACCTTTAACATGGGCGGCTGCATTTGCATGAAAGAGTTTTTCTTCTTAGCCATAGGAAATAGTATTGCGGTCAAAGGGCTGAATGTCAAACCCGTTCACGTCAAAAAGGGGTAAAAAGGGTCAGCACTGTTATCGGCCCCGAGCGAGACTTCTTTCAGCAGCGCGAGCAGTTCTTCGAACAGGAATGGTTTTTGCATGACCCCGCCGAACCCATCGCCGAGCTCAGCTGCATCCGGATGCGTGGAGAGGAGAATGAACGAACAGGAGGGAAACCGCTTTGGCAGCTCACATATCGTCTCTTGTTTCTCGTAACAGGAAGCGGGATCACCAACGACGACCAGGGTGCGCCCCTTATTCTCCTTTCCCTCTTCTCCACACTCTTCTTGCAAACGGGCAATCAATTCCTCCAAGCTTCCGTGCATATTCGTCTGCAGACCATGGTTACGGAGCAGCAGCCCGAGAAGCAGCGCTATAACTGCATCAGTCTCGTAGATCCGTACTGAAAAGTCAGATTTCTCCATATCTTAATCCATACACCTAATACTACTTTTAATAGCATCTACCCTTTAGAATTACCACTTTTAGTTGGTGGCAACAAGGCGCTATTAGCGAGATAATATTGGCACCGTATGAATTCCTATGAAATAGGCCGTTACATTAGGCTCCTGAGAAAACGAGAGG
>CAYFVU010000128.1:0-8529 GCA_964346645.1 uncultured Spirochaetaceae bacterium | reverse complement strand
GGCGATCTCGTCGATCTCGAGAATTTGTCGGTTGCGAAGCTGCGGCAGGCAGGCGTCGAGCTGATCCGAGGAGAGGCCGGCTTTTGTTCGACTCGGACCCTCTCGGTTGCGGGAACGGAGTACCGAGGCGGAACTTTTGTCATCGCCACCGGCTCGCGACCCGCCGGTTACCCCGGCATCAGCTTGGACGGCAAGGCCTTCGTCTCTCACCGCGATCTCTTTGACCCGTCCGCCCCGCGCTTCTATCGGCTCATTGTCCTCGGCGGCGATATCGAGGGAGTCGAGTTCGCACAGGCTTTCGCCCTGTTCGGGGTGGAGGTGACGGTGATAGAAATGGAGCGTGAGCTCCTCCCCGGTGTGGACGACGATTTGAAGGCTCCCGTCCTGCGGCGCCTTGCCGAGCTATGCGTGCGCGTGGAGACGGGGCGACGGGCGGTCGCCGGCAGCTACGCGGAGCGGGAGCGGAGCTCCCGGTATCGATACGGGCATGACGGCAGGCTCTCGGAGAAGGCAGAGGCCCGGGTCGAGCTCGAGGACGGGACCTCGCTCGCTGCGGATGCAGTGCTGATAACCGGCAGCAGGTCTCTGAACTTTCCCGAAGGGCTGGAGCTCACCGGCATCGAATACGGTGACGGAGGAATATCGGTGGATGGAAGGCTGCGATGCAGCGTGCCGGGATTCTTTGCCGCAGGAGAGATAACCGGACGGGGAGGGCCGGCAAATGTGGCTGCTGTGCAGGGTATTTCCGCGGCAGCGGAGGCGGCGGCTTGTCTATCTCCGGGGCCTCGGAAAGATATGCGTACCCCGCCGTCGGAATCTTTCAGCCCCGCCGAGGAGCAAAGCACTTCCGGCATCCCGGGGGTCGGGCCGGCCGCACCTCCCGAGGCTATTTTCACTATCCCGGAGATCGCCGGAGTCGGGGCCACCGAGCGGGATCTGCAGCGCGCCGGGCGAGCATACCGTGTAAGGAAAATGGAACTGAGTGAGACGTGGCGCGGCTTCGCCGACTCCGTGTCGGAGGGCTTTGTGAAGCTCCTCATCGACGAAGGGTGTGCGTTGCTCGGCTGCTGGTGGTCGGCGGAGAATGCGGCCGAGGTTGCGAGCATGCATGCAATCGCAGCGCAAGTGGGCCACGCGACTCTAGAAGGCTCTGCAGGCCCGGTGCAACCGCCGCAGCTCGGGCTCTCAGCGCTCCTGAAGGCCCCGTTCATCCATCCCACTATGGCCGAGGCTTACCGGGACATATTGCTCAGCGATCGGAATGCGAATCGCTGATTTTGCTTGACAACTCCCTCCTATGAGTTATCATTTTGATATAACAACTCACACGTAAAGTCGCAGGCGGTGAGTTGAGGTTGTACTTATGTCAACCTCGATTAGGGCCACTGCAACAACAAAATAAAGAGGAACGAACTGTGTGTCCTATCTCTGAGAGTTCCATGATTATCGACACCGACTGCGGGATCGACGATGCAATTGCGATTATGATGGCCCTCGGGAGCGATCGATACTCTGTCACGGGAATCACGACTCTCTCCGGAAATGTGCCGGTGGCTCAGGTAACAGATAACGTGCTCAGATTGCTCGCCTATCTCGGCAGAGACGACCTACCCGTCTTTGTCGGTGCCTCGGGCCCCTATGTGGGCGAGGCGAGAAGCGCCGCAGGCATACACGGGGAGAACGGGCTCGGCGGCATCGAGCTGCCGGCCTCCGCAAAGAGTGTCGAGAAGATGAGCGGTCCCGACGCGATATTCGAGCTTGCCGCTGCGCATCCGGGATGCACTCTCGTCACCCTCGGGCCACTGACCAACCTCGCGATGGCCCTCAACCTCCATCCACAGTTAAAAGAACGCTTAGGACGAGTAGTAGCGATGGGCGGTGCAATCGAGCGGGGCAATGCGACGCAGTACGCCGAATTCAACTTCTACGCCGATCCTGAATCGGTGCAGGCGGTGCTCGACAGTGGTATGCCATTGGAAGTGGCGACCTGGGACGCCTGCGTGCAGACCGCCCTTACCGGCAAGCAGATCGAGGAAGCCGGCGGCGGAAGCAGCAGTGTCGCTGCAGAGGCCGGCGGCGGCGACGGTGAAGGCGGCAGGGCCTGCGAGCTGTTCGGACGGCTCGCAGGAGTGCTGCTCGAACGCGTCGAAGCCCTGTTCGGTCTGCATATGGTTCCGCTGGCCGACCCGCTCGCCATGGCCTATGCACTTTCGCCGGATATCGCCGTTCAGACCTTGAGGAGCGGGCTCGTCATGGAGCTCATGCCCACCGTCATGCGCGGTAAGAGCGCTCTCTGCGAGGGGGGAGAGACATCCATACTCGTGAACGCCGAACGAAAGAGGTTCGTGCATATATTGAAGACACATCTTGCGCGTGCAGGATGAAAAAGGGAGGTTCTATGAAAAGGACATTGGCTCTATTGGTACTGGTATTATTCGCGGTCGCTATGCTCTTCGTGGGCTGCCAAAAGGGGGAGGAAGAGAAGGCTGCCGCCGAAGGAGAGAAGGAGGCGAAGGGATCCGATCTCAGGGTAGTGCTCTATCTCAACGGTACGCTCGGCGACAAGTCGTTCTTCGACTCCGCCGCTCGAGGAGTCGACATGGCCGAGGAGGAGTTCGGCATACAGGCGAAGGTAATAGAGGGCGGCTACGATCCCGCCAACTGGGAGCCGGATCTCAACCAACTCGCCCAGGGCAACTGGGACATCATAATCGCCGGGACCTGGCAACTCGCCGAGTTCGTCTCCAACCTGACGCAGAAGCATCCGGACAAGCGCTTCTTTACCTACGACACCTCGGTGGACTACTCGAAGGAGGGGCAGGGCAACGTCTACTCGATTCTCTACAAGCAAAACGAGGGGGCCTTCCTCGTGGGCGCCCTCGCGGCGATGATCACTAACTCCGATCTTCCGGCTGCAAACGGAGAGAAGGTGGTCGGATTCCTCGGAGGCATGGACATCCCGGTCATCAACGACTTCAAGGTCGGTTATGAGCAGGGCGCCAAGTATGTGGACTCGGATGTAAAGGTCCTCACCTCCTATGTGGGCGCCTTCGACGATCCGGCGAAGGGCAAGGAGCTCGTACTCGCCCAGTACGACCAGGGCGCCGACATCGCCTTCAACGTCGCCGGTGAGTCGGGACTCGGACTGCTCGATGCGGCCAAAGAGAAGGAGCGCTACGCAATAGGCGTCGACTCCGATCAGTATCAGGTCTTCAAGGAGAGCGATCCCGAGAAGGCGAAGTGGATCGTCACCTCGATGATGAAGAATGTCGACAAGTCGATCTACCGCGGAATCAAGCTCCACATCGAGGGTGAGCTCGAGTACGGCAAGGCCGAGGCCCTCGGAGTAAAGAGGGACGGCGTCGGTGTAGCCAGAAACGAGCGCTTCCAAGAGCTTGTGCCCGACGAGTTCAAGGAGCGGATCGACGAGCTCATCAAGAAGATCGAGGCAGGAGAGATCGACGTAGAGACGACCATCGGCAAGTAAAGCGCCGCAGCCGAGACGGGCTTCGACGTACAGGCGCTGCAGTCGAGAAGTGCTGAGGTCGAGAAAAAGGAGAAACCTATTCGGCGGGGGGCGGGAGCCTCCCGCCGGCATAGAGGGACTATGGCATACATATTACAGGTAAAGGACATCAACAAGATCTACCCCAACGGTACTATGGCCAACAAGCTGGTCTCTGTAGACGTGGAGGAGAACGACATCCATGCGATCGTGGGGGAGAACGGCGCGGGTAAGACGACCCTCATGAAGATCATCTTCGGTATCGAGGAGTCGCAATCCGGCGAGATCTTCTTCAAGGGGGAGCGGGTCGCCTTCAGAACACCGAACGACGCAATTCGCCAAGGCATCGGCATGGTCCACCAGCACCTCATGCTCGCCCCGGAGCTGTCGGTTGCCGAAAACATGGTGCTCGGTGTAGAGCCGCGGAAGGGCAGGCTGCTCTTGGACACGGAACGGGCCGAGGAGCTGACTCGGGAGGTCTCGAAGGAGTACGGACTCGACGTGCCCATAAAGCGCAAGGTCGAGGAGCTGCCCCTCGGCATCAGGCAGAGGGTAGAGATCCTCAAAGCCCTCTTCCGCAATGCGGAGCTCCTCATCCTCGACGAGCCGACATCGGTCCTCACCCCGCAGGAGACCGACATTCTCTTCGCCACACTCAAGAGGCTGAAGGAGCAGGGCAAGACGATCCTCTTTATCTCGCACAAACTGAGCGAGGTTAAGAGGATCGCCGATCGGGTCACAGTCATGCGCGATGCGAAGGTCATTACCACCGAAGATGCGGCGGGTCTAACCGAACACGACATCGCCTATCTTATGGTCGGCCGGAATATCACCTACGAGCAGGTGGCGCCGCCCGAACGGGTCGGAGCTCCCATGCTCGAGACCCGAGAAATCGGTTTTACCGACGAGACCGGCATCGAGATACTCAAGAACATCAACCTGCAGGTGCGCGGCGGAGAGATCCTCGGCCTCGCAGGCGTAGAGGGGAACGGACAGAGCGAGCTGATCAGAATCATCACCGGCTTGCTCAAGCCGAGCTCGGGCAAGGTCTTCGAGGGTGAGCGGGAGATCACCGGTCTCTCCCCGAGGGCCATTCGGGAGACGGGACTCGCCCACATTCCCCAGGACCGGATGGAGGACGGGGTGGCCGAGAACACCACCATCGAAGAGAACTGCATCGTCGACCGCTACTACAAACCGAAGTTCTCCCGGTTCCAGAGTCTCAGATGGCGCCACATAGCCAGGTACACGTCCGACCTCATCAGGGATTTCAAGATCCTCGCCACCTCGTCGAAGCAGAGCGTTGCCAGCCTCTCGGGGGGCAATATCCAGAAGGTGGTCGTTGCCCGTGAGCTCTCCTCGGACCCCGAGGTTATCATCGCCGCCCAGCCGACACGCGGGGTCGATGTGGGATCGGAGGAGCACCTCCACAACCTGCTCTTGAAGGCGCGGGATGCCGGAAAGGCGGTCTTCATGATCTCCGCGGACCTCGACGAGATCATGAAGCTCTCCACGAGAATCCTCGTCATCTACAACGGCGAGATCGTGGCCCACTTCCCGAGGCCGGACCAAATTACCGCCCGAGATCTCGGACCCTACATGCTCGGAGTGCAGAGGCAGGATCTCATGGCTTCGCAGGAGACCGAATCTTTACGGGAGGCCGAATCTTCACAGGAGGAGAGCCGTGGATAACTTCATACTCAAGCATTTCAACGCGATTCGCACCTTCATCGCTTTGGCCATCGGCGTCATCCTGAGCATCGTGCTGATCTACATCATCAGCACGACGCCGCTCGAGTCGCTGCACTCCTTCCTGCTCGGACCCCTCATGTCGAAGGGGAGGATCGCAAACGTCTTCGAAATGGCCTCGCCGATCATCCTCTGCGGCATCGCCATCGCCGTGTCGTTTCAGGCAGAGCAGTTCAACATCGGTGCGGAGGGAGCCCTCTACATCTCCGCGGCGGTGGGAACGGCCTTCGCCGTCTCGACCAATATGCCGGCGATCTTTCACGTGCCCCTCGTCCTCATCGTGGCGGGGGCCACCGGCGGCATCTGGGGTGGGATCCCCGGATTTCTGAAGGCGAAGTGGAATGCGAGCGAGGTCGTCTCCTCGCTCATGCTCAACTACGTTGCCTATTACCTCGGGCTCTACCTCATCAACTACCACTTTCGAGACAAGGATGCGGGCTTTCTCGTCTCCTACAGGCTGCCGGAGAGCGCCTGGTTCCACCAGTTCGTGGAGGGTACGCGGGTTCACTGGGGCATCGTCTTCTCAGTGGCGATGGCCCTGCTGATCTACTACTTCCTCTACCACACCACCACCGGCTACGAGATCCGCAGCACCGGATTCAACCAGAAGTTCGCCAGATTCGGCGGCATAAACATCTTCAAGGTCATAATCCTCGCGCAGATCTTTACCGGGATGCTCGCAGGACTGGGGGGCATGTCCGAGGTCATGGGCATTCACCGCAGATTCCTCTGGCAGAACAGTCCGGGCATAGGTTGGGACGGAGTCGTCGTGGCGATCATCGGGAAGAACAACCCGATCTTCATCATCTTCGCCGCCCTCTTCCTCTCCTATCTGAGGGTCGGAGGGCAGATTCTCAACCTCCTCTCCGACGTGCCTTCTGAGCTGGTGGAGGTCATACAGGCGATCATTATTCTCCTCATTACCGCCGAGGCCTTCCTCAGCATGTGGAAGAACAGAATCACCATACGACGCGCGGAAAAGCGCGAGCTCGCCGGAGAGGCCGAAGGTCAGGGAGGCGCGTTATGAGTCCGCTGCTCAACAGTATTCTTTCTACTGATTTCGCCTTCGCCGTTTTTCGCGTGACCACACCGTTGCTCTTCGCCGCCCTCGGTGTCGGAATCTCCGCGCTTGCCGGTACCATCAACATCGGGCTCGAGGGAATCATGCTCGTCTCCGCCTTTGCAGGGGTAATGACCAGCGCCTTTACCGGCAGCCTCCTCCTCTCGCTGCTCGTGGGTGTCGGTACAGGGGTGCTGCTTGCCACCGTGCTCGCCTACTTCCACCTCAAGCTGAAGGCCGATATCATCCTCGGAGCGGTGGCGCTGAACATGTTTGCCAGCGGAATCACCGTATTCCTCATGTTCCTCTTCTCAGGCGACAAGGGAAGCACGAGCTCGCTCAAGAGCCTCGTCTTTCCGGAGCTGAGCATTCCCCTGATCGACGCCATTCCCGTACTCGGTGAGATAGTCAGCGGCCACAACGTGCTGACCTACGGGGCGATTCTCGCCATCTTTCTCTACTACCTCATCGTATTCAAGAGTCCTCTCGGGCTCAGGATCCGGGCGGTGGGCCAGAATCCCGACGCCGCCGAGTCGGTCGGCATCAGCGTAGACCGGGTGAAGATGTACGCCCTGATGCTCTCCGGCTTCTTCGGCGCTTTCGGCGGACTCTACCTGGCCATGGGGTATGTCTCCTGGTTCGCCAAGGACATGACGGCAGGGCGCGGCTTTATCGCGGTCGCGGCGGCGACACTCGGGGGGAACATGCCTCTCGGCTCGTTTCTCGCCTCGCTGCTTTTCGGTGCGGTAAATGCGGTGGCTATCTACATCTCCACGCTGAAGATTCCCTCGGACCTTATCCAACTGATTCCTTATCTGGTGACGGTCATCGCCCTGACCATCTACTCCGCCCGCAAGCTTACACCACGGTTAGGTGAAATGAAGGATTCAAAGGAGCTCTTATGACCAAGATTATCGTTGACTGCGATCCCGGTCACGACGACATGATCGCCCTGATGGCCGCCTGCGCACATCCGGAGCTGGATCTTCTCGGTGTGACCACGGTCGCCGGCAACCAGACCGGCGAGAAGACTCACCTGAACGCGCTGAAGGTGATGACCCTCATAGGAGAGACCGGCGTGCCGGTGGCGAGAGGAGGCGATCATCCCCTCTTTCGTCCCCTGACCGTTGCCCCGCAGATCCACGGGGTCTCCGGGCTCGACGGCGCCGATCTCCCGGAGTCGAGGGTGGAGACGGTGCTCGAGCACGCAGTGGATCTGCTCGCGCGACTCATCCGCAAGGAGGCCGATGAGGGCGGGAAGGTGACTCTCGTGCCTACGGGCCCCCTCACCAACATCGGCATGCTCTTTATCAAGGATCCGGAGATAAAGCGGCACATCGAGCGGATAGTGCTGATGGGGGGCGCTGTCTACGAGTCGAACATTACCCCTTCGGCGGAGTTCAACATCTACGTAGATCCCGAGGCGGCGGCTCTCGTTTTTTCCTCCGGTATTCCCGTTACCATGGTGGGGCTGGATGTGACGAACCGCGCCTACTTCTCCTTCGAGGACATCGAGGCAATAGAGGCCCTCGACGGCAGGGTCTCGGGGGTGGTCGCTCCGCTGCTCGACTTCTTCGCGAAGGCGAACAGAGACATATTCGGGATCCCGGGCGCGCCTCTCCACGATGCATTGGCCGTCCTGGCGGTCGCGAAGCCGGAAATCCTGAAGACGAGACGGCTGAACGTGGTGGTGGAGACCGAGGGGGAGTTTACCCGGGGACGGACGGTAACCGACGTGTACGGAGTCACCGGCCGTCAGGCGAACATCGACGTGGCCTTGGAGGTGGATGTGCCGCAGTTCAAGGATGCGATAATGGACGTGCTGCGGCGTCTCGACGGCTGATATTGCAGAGGAAGTGCGTATGCGAATACAAAACGTGACCGCCCTGTCGTTTAGAGATATGAAGATCAGCCGCGGAGTGGACGTGCGGATAGAGGACGGCAAGGTTGCCGCGGTCGAGCCGGCTGTCGATCCGGGAGGCGGTGAGCACGAAGTCTCCCGCAGAAGTCTTGACGAGGACGAGGAGGTCATCGACGGGACGGGATGCTACCTCACGCCCGGCTTGGTCAACACCCACGCCCACACAGCGATGACCCTGCTTCGCGGCAGTGCCGAGGATGTGCGGCCTGCCGACTGGTTCAACCGCTACATCTGGATGTACGAGAAGAATCTCACCCCCGAAGATGTCTACACGGGAACCCTCTTGGGGGCGGC
>CAYFVU010000127.1:2713-8779 GCA_964346645.1 uncultured Spirochaetaceae bacterium | reverse complement strand
GAACGAGGAGGGGGAATGATAATTCGGTTCTGGGGAGTGCGCGGCTCGATTCCCACACCGCTGACGCCCGAAGAGGTGCGAAGAAAAGTCTCGTCGATAATCGCACGGGTAACGCCGTCGGACCTCGTCTCACAGGAGAGCAGAGAACGCTTTTTAGCCGGCTTGCCGCCGTATCTCTTCGGCACCGCCGGCGGCAATACCACATGTGTGGAGGTGCGTCTCTCGGACGATTCGGTCATACTCTTCGACGCCGGTACCGGCATATCGCGCTTCTCCTCCGCCATCGCGAAGACGGACAAGCACATAAAGGAGTTTCACCTCTTCTTCACCCACTTCCACTGGGACCACCTGCAGGGCTTTCCCTTCTTTACCCCGCAGATGTTCGACCCGGGCTGCTCCCTCCACGTCTACAGTCCCAGAGACGACGTCGAGGAGGTGTTGCGTTCGCAGATGAAGGATCCCTTCTTCCCGATTACCCTGGACACGATGCAGGCGAAGATGCACTTCCACAAGCTGGAGAAAGAGCCCGTGGACATCGGACCGGCTCGGGTCAGCTGGCGGGAAGTGAAGCACCCGGGCAGCTCCTTCAGTTACAAGGTCACCGAGGGCGGGCGCTCCTGTATATTCTCCTCCGACACGGAGCTGAGGGAGGAGGACTTTAGAAAGAACGAGGAGAACGCCTCGTACTACGAGGGGACGAACGTGATCATCATGGATACCCAATACACCCTCGACGAGGCGATTGAGAAGTACGACTGGGGGCACTCTTCCTACAGCCTCGCGGTGGACTTCGTGGCGGAGTGGAACATAGACACCCTCGTGCTCTTTCATCACGAACCGCAGTACAACGATGCAAAGATGTTCGGCATACAGAACTCGGCGAACTGGTACAAGAGTCATCTCGACAAACAGGATCTCCGGATACTCCTCGCAACCGAGGGGCTGGAGTTGGAGGTCTAACTGATGGATCTATCGGACAGGGAGATAGTAGGCATCTACATCTTCCTCAAAAGGAGGGAGGAGGAGCTCGACGACACGCTCTTCTCCTTCTACACGAGGCTGCAGAGACTGCTCTACGAGGAGTTGTCTATAGAGGAAATGGAATCGATAGAAGAACTCTATCGAGAAAAAGTTGATATTTTGAATAGGAGAGGGTAAATTACGACTATGATGAGATTGAATAGATACGTTACGCTGTGCCTTTTGGCCATAGTATGTGTTGCAGGGACCTTTGCCGAGAACGGCAGCGGTAAGGTCGCCGAACTGCAGTCTCCGACGCTGCTCGGCGGAGGGGCAATTCAGGGCTCCATGTCGGCTCCCCACGGGCTGGCACTGAATCCGGCCTCTGCGGCGACGGTGCAGAGGCTCACCTTCGACGGAAGCTACATCGGCCTGCTCGACTCCTCCGACGGTTTCGGACCAAAGGGGCATGCGGCGAATATTTCCAGCATGATACCCACGAAAGTGGGCGTCTTTACCGGTGCGGGACACTTCCTGACCGCCTCGGACTTGGATTCGTTCGAGCCGGGCACCCAGATAAGCGCCTACGGTGCCTTCTCCAAGGATGTCTATCCCGACTACTTCGTCGGCAGCGGTGCGAGATTCACATTCGGCAACGGCGGCCGCTTCGCTGCGGCGGCTGATCTCGGTCTTATCAGACGTCAGGGAGATTACCTCTTCTTCGAAGATTTACACTGGGGTCTCTCACTCCTCGACCTCGGATACACAAACATAAAGGGTGACAGACGCGCACCCTTTACCCCCTCCGCAGGCTTCGACGGGATCTTTGCGCAGAACGATACGGTGGAGGCGAGTCTCAAGACGGACCTCACCTTTCTCAGCTTTCAGAATGCGCGGCTCGGACTAGGCCTAGGAATTATCATAGCCGAATCCTTCGAGGTGGGAATAGGCTCGAGGATGGACGCACGGCAGATCGCCGACGGCACGTACGGCGAGCTCATTCCCTCCGTGAGGCTTTCATACACCATCCGTCCGGGAGGGAAGGAGAAGGAATCGGACGATGCCTCTTATTTCCGGAGCAACGAGATGCGTCCGACGGTCTTTACCGCGCCCCTCGGTGACTCGATATGGGCCACAGGAGCCGGCGTAACCATGCCGGTCGGCATCCTCGATGAGAAGCCCCCGGAGATCCGTCTCGACCTCTCGCACTACAGTGAGGAATCTGAAGAGGAAGCTGAAGACCGAAAGAGCGAGCAAGAAGGGGCGGAAACTGAAGAAGAAGACGCCGAGGGTGAGGAGTCCGAAAACGGTGATGTCGGTGTAAACGAGGTTGCAAGGCCTAATAAACTCGCGGAGCTCGGTAAGAGGCGCAAGACCCCGAAGCTTATGCGTCGGGTACAGGAGAGCAAGGGCACCGAAGACAAAGAGCAGGCCGGCGATACCGGCGCGGATCCAGGGTCCGGCGCCGGTTCAACAGATGCATCCGACTCGAGCGACGAAGACGATACCAAAGAGGCGGAGTTCCAAAAGACTCTACCTCCGGAGGCCTTCATTTACATTTCGCCGAACAACGACGGGATCAAAGACTCCCTGGAGTTTCCTCTCGAGATCTCCGATAGCAGATATCTGAAAGAGTACGAGTTCGTCATTCTCGACGCACAGGGCAATGAGGTGAGGACTATAGAAAACAAGGAGAAGCGGCCCGAGATACGGAACATCGGCACATTCTTCAAGAACCTCTTTGCCTCGAAGAAGGGGGTTTCGGTGCCGGAGACCCTAAGGTGGGACGGCACCACCGATGCGGGCAGGACCGCCGATGATGCCCTCTACCGCTTCTTCGTCAGGGCGACCGACGACAACGGGAACACCTCCGAGAGCGATACCTACACGGTCTACGTCGACACGACTCAGCCGAAGGTGGAGATCGAAAAGCGCCCGAGGGAGGAGCGGATATTCAGCCCGAACAACGACGGCAACAAGGATACCCTCCCGATCGAACAGAATGGATCGGTCGAACGGCTCTGGAAGGGGCGCATCGAAAACTCCTCGGGAAGCACGGTGCGGACATTTACCTGGAGGGAGTCGAAACCGGAGTCCTTCGAGTGGGACGGCACCGACGATGAGGAGATCCTGGTGCCCGACGGCGTCTACGCCTACAAGGTGGAGGCTACCGATCGCGCCGGCAATTCGGGCAGTGCCGAGTACGGCAACATCGTAAAGAACACCGAGGAGACGCCTATCTCCCTCAAGATCAACCGCTCACACTTCTCTCCGAACAGTCCCGAGGGAGATGGAAGAAAGGACACGGTCACCATTCGTCCGCACGTCCCGGTCACTACGGGAATAGAGGAGTGGAGCATAGAGGTGCTCGACGAAGAGGGTGAGGTCCGCAGGAGCTATCTCGGCGGTAAAGAGGCGCCGGATCCGGTCCTATTCGACGGCAGAAGCGATCTCGGAGAACGTCTCGAGGAGGGGACATACCATGCCCGCATCGAGGTGCTCTACGTAAACGGCAATAATCCGAAGGCCGAGTCGCCTGAGTTCGTTCTCGACGTGACGCCACCATCTGCGAGCATAAACGCGAACACCGACATCTTCAGTCCCAACGGCGACGGCAAGAAAGACAGCATCACCTTCTACCAGGAGACCTCTACCGAGGAAGTCTGGCACGGAGAGATCGTCCGTGAGAACGAGGAAGGCGAGGAGACGGTGATCAATGAGTTCAAGTGGATCGAGAAGGCCCCCGCTCAGTTTACCTGGTCGGGCCGTACCGACGAAGGAGCACTTGCAGAGGACTCCGACTCCTACTATTACCGCCTCTATGCGGAAGATCGGGCAGGCAACCGCCTTGCCGACCGCAGGGGCCAAATCCCGCAGGTGCGTTTCGAGCTGACCACCAAGGACACGCCGGTTTTTCTCTCCGTCGACATGGAGGCATTTTCGCCGAACAACGACGGTGTCAAGGACGAGGTACACTTCACCCCACGTCTCGAGGAGACCGAGGGAATAGCGGAATACGCGGTTACCGTGTATCCGGCCGGCGAGCCTGGAGCGCAGTCTTCCGGAACCGGGGGAACCGGTCAGGCCGGCAGTAGTCCGGAACCGGTGCGCAGCTTCGAGGGTACCGGAAGGGTACCTGAAGAGATTACCTGGAACGGAAGGAACGCCGATGGCGACGTCGTCGAGGACGGCGACTACCGCGCAGAGATATTCGTCGCCTACGAGGCGGGCAACGAGGAGTCCTCATCCGCAGGACCCTTCACCGTGGACACGGTCTATCCGTCTATCACGGTAGAGCAGGAGTACCGTCTCTTCTCGCCGAACGGCGACGGGCGCAAGGACAACGTGGAGTTCATGCAGAGCGGCAGCAGCGAGGAGCTCTGGCAAGGCGAGATCAACGACGCCGACGGCAACACCGTGGCGACCGCCTTCTGGAAGGGTCGGCCCGGCGACTTCAGCTGGGACGGGACCGACGATGCCGGCAACGTGGTGGAGGACGGCAGCTACACCTACCGCGTATCGGCTGCCGACAGAGCCGGGAACAGCACCGAGGAGCGCGCACAGCCGGTCACGGTAGACACGCGGCCGACGAATATTTTCGTCACTGCGGACTCGGACAAGCTCTCCCCGAACGGAGACGGCGAGTACGAGGAGATCGCCTTCTCGACCATCGTGAACCTCACCGACGGGGTGGAGAGTTGGAGCCTGGAGCTGGTAGACGGCACCGGCACGGTGCAGCGCAGCTTCGAGGGCGAGGAGCGCATACCGAAGAGGATCATCTGGGACGGCAAGAGCAGCGACGGGGAGTACGTAGAAGGCCGCTACAGCGCTCGCTTTACCGTGGAATATCGAAAGGGCAACCGCCCGGTCGCAGAGTCGCTCCCCTTCGTGTTGGATATTTCGCCGCCGGAGGCGGAGGTAAACCTCTCGCCGGTGCCCTTCAGCCCGGACAACGACGGCGTGGACGACGAGCTGAACATCAGACTCGATGTGCAGGATATGAGCGACATCGCGCAGTGGAGCTTCACGATCTACGATCCTGAGAACCGCGAGTTCAAGGAGTTCGGCGGAAACGGAGCACCCGCAGAGAAGATCATCTGGGACGGTCGATCCGACGACGGAGAGCTCGTCTACTCGGCTATGGACTATCCCTACCGCTTCAGCGTCAGCGACACCCTCGGCAACCGCCGGACGGTCAGGGGAGAGATTCCCGTGGACGTGCTGGTCGTGAGGGAAGGCGGCGTGCTGAAGATCAAGATCGCAAACATAAACTTCAAGCCGAACCTGGCTGAGTTCGTAGATGACGATCCGGAGATCGCCCAGAGAAACGAGTTCGTCCTCGACAGAGTTGCGGAGATCTTGAAGAAGTACCGGCAGTACGAGGTCACCATAGAGGGCCACGCGGTCATCACCAAGTGGTACGACGAGGAGCTCGCCGAGCAGGAGCAGGAGCAGGAGCTCATCCCGCTTTCCAAGGACAGGGCAGAGCGCGTAAAGCGGGCTCTGACCGAGCGGGGAGTGCCCGCAGGCCGCCTCAGTACGAAGGGTGTGGGCGGCAGTAAGCCGTTGGTTCCGCACAGCGACGAGGAGAACAGGTGGAAGAACCGCAGGGTAGAGTTCATATTAGAAAAGGAGTGAGCCGGCGGCGGGTATGAAGAAACTGATAAAAGCGGCGGCGGTACTGCTTACCTTGGCGGTGCTGCTGTCGGCGGGGCTGTTGAGCGCCCTCTACCTCTACAACCGCCCCTCGGAGGGGATACCTTCCGAGGGGGCGGTCTTCGAGGTGGAAGAGGGGCAGTCGCTGACCGCCGTTTCTAAGAGGTTAGCGGAGAGGGGTTTGATACGCTCCCACTACCTCTTGCGGGGAATAAGCAGGGTCGAAAGGACAGGAGCCGCAATAAAGAGCGGCTACTACCGGATACCTCCGGGCATGAGCACTGCGGAGGTGCACGAGCTTCTCGTGAGGGGGGAGCAGACCCTCCACAGGGTTACCATTCCCGAGGGGCTCACCATCTCGGAGATAGCGCTCGAGTTCGAGGAGGAGAATATCTGCGGAGCCGAGGACTTTATCGCTGCGGCCACCTCCGCCGAAACATCGGGCGGCGG
>CAYFVU010000127.1:0-2613 GCA_964346645.1 uncultured Spirochaetaceae bacterium | reverse complement strand
CATCGGGCGAAAGCTCATCGGAAACCGAAGAGCCCTCTCATACCGGTACCCCAGATGGCGGGCCTGTAGGCTACGCTGAACTGCTCTCCGGCTACCCTATCCCGAAGGGAATCGACAGCTTGGAGGGCTTCCTCTTTCCCGACACCTACCTCTTTCAGCGCAACTTTCCGGCCGAGAAGATCGTCGCCCACATGGTAGATACCTTTTTCGACAATTTGCGAGAGATCGCGCCCGGGTACACAGAGCTGAGCGCCGAGGAGCTCTACAGAAAAATCATCATTGCCTCCATCGTCGAGAGAGAGTACAGGGCGTCCGATGAGGCGAAGAAGATCGCCTCGGTATTCTACAACCGTCTCGAGCGGGGGATGCGGCTGCAGAGCTGTGCGACGGTGGTCTATGTACTCACCGAAAAGCAGGAGAAGGAGCACCCGAAGAAACTTACCTACGAGGATCTGGAAGTAGAGTCCGATTTCAACACCTACACGCGGGGAGGTTTGCCCCCCTCGCCGATTGCCAATCCGGGAGCCGTTGCCCTCGAGGCGACCTTTCACCCGGCAGACACCGATTACCTCTACTTCCTTTTGCAGGATCCGGAGGACGGCAGGCACACCTTCTCGAAGACGCTCTCCGAACACAACGAGGCGTATCGACTCTATATCAAACAGTGATGCGAAAGTGACACAGAGGGGTAGACCGCGCAGGTGAGAATTCCGGATAAGACGATACAGGAAATTTCGCGAAAAACCGATATAGTAGATGTGGTCTCCGAATACGTGACGCTCGAGAAGAGGGGAACCCGCTACATTGGGCTCTGTCCGTTCCACTCCGAAAAGACTCCCTCCTTCTCCGTATCTCCGGAAAACAACTTATTTTACTGTTTCGGTTGTCACAAGGGGGGTAGTGTATTTACCTTTTTAATGGAGATAGAACACCTCTCCTTTGTAGAAGCGACGAAGAAGCTCGCAGAAAAGGCGGGTGTGTCGTTGGATGTGCCGTGGGAGAAGGAGGCGAGCGGTGAGGAGCAGGCACTCGCGGAGCTCTACGAGCGGAGTGCAAAGATGTTTCGCTACTTCTTCTCGTCTACGGAGGCGGGGGAGCCCGCACGTGTATATGCACGTGAACGAGGAGTCTCGAACGAGACGGAGGAACTCTTCGGACTCGGTCATTCGCCCCGGGATCGGCGGTGGCTCTACCGTTTTCTCAGAAACAAGAACTACAGCCCCGAATTCCTGGCAAAATCGGGGCTCTTCTCGCGCCGTTACCCGGAAATTTCCCTATTCGCCGGTCGGCTCATCTTTCCCATACGCATGTCCAACGGAAAGACGGTCGCCTTCGGTGGAAGAAGCCTCGACGGCGGGGAACCGAAGTACATCAACTCGCCCGAGACCGAACTCTACAAGAAGAGGAGCGTGCTCTTCGGCATCTACGAGGGGGCGTCGGCGATCAGAAAGAGCCGAGAGGTTATCGTAGTGGAGGGATACTTCGACGTCATTGCCTTTCACGAGGCGGGAATACCGAGGGCGGTAGCTCCTCTGGGCACCTCCATGACCGAGGAACAGGGGAGAATGCTGCGTAGATATGCGGACCGTGCAGTGTTGGTCTTCGACTACGACAGGGCCGGGCAAGATGCGGCGGTACGGGCGATAGAGGTGTGTGAGCAGGCCGGAATGGAGAGCGTAGTAGCGGTTCCAGAGAGCGGAAAGGACCCTTCGGATATTCTAAAGAATGAGGGTTCAGAATCGTTGCATAATTTGTTAAAATACACTATAAATAACTTTGAGTATCTCATTGATTCCGCCGTCACACGGTTCGGTTCCGACTCTCCGGAGGCAAAGAGCCGGGTCGTATCGGCCACCGTGGGGTACTTGAAGAGTGTACGTTCGGAGGTGAGGAGGCAGGAGTATATTCGCCGTTTGGCCACCGCATTGGATATTACCCCGGATGCGGTGCAGAAGGATATCGATGCACAAGCCTATAGAGAAGTAACTCATAGCAGAGGTCAGGAAGCCGATCAGGAAAAGAAAGAAGGTATAGGCACTGACCTATTTCTTATGCTCGCAACTGCGGCGCATAGCGAGCATTTCGAATATCTACGGCGTGAGCTCGACATTGCCGACCTCGAGGACAAGAGAGCGAAGGAGCTCTTTATCGCTTTAGAGGAGGCCTACCGAAACGACGAGAGAGATGTGGAATCGGTTGCCGCTCGAGTAGACAGCGAGCAGCTGAGGACGCTTCTCTTCGGTAAGGCAGTTTCCGAGGAGTTTGCGATAAACGTCGAACAGATCATAAAGGACGGCGTTCGTACGATCAAAATCCGAAGTCTCGAGGAGAGACGTAAGGAGGTACGCAACAGCATGAAGCGGCTCGACAGAGAACAGGCCGAAGTCGAAAAACGCAGGGAATTGCTTTCCGAAAAGATGCATATCGACGAAGAACTCAAACGATTGAAGGGCAGAGCGTAATGACTGAACTTGAAACGGATCCTTCTGTTGTGAAATTGCTGGAATACGCAAAGTCGAAAAAGAAGGTCAGTTACGACGAAGTAAACGACTTTCTTCCCGATTCGATTGTAAATTCCGATAAAATAGAAGAGGTAATCAGCTTGCTCGAGAA
>CAYFVU010000126.1:0-8786 GCA_964346645.1 uncultured Spirochaetaceae bacterium | reverse complement strand
GTACAGAAACCCTTCGGTATAGGATTTTGCCTTTAAAAATCTCAAAATTCATCGTTTTTTGAAATTCTCTTCAGTGTCTAAAGGCTCGGGAAGTTATTAGAATCCACGATTTTGAAGTCGTGGGGCTCATTTCCGATTAAATTCCTGCCTGTGAATAGAAAAAACTTGACAGACCGAATTACATGCCTTAAGATAATCGTATAACGTCAAACGTTTACATGTTGATAATTATCTGAGTCGGAATATGTAGGGGGCGGGGATGAAAGATATTGGTATTGGGGTTGTTGGACTAGGACGATTGGGCTATGTCCATGCTCTGAATGTTGAAAAGCTGTCGAATGCAAAACTATTGGCAGTATGCGATATGGACAGCGAGCTGGCCGAAAATACAGCAAATGAGCTTTCCTGTAAATTCTACACGGATATTAGAGATATGCTCGATGACAAAGACGTAGACGCGGTGTGCGTGGTTACCCCAACGGCATACCACCTGGATCCAGTTACCGCGGTTTGTGAGTCGGGAAAGCCGATGTTTCTGGAAAAACCTCTGGCTGCAACGCTGAAAGAGAATATAGAAATTGAAAAGATAATACAAAGCTCCGGTATAAAATGTCAGATTGGTTTTCAGCGCCGCTTCGATCCTGATTTTGCCGCAGCGGAGCAGATGATACGCGAGGGGGCGATAGGAACCCCGGTATATATAAACGCGTATGCAAGAGATCCCTTTCCTCCGCCTCCCTGGGCGATGGATCCAGCGAAAGGGGGAGGGCTCTACATAGACATGCTGCTCCACGACTTCGATATAGCTCGTTTCTTTATGAGAGACGAGGTCGAACGGGTAAATGCAGACGAGACAAACATGGTTGTCGATGGTGAAGGGGTAAACCGTTTTGCCGACAACGTAATAGTAAATTTGCGGTTCAAGGGAGGAGCGCTTGCTACCTACCACGCGAGTATGCACGCGGAGTACGGGTATGATGTAAGAACAGAGGTGTTTGGATCTCACGGTAATCTGATAATCGGCGGGCTTAACCAAACAGAGGTAACCCTCTGTTCGAAGGATAAGGGGATTACCCATCCGCACACCTTTGTACAGCAGGGCCGGTTGCCGCACTTTATGTCGAGATTTCGAGAGGCCTATGAAAACGAAGTGCGTGAGTTTGTACAGGCTGTTATCGATGACACGCCTGTAAAGGCTGATGCGTATGACGCGATTCAGGCCTATCGTATAGCCTTGGCCGCCACCGATGCGGGGGCCGAGCACCGGGGCATTCGTCCCGATGAATATTGTTAAAGGGGAAGAAAAAAATGGAAAAGAAGATGAAAGCAGTAAGAATGTACGCAGATTGGGTACCGAGGCCGGATTTTGTGTTGGGTCCGAAGGATATCGAGGGACGGCAGTCCTACCTGGGAAGCAAAGTGTGGAAGAATCCCAGGGTGGAGCTCGAAGAGGTAGATGTACCCGAGCCGAAGGATAACGAGGTTCTCCTCCAGGTAAAGGCCTGCGGTATATGTGGAACCGATGTGCACATGATGCAGACCGACGATGAGGGGTATATGCTCTACCCGGGTCTTACCGGTTTTCCCGCGACCATCGGCCACGAAGTCTCAGGAGTTGTGGTATCTGCGGGTCCCGACGCTCGAGACAAAAATACCAATCAGCCTTTTAAGGGTGGTGAGGCCGTATGTACCGAAGAGATGATATGGTGCGGAGCCTGTAAGCCCTGTGCCGACGGATATCCTAACCACTGTGAGAGGCTCGACGAGATCGGCATCAATATCGACGGGGGTTTTACCAAATACCTGGTCGTGCCCGACAAGGTGCTCTGGAGCCTCGATCCGCTTAAAGAGCGCTATGATGGAAAGGACATCTTCAAGCTAGGAGCTTTTGTAGAGCCGACCTCTGTTGCATACAATGCAGTTGTCGAGCGTGGCGGTGGAATCCGTCCTGGAGATAACGTGGTAATTTGCGGCGGCGGCCCTGTAGGATTGGCGGCTATAGCAATCCTCAAACGCCAGGGGGCGGCAAGAGTTATTTTGTCGGAACCCAACCCCTCTCGAGGAACCCTGGGAAAGAAGATGGGTGCGGACTACGTGATTGATCCCTCTAAAGAGTCCTTTCCCGACCGCGTGTTGGAGCTGACCAACGGTATGGGTGCAAACCTGATTCTAGAGGCTACCGGTCTCCCCACGATTGTGTATCCCGATATAGAGAAGATTGTATGGGACGGCAGAACTTTGAACAGTACCATAGTAGTGGTGGCACGGGCCGATGCAAAGATGCCGGTTACCGGAGAAGTACTGCAGGTGCGCCGTGCGAGAATGGTCGGAGCACAGGGGCATTCGGGTCATGGTACCTTCCCACGGGTAATCCAGGCGATGGCTACCGGCATGAATATGCTGCCTCTGATAACCAAAGAGATATCCCTGGATGAGGTTCCGGAGAATATTATTGGCCTGCAGACAGATAAGGACAACTGCAAAATCACCTGTCTGATGGATTAGTTTTCAGACGGCTGGCTGGGGTCGAAGAGGAACCTGCCGGGATAATCTTCGGCTGCAGCAGCCGCTAATATTTGCCGGAATGGTGAGAGGAGAGGATATGACGGATACAAGAGTGGATCAGTATGAATCTGTGAGAAGAGAAAACCACTACATGAGCAGTAGAACGGAGGGTCTTCTCGAGTGGGCGCGCAAAGTGAGGATCGATATTTTAGAGATGACCTACGGAGTGGGGCCCGAGCGCAAGGCTCATCCCGGCGGAGCGCTGTCGGCGGTGGAAATGGTAACGGCTCTCTACTTCGATATCATGCGACTAAATCCGGATTCTCCTCAGTGGCCGGACAGGGACCGCTTTATCCTTTCTAAAGGACACGCCTGCCCGGTTCTCTACGCTGCCTTGGCAAACAGGGGTTATTTCGACAAGAGCTTTTATTCCACTCTCCGCAGGTTAGACGGGTCTCTTCAAGGCCATCCGGATATGCGGAAAACTCCGGGGGTAGATATGACCACAGGCTCCCTCGGTCACGGCTTGGCAGCTGGAGCGGGGGTTGCAGCGTCCGGGAAGATAGACAAGAAGAGTTTCCAGGTATTCGTTCTCCTCGGCGACGGCGAAGTGCAGGAGGGGTTGGTCTGGGAGAGTGCGATGGCTATCCCTCGACTCGGCTTGGACAATATTACCGCTCTAGTGGATGTAAATCGGCTTCAGAGCGGCGGTGCGGTGGATGACATTATCCCCCTTTCTCCTCTGAGGGAGAAGTGGATGAGTTTCGGCTGGAATGTAATAGAGATCGACGGCCATGATATGCGGGACGTGCTCAGTGCGCTGGATCTCGCAGTTCACAGCAAAGGGGTGCCCACGGTTATTCTGGCCAAGACGGTAAAGGGAAAGGGGGTCGAGTTTATGGAAAACGACAACTCCTGGCACCAGAAGACCCCTTCGGATGAGCAGTACCGGCAGGCTATAGCTCAGTTGAAAAGCGGTATAGATACGGGAGGATCAGCATGAGTACAAAAACCGTGAAGCCACATTCGGCAAAGAGAGAGATGCAGTCTACCCGAAAAGCGGCGGGAAAAGCGATACTGGAGCTGGCACAAGAGGGGCGTGATATAGTTGCCCTTGCTGCGGATACTGCGAAGTCCATGTACACCACTCTCCTCGAGGAGGAGTATCCGGATCGTGCCATCGATGTTGGTATAGCTGAGCAGAATATGGTGATGATGGCCGCGGGGCTTGCAAGCACGGGAAAAACTGCCTTTGCCGCCTCCTACTCGGTTTTTACCTCCATGCGCTGCAGCGAGCAGCTGAGAACCTTTGCGGCGTATCCCAAGCTCAATGTAAACGTGATTGCCGGTATAGGCGGCTACTCCGGAGGTATAGAGGGTGTTACTCACCTGGCAACGGAGGATCTTGGAATTATGCGCTGCATCGCCGGCATGACGGTGCTTGCACCTGCGGATGCTGCCTCAACCATAAAGGCGGTTAAGGCGGCGGCGGATTTACAGGGGCCTGTCTATATACGGGTTGGACGTGACGACAGCCCGGTTATCTTTGACGACTCCTATTCCTTCGAGATAGGTGTACCTATTCTTCACAGGGAGGGCAAGGACATAACACTCGTGAGCACCGGCTTGGCTACCCCATATGTGTTCGATGCGGCGGATCTGCTGGCCGAAGAGGGTATATCGGCGGAAGTTGTTGAAGTGCACACCCTTAAGCCGGTGCTGAGTCCGGAGATAATAAGCAATTCGGTAGAAAAAACCGGTAAGGTTTTAACGGTGGAAGAGCACAACATAGTCGGAGGTCTGGCTACCGTTGTCGCGGAGGTGATGGAGGGCAAAGGCAGTTTTGAGTTCGGCAAAATTGGACTGCCGGACATATTCGGAGAATCCGGCACTCCCGAAGAGCTCAGACGCAAGTACAAGGTGGAGCCGAAGGCGATAGCCGAAGAGGCCCGTGCACTTTTATAGTTGCAGGCTTTAATAGAACGATTTTCAGGAGGAAGATGATGTATTCAATTCATAAAGAAGATGCGAAAACACTGGATCTGCCCGGCAGATTTGTACACGTGTTTGTAGGTATGGACAAACTGCAGAGTGAGAGAATGACGGTTGGTCTTACGGAGGTGCACCCGGAAACGGAAATGCAGCCCCACAGCCACGATGATAAGGAGGAGATAATTTTTGTCATCGACGGATATGGAGAGGCTGTTGTCGGCGGTTCGGTGGAGAAACTCGAAGCCAATACTGCAGTGGTTTTTCCTATCGGAGTGGAACATGTAGTCAAGAACTACGGGAAGAATCCTCTACGTTTTGTTTTTATGTTTAATCCCACCCATGACTTTGACGGTGCCCGTTGAGGAACATATGCAGGAAGATATTACACAAATAGCACATAAAATCAGAAGGATGACTTTTGAGGCGATAGCGACCGCCGGGAGAGGTCACTACGGTGGAAGTCTTTCGATTTCGGAGATTCTTGCGGTCCTCTACTTTAAGGTGATGAATATTGACCCGGATTATCCCAAGGACGAAAAGAGGGACCGTTTTATTCTCTCCAAGGGCCATGGAGGCCCCGCTCTCTACTCTACCCTCGCCCTCAGAGGATACTTTCCCTATCAAGAGCTCCTGGACGGGCTCGACAAACCGCTTTCTAATTTTCCTAAACACATCGACAGGCTAAAGCTGGACTGTATCGAGGCGTCTACGGGTCCGCTTGGCCAGGGGTTGTCTATAGGGACCGGATCGGGCATTACTTTTAAGCAGCAAGGCAAGCCGAACAGGGTCTATGTTCTCTCGGGAGACGGAGAGTGCGACAGCGGACAGCTATGGGAAGCGGTTATGACCGCCGCAAAGTATCGGCTCGGCAATCTTATACTCATCGTAGACCGTAACAACCTGCAGATAGATGGATGCTGCGACGATATTATGCCTACCGAGCCCTTAAATGAGCGGTTTGAGGCCTTCGGCTGGATGAGTCAAAGTGTTAACGGACACGATACGGGAGAAATCGAATCTGCTGTTCGCAACATTCAGGAATTACAGCGTAAAGAAGCGAAACCCGGTGTGATAATAGCAAATACCGTCAAAGGCCGCGGAGTCTCATTTATGGAGAACGAGGCTGTTTGGCACAGCGGTGCGATATCAAAGGAGCAGTACGAACAGGCGGTAGAGGAACTCGGGGGGAACATATGAGCGAGCAGCACGAAAAAAAACGCATAAAGACAGCCGGCATATACGGAGAGGTACTCTCGGAGTTAGGTGAGAGGTATCCGGAGCTGTTCGTGGTAGAGGCTGACCTGATGAAGGCCTCGGGTTCAAAACCCTTTAAGGATCTATATCCGGATCGACATATAAATGTAGGAGTGGCCGAGCAAAACCTCGTGGGGACAGCGGCAGGCATAGCAGCGGCAGGAGCCGTCCCCTTTGCCTGTACGATGGCCAACTTTATGGCAAAGAGGGCATGTGATCAGGTAGCTATGAGTGTGGCTTACAACAACTTTAATGTAAAGCTGGTAGGCTGCTACGCGGGGCTCACCCAAGAGGAGAACGGCGGAACCCACGTCTCTTTTATCGACATCGGAATTATGCGCTCCCTGCCCAATATGACGGTGGTGGTCCCCGGTGACGGTGAAGAGTTTAGACAGACGGTAAGATGGGCGGCGGAGTACAAAGGTCCGGTCTATATTCGGATGGCAAAACTCCTACAGGCTGACATTCTCGGTTCCGACCACAAGTTCGAACTCGGTCGTAGCTATCGGTTTGGAGATGGGGGCGACATTACCATTGTATCAACCGGGCTTGCCACCGAAATAGCTCTGAATGCTCTGAAAGCCCTCGAGGCCGAGGGAATCCGAGCGCGGGTACTTCACATGCCTACGATAAAACCCTTCGACACAGATGGACTCGTGCGTAATGCCCGGGAGACGAAGGCTTGCATCACCCTGGAGGATCATTCGGTTCTTAGCGGACTGGGCGGGCTGGTTTCAGAAACCCTGTCGACCCACCACCCGATGAGAGTGGCACGCATAGGAATGAACGACTCCTTCGGCCTGACGGCGGATCTCGATTTTCAGCTGAAGCACTTCGGTATCACAGTGGAAAATATAGTCGCCCAGGCCGTGAGTCTTATCAAGGCGCGATAAAGGTTAAGAAAAATACATGGAAAAGGAGAAAAAAATGGCTGAAGAGTGGTTTACAACGGGACACCCGAAAATTTCGTTTGAAAACAACGAAGTGGGGAGATTGAAAAAAGAGGTCTTTGAGGCCTCGGAGGAAGAGATAGACAAAATACTTAAGGAGTATGAAGTACCTTCTCCTTCAGAGTTGGGAAAAGCAGGCTGCTATATTCAGAACAGTCCGCGTAAGATGGTGAAAGAAAAGCGACGAAAAAACGACATCGTACTTGTACCGGTGGGATGTACAGAGAATCACGGCGACCATGCCAATAGCGGGTTGGACACCTTTATGGCGAGCCAGATAGTGGAGGGAGTACGCCGGTATACCGCCAAGCAGGGCAGAGAAGTAAGTCTTGCCTTTCCTCCGCTCAACTACGGCGGCCACCCCTACCATCACACCGGAATGCCGGGGACTGTGGTAATTCCCAAGGAAGTGGTGGAAGAGATGCTCATCTACATGATGCTCGGCCTGTGGAACGACGGTTTTAGAAAAATTGTTATTATCAACAACCACGGCCAGTTGTGGATGCTCGAATCGGCGATACAGGAGTTTCAGAAGCGGTTTCAGCTTCCAGGCATATTCCAGGTGTTGGACTGGCACAGGGCGGTCCGGGAGTTCTTTATCCCGATAGACCGTGAGGACAGTTTGGAGACTACCTTTGTCCATGCCGACGAGAGCGAGACTGCGGTAGGCCTTCTTATGTTCGAGGACATGATAGATATGAGCGCGGCGGTGGATGCCTGGGGAGAGAGCTTTCTTCCCGAGGGACACTTCGATGTTTCCGTAGACCCCTGGGGTAGGCCACATCGATGGTCTGAAGGACAGGGACACTTTGGTATAGAGTTTGCCTCGGTTCCCGAGGGAGTTATCGGTACCCCGACAAAGGCGACTGCGCGAAAGGCCAAACGGCCGATAGCGGCTATCCTCAAGTACCTCACCCTCCTGAACGATCACATTCTCGACGCCTTTCCTCCTGGAAAAGTGCCGCCGGTAGAGAAGGTGACCCTGAGAACCGAGAAGGAGATGAAGCCCTACCTGCAGGAGCCGCAGAGCAAGGGATGGCGTCCGGTTTACGATATACCCCATCGCGGGCCCTTTCATAAACTGTAGGCTGAAGATGGATTTTGCACTGCACGGGCTTCTGGTGCGCTATTCAAATATAGCCACCGACATAGCAATAGCGGCACACACAGGGTATGATGCCGTAGAACTGCATACGGACAAATTGGACCGCTATTTGGAAGCGGGATTTTCGGGGACGGATTTACAATCCGTCCTCGAAGCCCATAGTATGAAAGTAAACTGCATCGACATTATAGGAGATGTAGAGACCCAGGACCCCAAAAAGTGGCGACAGGTTCTAAAAAAAACCGAATTGCTTTCTCGCGTTGCAGAGGAGATAGGCTGCCCTACCATACAGCTCAACGGTTTTTGTGAGCTGGAGAATCGTTCCGAGAGGGACAATATAGAAAAGACCGCCTCGAACATCAGAGAGATCTGCAGCATCGGCTTGAACCATGGAGTCCGCTTTCAATACGAGGGGGCTGCGTGGACACCGATACATTCCATAGCTCAGTGCACAGCTCTGGTAGAAGAAGTGAGCATGGAAAACTTCGGCTTGGTAGTCGACTTCTGGCATTTTTGGGCGAGCCGCGGCGGTGGTCCGGAGGAGATAGCTGAACTCGACGCGAAGATCATCTACGGAGTGCATATAGCCGACGGATTTCGACCGGCAGTGGGTGAGCCTTGGCCGGATGAGACGGAGCTCCGGGGAGCGCTACCGGGAGATGGTGATGTGCCTTTGAAAGAGTGGATCGACGCGGTACGGTCGACGGGTTTCGACGGATATTACTCCGGAGAGATACTGAACGATAGGCTCTGGGAGGCAAACCTCACGGATATCGCCGCCGACGCCTTGAAGCAAATGAAGAGGTACTTTTAAAGACCGCTGCCTGCAGATTGCTGAAACACCGGGTCTGCACCTTGCAGGACTGAGCAGCAGGTCTGAAGATGTACGGCGGAGTGCAGGAGAGCAGTTTCCGGAGAGCGATCTCTACCCGGAATCGGTGTGGCCGTTTGGGTAGAACCTCGCCTGTCAGATGCCCAAC
>CAYFVU010000125.1:7306-8970 GCA_964346645.1 uncultured Spirochaetaceae bacterium | reverse complement strand
AGGCCGACAAGTTTCTCACCTGGGTAAAGGATATCAAGGACTTCGAGAAGAGCTATGTCTCCAAGGTCTACCGCACGAAGGAAGTCACACGCTAGTCGCGTACGGAAGCTCAGGAGCAGCACGAGAGGAGTTGAGTGAGCAGTAGCTCGTGGCTGCGGGAGAGATCCCGCAGCATCAGGACATGGGAAGGTCTCATACGGCAGCTGAGCCCGCTTCGAGAGGAGCGGGATTTTTTTGCAGAGCCGCCGAAAGAGGGCCTGGAATTCACCGTGACGCCCCACTACCTTTCGCTGATCCGCGGCGGCGCCGAGGATCCGATAAGAAAGCAGTGCATTCCCCGTATCGATGAGGCGAGAGTGCTTTCCTATGAGAGCAGCGATCCTCTCGAGGAGCTCTCCTTCTCGCCCGTACCGAGGCTCGTTCACCGCTATGCAGACCGTGCGCTGCTGATGGTTACCGACGAGTGTGCGGTCTACTGCCGCCACTGTTTCCGGCGCCACTTTTCGGGAGGACGCCGCGGAGCCGTATCGCCCGAGGAGCTGCGGGATGTCTCCGCCTATCTCGCCTCACACCGGGAAGTAAAGGAGCTGCTCCTCTCCGGCGGCGATCCCCTCACCCTCACCGACGGAAGGCTGCGCGACATGCTCGACTCGATCCGGGAGGCGAGACCGGATATCGTCCTCAGGATCGCCACGCGCATACCTGTTGTTTTGCCGAGCAGGATAAGCTCCGGTCTCGCGGAGCTCTTTGCCGAATATGCTCCCCTCTTCCTCGTGACGCAGTACAACCATCCCGCGGAGTTTGTTGGAAAGAGCAGCTCCGCACTGCGGAGAATCGTCCGGGCGGGCACACCGATACTCAACCAGGCGGTGCTCCTGCGCGGGGTAAATGATGATCCCGCGGTGCTCGAAGAGCTGTTTCACCTCCTCGCCTCGCATCAGGTCTTCTCCTACTACCTGTTCCAGGGGGACCTGGCCGCGGGAACTTCGCATTTCCGCGTGCCCCTCTCCGAGGGAATGCAAATAGTACGCAGTCTGAGGCAGCGTCTCTCCGGCATCGCGATGCCCGTCTACGCGGTCGACCTCCCCGGCGGCGGTGGGAAGGTTCCGCTCACCGAGAATTATATGTTCAGCGGCGGCAAATCGTCCTGGGCCACCGCGAAACCGTTTGTTTCCGGGGGGGCCGGTCCCGGCCGCAGGGTGTTCCGCTTCACCTCTCCTGAGGGAGGCGTGTACGAGTATCCCGACGAGAGCGGGACCTGCTGCTGAGCGTCCGCTTCGCCCGGACGCTCCATACCCCAATCTTCTCCTCTTGACCGCCCGTGAAAAATGCATTATACATGGAAAAATCAATGACTTAATGACCAATATAGTCATAGAGTATAGGAAGAGGTATGGCGAGGTCATTCGACGCTGACGAACGTGAGAGGATACGCTCCCGGCTCTTGGAAGAGGGGAGGCGGTTCTTTACCCAATACGGCATAAAGCGGAGCTCGGTGGACGAGATCACCGATGCGGTCGGTATCGCAAAGGGAAGCTTCTATAACTTCTTCACCTCCAAGCTCGAGCTCTGTATAGAGTTGTTGCAGGAGGAGGAGGAAGAGAAGTGGCGGCTGATGGAGGAACCGCCGGCCGGGGAGAGGGAAGCGCTCGGAGGTGACGGCT
>CAYFVU010000125.1:0-7206 GCA_964346645.1 uncultured Spirochaetaceae bacterium | reverse complement strand
GGAGATCGCGAGGGAGGAGGAGAGCGGTGACGTGCGAGGATTCTTCCGCCGCGCGCGCCGTCTTATCGCGGGGAGCGAGCTCATTCACTCGATCTATAGACGGGGGGAGCTCGAGTACCTGCTGCGCGGCATGACGCCCGATTACATGGAGAAAAACCGCCGGGGTGACGATGCCTTTTCGAAGGCTCTCATAGAGAAGTGGGAGACTGCGGATATCCCCGTGTCGGTCGGTCCCCGCGTGTTGACCGCACTCTTCAGGTCCCTCTTCTTCGTCGCCCTGCACAAGGATGAGGTCGGCGAGGGGGCGGAGGAGGCAGAGGCTCTGCTCTTCGATGCCGCCGCCGACGCGATTGCAGCCGGCGCCGAGCAGGAAGAAAAAGGAGAGGAAGGAGTACACGATGGATGATTTCGACGGTAAGCGAATGTTCGACCGAACACTCGACAGCGGGCACGACCGTTCAAACGACGGAAACAACGGACGGGAAGATGATCAGACCTCGCCGAAGAGAGGTATGGCTCTCCGGGTAAAGGAGCTCGAGTTCGGGTATCCGGGTAACCGCGAGAACACCCTCAGAGGAATTACCTTCCATGTGGATCGCGGAGAGATCTTCGGTTTCCTCGGTCCGAGCGGGGCAGGCAAGAGCACTGCGCAGAAGGTCTTGATGGGGATCCTCAGAGGATACCGAGGGGAAGTCGCTGTCTTCGGTGAGAGCCTGGCCGCATCGCGGGCGGAAATGTACGAGCGGATCGGCGTCTCCTTCGAGCTGCCGAACCTCTATCTCCGTCTGACGGCGCTGGAGAATCTGAGACTCTTTCGCTCGCTCTACCGCGGGAGGACGCGAGACCCGGAAGAGCTGCTCGCGCTCGTAGGCCTCGGAGAGAATGCCCACACTCGGGTGGAGGCCTTCTCGAAGGGGATGAAGATGCGCCTGAACTTTTGCCGGAGCCTCCTGCCGGAACCGGAGTTGCTCTATCTCGACGAGCCGACGAGCGGTCTCGATCCCGGCAACGCGAGGGTGCTGAAGGACCTCATCCTCGAGGAGAAGAGGCGGGGGACCGCCGTCTTCCTGACCACCCACGACATGAATGTGGCGGCAGAGTTGTGTGACCGTGTTGCATTCCTCATAGAGGGGAGGATCGCCGCCGCAGACAGCCCGAGCCGTCTCATGCGCGAGGAGGGGGAGCGACGGGTGGTAGTCGAGCTGAGGCGGGACGGCGTGCTCGACAGCCGCGAGTTCGAGTTGGGAGCTCTTGCGAGGAACGGTGACTTCCTCGACTTCCTCGACTCCGGGGAGGTGGAGCGGATCCACACCAAGGAGGCGAATCTCGAACAGGTCTTCCTCGCCATCACCGGGAGGAGCCTCTCATGAACCGAGCTCGCGCCGGTTTTCCCACGGTCATGCTGAAGTATGACCTCCTCTCCCATCTTCGACGGGGGATCATAGGCGCCTATGCCCTGGTGACGCTGCTGTACGTGCTGCTGCTCATCTACCTTCCCACCGAGGCAAGGGCCGTAGTCACCTTGATTCTCCTCTACACCGACACCACCGCTCTGGGATTTTTCTTCGTCGGGGCGATCGTGCAGTGGGAACGAGAAGAACGGGTCTACGAGGGGCTCTTCGTCACACCCCTCAGTCCTATGCGCTTCATCGCGGTGAGGGCTGCCTCCCTCATCCTCATAGCCGTCGTGGTGAGCGGAATCATTTCCGTCGCGGGGGTCGGCGTGCAGCGGCTCGACCCGCTGCCTCTTGCGGTCGGGCTAATCGGGACTTCGCTCATCTTCATATTTCTCGGGATATATCTTTCCGTTCGGACCTCCGGCATCAACTCCTACTTCGTCGTCGCCACGGCCGTGATGGCCCCACTCTTCGTACCGGTCCTCGAAGTGCTGCGCATCTGGACACATCCCCTCCTCGGGCTGCTTCCCACCGGTGCCGCGGTGCGTCTGCTGGAGGCTGGGCTGGGTATGTCTTCCTATGCTGTCGGCTTTACCTGGCTCGAGATAGGCTCCGGAGCAGGGCCGTTGGCGGTGAATGCGTTCGACTTGTGGGCCGCCGCTGCGGTACTGTGCCTGTGGGCTGTGGGCTCGGCCGTGCTCGCCCGCCGCGGCTTTCTGACGTACATACTTCACACAGTAGGGGAGGAGGAATGAGAGCGTACATTGCACTCATCGGCGCGGATATGCGCAACATGAGGCGGGACCTCACATTCGGATTCCTGCTCCTCTCCCCGTTTCTGATCGGCGCGGGCTTGAGGCTCTTGATTCCCATGGCGGTGGACTTCGTAGACCATCGTTTCGGTGTGTCTCTCGCAGCACATGTTCCGGCTCTCGCTGCCTGCTTTATTCAGTTACCTCCCCTGTTAGCCGGCATGATGATCGGTTTGCTCGTTCTCGAAGAGCGGGATTCGGGGATCACGGATGCATATGCGGTCGTTCCGCTGGGGCGGACGGGCTATCTCTCCTTCCGGCTGGTAGAGACCGGTATCCTGAGCCTGCTCTTTACCGCAGTCGTCTTCCTCCTCCTTCTTCCGCTTCTCCCTCAGTATGCGGACTCGATGGGGCCCCGAACGGCGGGGGCGGCGGCAGGGACATGGGAGATCTCCGCGGCGGCGGCCATTGCTCTGCTGCCGAGTGTGTTCTCCGGACCGCTCATCGCCCTGTTTCTCATCCTCTTCGCGAGAGACAAGGTCTCGGGGCTCGCCCTTTCTAAGCTCAGCAGTTTCGTGATCATAGCGGCGCCCGCCTGGTACCTGATTCCCGGGCGAGTGGCCGAACTCTTGCAGCTCGTCTTCTCCGTGCCCGCTTTTCGGGCGTGGCTGGGACTCTTCGCGCTCGTGACCGCCCGCAGCGACGTACCCGGGGTCTTCCTCGCCGATGGACGGCTCTTCGGTGGAATAGCGTGCTGCGCAGGCGCGGCCCTGTTCCTGGAGGGGCTGTTGCTCGTACCGGCGGTCTGGGCACTCCGCAGGAGATTTCGCAGCCGATAGGTTTGAACCCGAGCCGATTTCTCCCTATACTTGACTGCGAGGAGAGGCACAGTATGGATCTAAGCACCAATATTTTCGGCATCGAGATGCAGAGCCCGATCATTGTAGGATCGGGTCCGTTGAGTTACGGAGCCGAGGGCATGATACGCCTTCACGAGGCCGGCGCAGGTGCGGTCGTGACCAAGACGATACGCGACGAACCGGCAAAGAACCCGTACCCGCACATCTCCGAGACCGACAAGAACTTCCTGATAAATGCGGAGAAGTGGACCGACATAAGCGGCGAAGAGTGGATCGACAGGGAGATCCCCGAAGCGAAGAAGGCGGGAGTGGTCGTAGTCGCGAGTATCGGACACACCCCCGACGAGATCGAACACTGGCTCGAGCCGGCCGACGAGGCGGGGGCGGACTTCTTCGAGATCGTCTCCTATCAACCGGAGACGGTAAAGCCGATGGCCGAGCTCGCGAAGCGGCTGACAGACAAACCGGTGGTGGTCAAGATAAGCCCGAACTGGACCGACGCCACGGCGACGGCGCGGGAGCTGCTGGAAATGGGTGTCGACGGGATCACCGCAATGGACTCTATCGGTCCGGTCTTGAGCATAGACATCGAGACCGCGCGTCCGCAAGTGGCGGGCAAACGTGGCTTCGGGTGGCTCAGCGGCGCGGGAATAAAACCGATCGCCATGCGCTATGTGGCCGAAATAGCCGACAGTACGGAAAAACCGGTAATCGGACTCGGAGGTGTCATGAAGGCCGACGATGCGGTCGAGATGCTGATGGCCGGCGCACGTGCGGTAGGCGTCTGCACCGCGCTCATCCTCAAGGGGGTGGACTACATAGGGACCCTAAACAAGGGTATAGCAAAGAAACTCGAGGAGCTCGGCTACGCGAGCCTGCAGGAGGTAATAGGCGTCGCCCTGCCGAACCTCTACGAGGAGGAGGTCTTTCGAAAGTTCGAGTTCTACTACGACAAGCAGCTCTGCATCGCCTGCAACCGCTGTGTCGTCGTCTGCCCCTACGAGGCCCGCTCCCTCGATCTCGAGACCAAGGAGATGGGGCTCGACCCCTACCGCTGCCGCTACTGCGGGCTGTGCACCTCGGTGTGTCCTACCGATGCGCTGACGAGATCCGGCATCTGATCGCCGATTTATAATTAATCGTTTAACTAAATTTGCCGTTTTGCCCCTGTGGAATCTTGTAGAATGGGGAGCTTCGTTATACACTTCCCCCATCAATCACACAAGCAATAGGGGTTGTATGTATGGCGAATATGGTAATCAAGAGCGGGTATCTCTTGCACGAAGACGGCCTCAAGAAGGACTGGGGCGTCAGAATCGAAGGCTCGACCATCTCCCAGGTCGGTCCGAATGACTCGCTCTCGATCGAGGGAGCGGATAGGGTCATAGATGCGACGGACAAGCTGCTGTCGCCGGGCTTCGTGAACGGGCACATGCACATGTACGGTGTGCTCTCCCACGGTATCACCGTCGATGCTGCGGTAACCGACTTCACGAGCTTTCTCGAGGACTTCTGGTGGCCCTTTATGGAGAACCGCATCGACCATAGGATGGTGGACATCACCACCAGATGGGCCTGCGTGGAGATGATCAAGAGCGGCATAACCACCTTTCTCGAGGTGCTCGAGGGACCGAATTCGATTCCCGGGGCGCTCGAGGTCGAACGGGAGATAGTGGAGAAGGCAGGCCTCCGGGCCCTTCTCAGCTTCGAGGCCTGCGAACGGATGAGCAAGGAGAACGGACAGACGGGGCTGAAGGAGAATGCAGACTTCGTGCGGGCCCACAACAAGCCGGGAAACCTCGTGCAGGGGCTGATGTCGATCCACACCCTCTTTACCGCGGACAAGGAGTACATCGTCCAGGCGAAGGAGCTCGCCGACGATCTGAAAACCGACATCCACATGCACCTCTCCGAGAGCGTCTACGAGCCGGAGTGGGTGGCCGAGCGCTACGGCAAGCGGCCCGTCGAGCTCTACGACGAGTGGGGCTACCTCGACAGCAACGTGGTTGCCTCGCAGGGCGTGCAGCTGAACGAGAAGGAGATCGGCATCGTGGCCGACCGCGGTGTGCGGATCGTCCACATGCCGTTATCGAACTGCGAGGTCGGCGGGGGAGTCGCCCCGATTCCGGCCTACCAGGAGAAGGGCGTCACCAACGGCCTCGGCACCGACGGTTATGTGAACAACTTCTTCGAGGTTATGCGGGGGGCTTTCCTGATCCACAAGGCCCACCATCAGAGTCCGGAGGTTATGCCGGCGGATCTCGTCTACGACCTCGCTACCGCACAGGGGGCGAAGGCCGTGGGACGTGACGACATCGGGAGAATCGAAGAGGGACTTCTCGCGGACCTCATCACGATAAAGCTCGACACTCCCACTCCGATACATGAGAAAAACGTCTACGACCAGTTGGTCCTCTTTCGCAATCCGGAGAACGTCTCCGAGGTGGTGGTAAACGGCAGGCTGCTGAAGGAGAACGGCGAGCTCCTGACGATCGACGAAGAGAAGACCAAGGCGGAACTCCGTAGGGCAACTGAAGAGTTCTGGAAAATGAAGTAGCCCGCGAAATACCAGACAGCGGAGCATAAACAACGGAGGAAAAGCATGGCTAGTACGGAAAACACATCGAATATCAGTATTCGAGAACTCAAGGGGGCGGATCTTAGCACCGAGTTGTGCGGAGTGAAGATGCAGAGCCCCTTCATTCTCTCATCGGGTCCCCTCTCCTATGCGGCGGAAGGACTCATCCGGGCGCACGAGGCCGGAGCAGGTGCGGTGGTTACCAAGACGATACGCAGCGAGGCTGCCGAAAACCCGGTAAACCACATCGGCATCGTCGACGAGGATTCGCTGATAAACTGCGAGAAGTGGGCCGATTCGGCCCCCGAGGTCTGGTTCGACCGCGAGATCCCGATGGCCAAGGAGGCCGGCGCGGTGGTAATCGCCAGTGTGGGGCACACCCTGCCGGAGGCCGAGGCGATCGTCAAGAAGTGCCAGGAGGCCGGCGCCGACATGATCGAGCTCGTCTCCTACACCGAGGACACCCTCATTCCGATGCTGCAGGCAACGAAGGAGAGGGTGAGTATTCCGGTAATCTGCAAGCTGAGTGGCAACTGGCCCGATCCGGTGGCCACCGCGCAGAGGTGCATGGAAAACGGTGCCGACGCCATTTCGGCAATCGATTCGCTCGGGCCGACACTCAAGATCGACATCGAGCACGCCCGTCCCGAGATGATGAGCGGCGACGGCTACGGCTGGCTCTCCGGCTCGGCCATGCGGCCGGTCTCGATGCGCGTCGTCTCCGAGATCGCCCGTAACGGCTGCGATAACCTCGTCGGCATCGGCGGAATAACCAGGGCGGAGGATGCGATCGAGTACCTCATGGCCGGCGCACAGGCGCTGGGAGTCTGCTCGAGCGCGATCATCCGGGGCATCGAGCACTTTACCAAGCTCTGCCACGACACCTCGATTCTCCTCGATCAGCTCGGCTACTCCAACTTACCTGCGGTCAAGGGCGTGGCGCTTCCGAACTTTCCCACGGAGGAGCGGAAGGCGAAGCTCGAGTTTACCTACCAACCTTACTATGCGAAGTGCCAGGAGGCCTGTCCCGCAGGTGTCGACGTGCCGATGTACCTCGACATGGTGCGCAAGGGCAACTACGTCTCCGCCTACGAGACCATCAGCCTGACCAACCCCTTCCCCGGAATCTGCGGCCGCGTCTGCGATCATCCGTGTGAAGGACAGTGCCGGCGCGCCCTCTTCGACGATCCGCTGCAGATCCGGCTCATAAAGAGGATGGCCGCCGACAAGACCTACGAGAGTTTCGGCAACGAGCTGCCGCTGCCGGAGATGCTGCCGAAGAAGGACAAGAAGGTGGCCGTAGTGGGTGCCGGTCCCGCAGGACTCACCTCGGCCTACTACCTGGCGAGGGTGGGCTACGACGTGACCATCTTCGAGTCCCTCCCCGTAGCCGGAGGCATGCTGGCCGTCGGTATTCCCGAGTTCAGGCTGCCGAAGCACATCCTGAAGATGGAGGTAGACCGCGTGCAGCGCATGGGCGTGAAGATCCGCACCGGCGTGGACGTCGGCAAGGACATCACTCTCGAGCAGATGAGGGAGCAGGGTTTCGAGCGCATCCTCATCGCCACCGGCGCCCACGGCGACCCGAACATCTCGATATCTGGAATGGACAAGGAAGG
>CAYFVU010000124.1:0-9138 GCA_964346645.1 uncultured Spirochaetaceae bacterium | reverse complement strand
TACTCTACCGTCATAGATATGGCAAATCATTTTTTTTCGCAGCTCACGCCCTCAGCGCTTGCCGCATATGAGTAGCACATTTTCAAAAATCTGAAACAGCCAACGCATGAGACAGGAAGAATTGAACGAACTGAGAGATATTATAACTTCGGAGATACAGACCATAGAAGAATCATTTCCCTACCTGGCCGAGGAGGCCATAGCCGGCACTGTCGATTCGCCGAATTGACCCGAAGTAGGGTGAAACGTATACTCTGTTCATGAGTACCGACGACTATCTGTTTACGGAAGTATCCTGTGATGCCTCCTGTCCCAAAGCGGTCCCCGCCGCCTTCGATTCAGCATCTCTCATCCGACTCGTCGATAATGAGGAGTCCGGGTCAGTCGCTGAGAAAGGTTATGCCGTCTCTTCGACGGAGGTGGTGGAACATTCGTCGCATGAGGGAAGGAGAGGCCCTTGCATCTCCCTCAGAGTCCTCCACTTCAACGATCTACACTACAATCTGCTCGAGGGTGGGGAACGTATGCTCGCCGGCATCAAATCTGCCCGGCAGGAGGCTGAAGAAGACGGCAAGCGGGTGCTTACTCTTTCGGCTGGAGACGACCACGTGGGAAGCCTCTTCGATGCCCTCCTCGAGTTTCCGTCCCCCGGAGAGAAGCGAAGTTTTGCATACCACATCTACAGCGAGCTGCCGGTAGACCTTGCCGTCATCGGCAATCACGAGCTCGATTTCGGATATGAGACCCTTGCACATATTATGAGCAGCGACGCCTCCTTTCCCGTATGTACGGCAAACATTCGTCATCCTCTTTTTCCAGGATATGCGGGAATGATAGGCCGAATCGAGGGGTGGAGAATCGGTATCGCCGCCGTCACCACTCTCGACGAGCTTCATGTAAGGGGAGATACACAAAGAGGTATCTATTTAGAGAGTCCGATGAGCTATGCTCCGCCTCTTATCGACTATATGAATGCTCGGGTTGATCTACTTATAGTATTGAGTCATCTCGGACTCTTCGAGAGGGGAAGCGACCAAAACGATCGGGCCCTCGCCCGGCTGCTGAAAAAAAGCTGCCGGGTGCCTTCTCTCATAATCGGGGCTCATTCGCATACCCGCATCGACCCTATCCCCCAGATCTATCGAGAGGATGGGATCCCCCTCTTTCAGACCGGCGCCTTCGCTAGGGCCTACGGCATCATCGATATAGAATTGGGAGAGAGAGGTACGGATGCGGCCGAGGGCGGGGAGCTCTGCCGTGATGGAATGCCTCTCTGCCGCGTGAAGGCGCAGCTCCAGCCAACTCCTCCGGCGGAGCAGGGGGGCGGGGCCTCCTCTCGCATCGGAGAGCTCATACGCGCGGAGCTCCATCGAATCGACGAGCTCGTGGAGGGGACCGGCGGTGTGGTGAAGGGCGGTCTTTCGCCCGAGACGAGGACGAGGGCGCTCTGCGACAAGTTCGGCCTCGAAAGCCCAACGGCGAATGCGATAAGCGATGCAATGGCCGGGGCGGCGGACCGATTGCTTGCGGACTTGGCGGCCGAGGGCTATCCGGTTTTAGCGGCCTGCGACAGCACGGGCTTTCGTGAATGGAGGCCCGAGGGGGTCGAGGAGCTCAGGGTAAAGGAGTGGTACGAGATTATTCCCTACGCCGATACGGTCTGCGTGGGCGTTCTCAGTGAAGAGGAGCTGAGGAGTCTACTGCGGGAGAATGCTGCACGCTTTCTGCCACCGTATCTCTTTAGCGAGCGCGGCGGCTTTTTGGAAATGGACGACTGGGACAATGTAATGCGGGGCAGGCTCCACTTTTCCGCCGCTCTTCGCTACCGTCTCGTCCTGGACGGTAAAAACGAAAAGGGGGCCGAGATGGAGCTGCCGGACGGCAGAGAGGAGTTGATGAATTACAGGCTTCCCGCCCGGCCCGAAAAAATTTCATTCGACCGGGGGACGGCAACAGAGTCGGGCAAGGTTCTGCTGCTTCTCAGCTCCAACATCGCTATGGGAGGTCAGGGATGGGAGTCCTGGCCCCTCTTCTCTCCGGATGGGGGGAGATTTACCGACACGGGTGTGACCCTGCGGCGGGCCATGCTGGAGGCGGCGGCAAAGGGTCATGAGTTCTCCTTTGAGACGGACGGACGCGTGAGAAGTCCCTGGGATTATCTCCTGCAAGACTGACCCCGGGGAAATTCGCTACGAGATCCGCTCGAGCATATCCTTCGTTACCCGGTAGACGGGCTCCCTTCCCGTAAAGAAGCGGTGGAGCTCCTCTACGGCGAGCTCGCTTAGCCTTCCGCAGTTGGCAATGCAGCCTGCGATATGGGGTATGACCACTACATTGGGAAGTGTTCTCAGCGGGTTGTCCGCAGCCGGCGGCTCCGAGTCGGTTACGTCGAGAAATGCGAACAATCGGCCCTTTTGCAACTCCGCGATGAGCGCTACCTCATCGATGAGGTTTCCCCTCGCGGTATTGATGATAATGGCATCATCCTGCATAAGCGAGAGCAGCTCCGCATTGATGAGGTGGTGGGTATCTTTCTTGGCGGGGGCGTGAAGCGAAATGATGTCGGCCTCTTCGGCCAGTTCTTCGAGGCTTCGTTTCCGGACCCCCAACTTCTCTGCCGCCTCGGTGTTCACGAAGGGGTCGTAGAGGAGGATCTCCACCGAGAAGCTCTGGAGCAGCTCGATTACGTGCCGGCCGACATTACTGGCGCTGATGATACCGATCTTTTTGGAGAAGAGCTCTCCGGCAGGCCATGCGTCTATCTCTCTCCACCCGCCTTCGCGCACATGGTGGGCGAATTGCCAGACCTTCTTTGCCCCCACGATCATGAGTCCGAGAGTGGTCTCCGCTACATCGATGGCGAGAACCGGGGCTGCAGTGGTTACATGGAGAGAACGGTTCCAGGCCTCTTGGGAAAGGTAGCGTTTTACGCTGCCGCCCATGTGTGCCATGGCTCTGAGGGAGGGAGCGGCGAAAAGGACCTCCTCGTCCAAGGGGGCAACCCCCCAGCTGGTGAGACAGGCATCCGCATTGGCGAGCAGACTCTTCAACTCCTCCGTCTGTGCCGGCTCCGGTCCCTCATGCTCGACTATGTCGGCGAACTCTTCGAGATGTGTCCAGGCCTTTTGAGTAAACATCCTCTCGTAATGATTCTTTCCTATGGTAATGGCTACGCGTGGTTTTTGCATGAAGAATCTCCTTTATTGCCTATTATTGCCTATTTCATTCCCGAACCGAGGTTGGTCTCGAGAAAGTAGCGCTGTCCGAAGAGGTAGAGGATGATGACGGGTATAACCGACATGAGGGCCGAGGCCATGGTGGGAACCCATCGCACCAGCGTTTCGTCCCTGAATGAGACGATACCGACCGGCAGGGTCAACTTGACCTCCTCGGAGAGGACCACGAGGGCCCAGTAGTAGTCGTTCCAGTTGCGCACGAGCTGGATGAGGGTCACCGATATAACCGCCGGCAGAGCCGATGTGAGGTAGACATGGTAGAGGGTCTGCATGGAGTTGGCCCCGTCTATCTGCGACGACTCGTCGAGATCCTTTGGTACCTGCAGGAAAAACTGGCGCAGCATAAAAATGACGTAGCCGTGGGCCATATGGGGCAGCATCAGGCCGGGGTAGGTATTGACGAGGCCGAAGGAGTTGATGACCATAAAGGCCGGCAGCATAATCGCCTGCGGCGGGATCATCATGGTACAGAGGACGAAGAAGAAGAGGAGCTCTCTGCCCTTGAACTTGAAGCGCGAGAGGGCAAAGGCGGCGAAGACCCCGAGGATCAACTGTGCGGTGGTAAGTACCGTAGAGACGAAGACGGAGTTGAGAAACCACCTCTCGTAGGGGACGAGGTCGAAGACCTCTTTGAATCCCTCTATTCCGAAGGATGAGGGAAAGAGTATGAGAAAACGGTCGAGAACATCCCCGGTTGCGGAGAAGGATATGCTGATCATCCAGAGAAAGGGGAGCAGAACGAGAAAGGAGGAGAGGATCAGCAAGCCGTGGTGGGCTATATGAAGTATATGTAAACTGTGCCTAGGTTGTACACGCATGAATGTTCACTCCCTGATTTATTGGTAGAAGACTCTCCGCTGTACGAAGCGGACCATGATAAAGGTGACCACGAGCATAAAGAAAAAGAGAATGGATGCAGCCGCGCTCGCCCTTCCGGTTTCGAAGAAACGGAAGGCCTCTCTCCAGATGTAATAGACCCAGACATTCGAGGCGTTTGTCGGTCCCCCCTGCGTGAGGATCTGTACCGTGGCAAATACCTGGAAGGAGAAAAGGGTGGTAATGACCACCACGAAGAAGGATACGGGAGAGAGCGAAGGGATTGTAATCTTGAAGAGCTTCTGAAAAATAGAGGCTCCGTCGAGGTCCGCCGCTTCGTAGAGCTGCTTATCTATCTGTTTGAGCCCCGACATGTAGAGAATGACGTTGTAGCCGAAGGACTGCCACACGCCGATGATCATAATTGCCGGGAGAGCGCTGCGGGGCGAGTTGAACCAGTTCGGGCCGTTTATGCCGAAGAGGCCGATAAACTGATTTATCGGGCCGTGGAGGGTGTTGAACATGGTGAGAAATGAGAGACTCGAGGCCGCAATGGAGAGGACGACCGGAATAAAGAAGATGAGCCGGTAGAACGATCTGCTTCTCCCGGTGTTCTCGATGAGCATGGCATAGATAAAGCCGAGAACCACCGAAACAGGCATCTGGACAACAACGTACTTCAGCGTATTGCGTAACGCCTTCCAAAAAATCGAATCTCCAAAGAGGGCTCTGTAATTATCGAGCCCCACAAAGGTCTTCTGACCGGTAAGTAGATTCCAGTCGGTAAAGCTCACATAGATGGAGTAGAAAAACGGATAGATAAAGAAGACGGAAAAGAGTATGAGTACGGGAAAGAAGTAGAGATAGGGAAGTTTTTGTGAACGTACCATGGTGATGTTCCTATGTTCTCATTAGACCGCAGCCCTCTTTGAGGGCTGCGGTAAACAGTGTTTAAGGTAGTAGATTACCATCCAAGAATATCGCGGATCTGAGCCGCCGCGTCGTCCAGGGCCTCTTTTCCGCCCATCTCTTTGTTAAAGGCGGCGATAATGTTTCCGCGAAGAAGTGCGGTAATGCGGGCACCGGAGTCCGGCCAGTTGTACCAGTTGACGATATCTTCGATCATCTCGTAGGCGCGGATCTCGGGTTTCTTCAGACTCGAGCGTGCAGACATGTAGCCCATGTCGAGGATCTTCTTGGAAGACTCCTTGTTGAGGGCAAATTTGATGAACTCCCAGGCGGCATCCTGCTTGGCCTGGCTCTTGTCCGGAAGAATGTAGATATTGCTTCCACCTGCGGCGACCCTGCGGGGATTCTTGTGCTCGCGGTCGTCCCACTCGGGAAGGATGTGTACGCCCATGTTGAAGTCGCACTCCTTGGAGAAGGTGCCGTAGTTCCCGGTGGTGGCTACGATAATTCCGAGTTTGCCGTTGATAAAGTTGTCGGCCGCCTCTCCACCGCTTATGTTGGGGAAGGACTCATCTTCGTGCATCATCGTCAGCCAGTAGTCCATTACGCGCTGTCCGGGCTCATTGTTGAAGTAGATCCTGCGGGTTTCGGCACTCGCCATCTGTCCGCCGAAGGACTCGAGGAGAACCTGAAACTGCCATGTATCGAAGTCGAGCTGAAAGCTGATACCGCTGATATCGTCTCCGAGGTCGGAAACCTTCTTTGCATACTCCTTGAGATCCATCCAGGTCTTTGGATCTCCCTCCATCTCTATGCCGGCCTCCTCGAAGAGCTCGTTGTTGACGAAGATGAGGGGAGTACTTATGGCGTAGGGAAGGGCGAACTGCTCACCCGTGGAGGTGTCCTGCGCAAGCGAGAGAAGTTGAGGAATAAAGTCGCTCGTGTCATAGTTGTCGCTCTCGATATACTGCTCGAGACTGACCGCACCGAGTTCTCGTCTCATGGTATTGCTCTCGGACAAACCCATAAGCGCTACCTCGGGGAGTTGGTTAGCTACCGCATCGGCCTGCAGCTGCTCGAGCAGGCCACCGTACCAGCCGGGTACATGTTGATGAGTTACGACGATCTTCTCCTGAGAAGCGTTGAACTCCTGCACATAGGAGTCTATCAGCTCTCCTCGTGGGCCGGAAAAGATGTGCTTGAATGTGATCTCGACGGGACCCTCTTCTCCGTCCCCCCCTTGTTCCTGGTTCCCGCCTGCAAAAGCCATCGATGCAGCCAACATCAGAGCGAACAGGACGAGAGTAAACCTCTTAAAGCCTTTTTTCATCAAAAATCTCCTTGTAAAGTGATTATTTTCATATAGAGTATATAGATGTATATACAACTATATGATATTGTTATTATAGATAGGAACTTTCTCAATTGTCAAGAAAAAACCTGTTTCGTGTTCTATTCTAAATGAAAAACTAAGATTTACAGAAAGCACTAAGAGGAAGCCTTAAAAGGGTGGGGAGGAAAGATGAAAGATGCTTCGCTCGGTACTATTCTCATAACCGGAGGGGCTCAGCGCCTCGGCCTCTACAACGCACTGCGACTCAAGGATCTCGGGTATCGCGTTATCATTACCTACAGAAGGGAACGCGAGAGGCTGAGAGAGATCCGGGAACAGGGGGTCGAAACACTGCAGGCGGACTTCTCGAGCGACCTGGGTATAAAAACCTTTATCGAGGAGGTAAGGGGGAGCTTCGATTCGCTTAGAGCCCTTATTCACAATGCATCGCTCTGGTATCCAGATGAGGAAATTTTAGCCCAAGAGGGGAATGAGCGTTTTCTCGATCTCGTCTATGTGCACATGATAGGACCCTTTACGATAAATTACGGGCTTCGGGAGCTCCTCGAGGCATCGAGACCGGGTATTGTAGATGAGGAACACGCCGTCAGTGATATCATTCATATGACCGATTTCGTGTCACGGAGAGGATCAAAAAAGCACGTAGCCTACGCCTCCACCAAGGCGGGTCTGGAGAACATGACGCAGTCCTTCGCTGCGCGGTTCGGCCCCAGGATCAAGGTCAACAGCATCGCCCCGGCACTGGTGAAATTCAATACCTGGGACAGCGAGGAGTATCGAAAGAAGGTGGAGCTAAAGTCGATAATGGGCTTTGAGCCCGGAGAGGAGGTCAACTACCGGGCTCTGATGTATCTCCTTACCAATCCATACGTAACGGGGACCTGCCTACACTTAGATGGGGGCCGCCACCTGGTGTAAGAAGGAGGTTTCAGCCGAAGTCCTTCACCTCTCGTGTGTCGAGTACCACCACAGCCGCCTCGTCGGGCTCATCTATGAGAAGCTGAGCTATGGAGAAACTCTTGGGTATCGATCCGTCGGGGGTCCTGAAGAAGTTCTGGACCAGCTCGTCGAAATTTTTAAGAACCCTCGCTTTGTCCTCCTCCCCTATATCCTGTGCGGCGGAGATTGCCTCGTAGAGGGAGGGCTTGCGGGCAAAGGTGAAGTTGAACTGGGGTATTATACCCGCCTTGCAGAAGGCCTCGAGCACCAGTGCCCCCCCGTCGTGGTTTGCAATCCGGATGTCGTAGTCCCTGTAGAGTATTCCGGGGAGCGATTGCAGGTCTATACCGGCCGGGTCTCCGGCCGCCGGCAGCTCGATAAGGAGGCTATCTATTCTCTCGGCCATGCCGTAACGGGCCGCCCGTTCGCGAATTGCCTTTGATCCGGCGCTGCCGGTGACTATGTAGGCCTCCACCGCTTCTCCGTCGGGATGGTACTCATGGAAGATACTCGCCTCTAAAAGGTCCGGCTTCGTCTCCTTGCCGCTGCGGGTAACGACGATCTGGGCGGGATAGCGGCGATCGGAGGCGTAGCCGAGCTCCTGGAGCTTCTTGCGCTGGGCGCTGAAGCGCTCGAGCATGCGGGGATCCGCCTCCTGCATGTGGGGCCATTGGGCACAGTTGTAGGGCTGCCAAAGGTAGCCGGGATGTCCCTCCGCACTGGGCATCCCTCCGTTGAGCACCGTGGTGCTTCCCACCATAACGGCGTCGGAGATTGCATATTGGAATCCGAGCCGGAAGCCGTCCATGACATTTCCCGCAGCCTGAGGTGAACCGCCGTTTATCGTTTTGATGTTGTAGATCCAGTCCTGTACATCGTAGATGGACTTGGGAACCTCTCCCTCTCTCAGAGGGGAGTCCCAGCTCTGATGCGACGCTCGGAGGACGAACATCCCCATAATCAGCGTCTCACGCTTCTCTACCGGGTCTTCGAGCAGCACGAACTCACCGCTCTTCTGTATCTCCCTCATCTCCTCTACGAGGGGGAGGGATACCTTTACCTTAACGGGATCTATGTAGATTTGAGAGTGCTGGACCTTCATGGTGATGCTCCTATGGTAAAAGTATATACGACTATAAATCCGCTGTCGGGCTAAAGTCAAATTTCCAATCACTTATTAGTCTCATCTTCTACAATTTGAAAACATTATTCACTCCACACTCTCCAAGCTAATGATACACTCTCTCCCTGGGATTTTCTTAACACAGACACCACAGATCCATGTCCTCCTCTATCCAAAAAACTCTGCATGGATATAGGAGAGAGCGGCTCTATCATAGCCTTTAATCCACGCGCCCGCGGGGGGCCCGACTGTTTATCCGGCTTGACGTTGATCGCGGGAACAACCATGGCGTGGTTTGACAGGGAATATTTCATACATAACTTTACACTAGATTTCCCACTGAATAACGAGATGTTGGAAGTGCCCCGTTCGGAGCTCGTATCTACCGAAATAACGTGTGCCATCAGTGTTCTCCTGTTTTTCATTTCTGAATAAAGGTGACGAAGGAGCCCTTCCGTAGAACCGCTTTTCCCCGTTAAAAACACTCTGCCCCTAAAACGCCGGCACCTTCCAGTCGAAAACTTCGTCGAAGAGAGCGGTTTTTCGTAAAACGGTGCCCGGACCGACGCTCTTTTGAGCCTTTTCCGTTTCGGCGAGGCCGAACATCAGCAAGAGCTGCATGATAAACTGATCCTGGATGGCCTCCTCGGTAATCGAAGCGGCCTCCTCGTAGTCCACGGGCCCGGCCCCGAACTCTTCGGCGAGTTTCTCATTGATCGTTCGGTGCACATCGGGGAAGGCCTGGAGAAAAACCTGATTTA
>CAYFVU010000123.1:1651-9159 GCA_964346645.1 uncultured Spirochaetaceae bacterium | reverse complement strand
GCGTCCAGAGGAGGATCCAGAGGGCGGCGGACCAGTTGACGGCCACCAGGCCCCACCAGACCCCGTGCAGGCCGAGGCCGACCGGGCCGATGAAGAGGGGGAAGATGATGAAGGGGGCGATCAGCTGGCGGTAGACGCCTACCCACATTATCATCGCCGGGCGCTTGAGCCCCTGCAGGACCGAGTTCGACTGGTTCAGGACGATGTAGCTGAAGAAGGTCAGCACCTGGATGTAGAGGTAGATGCGGCCTATTCGCACGACCTCGGCGGTGTCGGTGAAGATGCGCAGCAGGAAGGGGGCGAAGATCACCACCGGCGTAAGGATCAGCACCATGGCGCCGAAGGCGAAGGCGAGGGAGCTGCGGTAGGAGCCCTTTACCCGGTCGAGCCGTCCGGCGCCGTTGTTCTGGCCCACCATCGAGGCGAGGGCCACGCTTATGCCTATGGTCGGCAGGAGGGCGATCTGCTCTATCCTGAGGGCCGTCCCGTAGGCGGCCACCGCGTCCCGGCCGAAACGGCTGACGAAGTAGTTTATCACGAAGGCCCCGAGGGCAATGGTCAGGAAGTTGAGCCCCGCGGGAATCGACTGGCCGGCGATCTCCCGCACGTAGGAGCGGCGCGGCACGAAATCCGAGGCCGAACGCCCGGCCAGGCCTTCCACCCGTACAAGGGCGCGCCCCACCCAGAAGACTCCCAACACGTTCACCATAATCGTCGCCGCCCCCACGCCGGCCTCCTCCCAGCCGAAGGTAAACATGAAGAGGGGATCGAGCCCGATGTTCAGCAGAAAGCCGAGGACGAGGAAGTTGCGGAAGACGGTGGTCTTTCCCCGCGCCTGCAGCCCCGCGTTGAGGGTGTTCGCCAGAACGATGAAGATGCCGCCGCCGGCGATGACCCGCATGTAGCCGACACCGCCTTCGAGCACACCTGCCTCCGCGTCGAAGAAGCGGAACAGGGGAACGAGGGCCAGAAAGAGGGGGAGGGCGACGGCCACGGTGGTGAGGGCGGCGAAGGAGACCGCCTGGGCCTGGTACATGGAGGCCTTTTGCTGCTCGCCGGCCCCCAGCGCATTGGCGATGAGGGCGTTCGTCCCCGCGCCTATGCCCACGCCGACCGAGAGGATCAGCATAAAGAGGGGAAAAGAGAGCCCTAAGGCAGCGAGCGAGTCGGTAGAGAGGCGTCCGGCGAAGTAGGTGTCCACCACGTTGAACATGGTGTTGAAGAAGTAGCCGACGCTCGCCGGCAGGGCGATCCGGAAGATGAGTCCGGGGATGGGATCGCTCACGAGATCGAGCTCCTTGCTGCGATTAACGGAGGCGGGTGTCCGGGAGCGGGATGTGCGGCCTCGAGGTCTCAAATTCTTCATATATTTCATTAATACTAAGAATTTGAACCTTACTTCACAAGAGCGGAGATGAGAAAAAAAACTATCGTTTATCTTGTGTAGCTATTACACTAGAGGGTAGATGCAGAAAATTTGCGAGGTAGATGGACACATGAGGAAAATCGGGCCGAGAACTCCGATCGCGGCGGTCTGCCGTACAGCTGCCCTGCTCCTGCTGTGGGCAGTGTTCGCGTCTGTTCTGCATGCAGTCGCAGATGAGACGGAATCGGCGGAGGAGACGGTAAAGATAGGCGCGAGCCTCTCGCTTACCGGCGCCTATGCCGAGCCGGCGGGTATGATGGAGAAGGCCTACAGGCTGTGGGTTCGGCAGACAAACGAGAAGGGGGGTCTCCTCGGCCGTCCCGTCGAGCTGACCATCAAGGACGACCGGAGCGACCCGGAGCGGGCGGCACGTATCTACCGCGACTACATCGAGAACCAGGAGGTCGACCTCGTGCTCTCCCCGTACGGGACCCCCATTACCCTCGAGGTTGCGAAGATCACCGAGCGGCATGGCTACGTGCTCATCGCCTCCGCAGCGGCGGGCGACGAGATCTGGAGGAGCGGCTACTCCCACGTATTCGGCATGTACGCTCCCGCCGACCGCTTCTTCATCGGCTTTCTCGACCTCTGCGCGCGAAACGGCATAGAGGGGGTGAGCATCGTCTACGAGAAGAATCCCTTCAACCGCGATGCGGCAAACGGCGCCCACAAGTGGGCGGGAAGAATGGGACTCTCCGATATACGACTCTTCGGGATCGATCCTGGATCGAAAGAGATGGCAGAGCTCTGGCCCCGAGTGGAGGAGGCAGGCAACGGGGCGCTCATCGTCTGCAGCTATCCTCCCGTGGGACACCGGCTGTTGGAAATGTTGGAGAAGTCGGACTACCGGCCCGAGGCGACCGCTATGACTATTACCCCCATCGATCCCTCGTTCTCCCGACGTGTCGGCTCCTTCGCCGAGGGCGTGTTCGCCCCGTCTCAGTGGGAGCCGAATGAGCGTATCCCCTTTCCCGGAACCGAAGAGTTCATTTCGAGCTACGAAGCCTTTACCGGCGAAGAGCCGACCTACCACTCGGCCTCCGCCTTCTCCGCATGCCGCATCCTCGGCGAGGCGATCGCCGCCGCCGGCAGCCTCGACCACGAGAGACTGAGCGACTACATCTCGGGACTCAACACGGTGACCATCATCGGCAGATTCAAGGTCGACCACACCGGGCGGCAAGTCGGCCACAATCCCATGCTCATCCAGTGGCAGAACGGAAAAAAAGAGATCGTCTATCCCGGCTCGGTCCGCACCGCGGAGCCGAAGTTTTAGGAGGGGGGATGAAGCTGAAGGATCTCATGCCGCGTACCCTTACTCTCCTCGTCCTCGTCCCCGTCGTGCTCGCCGGCGGCCTGTCGGTGGCCGTTTCCATATATCTCCTCAATACCAATCTCTCCGACTATCTGCAGAGACGCACGAAGAGCGAACTGAAGCTCGCCTCCTCGATTGCGCTCGAGATATGCGACGAGAACTTCGACGACCTCCTCACGATACGGATGGCAAACGACAGCGCGATGGTGCAGACGATGAAGAACGACTCGCTCGTGCAGATCCTCGACCTCCCCTCGAGGTTTTCCCTCATGCACTTCCTGGTGGTGGAGAACGGGCAGGAGGTGGTCGGCAGCACCATAGAGGGCTTGTCGAGGAAGAAACTGCAAAGCATGCCTCCGCCGGAGGGGGAGATCTTCGAGATGGAGCTCGAGGGAGGCAGGGCTCTCGCCTACGGCCGCTACTTTCCCTTCTTCAGGTGGCACCTGGTGAGCTTCTCCTTTGCCGACGAGTTCTTTCTTCCACTCATCGCCGGCAGGAGGGCGGTCTACCTCTCCCTCATGTTCGTGGTTGCGGTCTTCGTGGGAACGCTTCTCGCGGTCTTTTCCTTCGCGGTAAATCGTCCTCTTACCCGTCTCGTGGACGCTTCGTCCGAGGTGGCACGGGGCAGATTCAAGACCGTGTCGACGAGCCGCCGCGACGAGATCGGGAGGCTGATGAACTCATTCAACTCGATGGTGAGTGAACTCGAGAAGACGCGGAGAGAGCAGGAGGAGATGCTCGAGAAGTTGAGCGAATCCGAACGCAGAGTAAAAAACTCTCTGAAGGAGAAGGAGGTCCTTCTGCAGGAGATCCACCACAGGGTCAAGAACAACCTCAACATCGTGGTCAGCCTCCTGAACTTGCAGGCCGACTACATTCACAGCGTTGAAGATGCAGAGCGGGCGCTGGAGGTGAGCCGAAGCAGGGTCTTTTCGATGGCGCTGGTCCACGAGAGGCTCTACAAATCCGAGAACTTCTCGCAGATAGGGATGAGGGAGTACATAGAGGCGGTGGTGGAGGAGCTGTCGAGTCTCTATGGCTACGACCGCGACATCAGCGTACACATGGATCTAGAGGATGCGGAGCTCGACATCACCCTCGCCGTTCCCTTCGGCCTCATTCTCAACGAATTGGTGACCAACGCGCTGCTCCACGCTTTCCCCGAGGGCTCTTCGGGCCGGATCGACATCCGGTTTTCCTGCGGCTCTGCGGATGTGTGCGAGATGGAGATCGAGGACAACGGGGTCGGTATTACGCAGGTTCAGGAGAGTGAAGAAGAGGGGCATCTCGGCCTGACGCTCATCCGGCTCCTCGCCTCGCAGATCGGCGCTGAGATGACCATAGACAGCGATCACGGCACCCGAATACGGATACGCATCCCGAGGTCGCAGTGACCGGCAGTGACCGGCAATAACAGGTATTAACCGGAAGTAACAGGCAGTAAGCGTGAATCCGGCATTCTCCGCCTCACTATTCCTGCGCTATTCGCTCCGCTGTTTCCGAGTAGTCCAGCTCCTCCTGCCTCAAGTGTGCCGCCCTGCCGTCGAGTACCCGGCGGTAGAGCTTCTCGAAGCGTTCGGCAACCACCCGACCATCGAAGAAACTAGAGCGTGAAACGCAGGCCTTGCTCAGCGCATCGCGGAGGCTCTTCTCTTTCGCCATGGTGAGGACCTGCTCCGCGAGCCCCTCGGTGTCGTCTTTGGGAAAGGTGAGACCGGTCCCTTCGGCGATTTCGGATATTCCGGGCACCTTCGGCACGATCGACGGGGTTCCCGAGGCCATCGCCTCCACCACCGTCATACCGAAGCTCTCGGTGGTGCTCGCCGTCACGTTGGCCACCGCGTTGTGTATGAGACCGCTGCTGTAGAGGTCGTCGGGGCTGAGTCTGCCGAGGAAGAAGACCGATTTCCGCAGTCCCAGTTCGCGCACCTGTCTCTTATATATGTGCTTGCCCGGGCCGTCGCCGACGAGAATGAGGCGTATCTCCGGATCCCTCCGGATGGCGATACTAAAACCGTCGATCAGAATATCCACCGACTTCTCGGCGCCGAGCCGGCCGATGAAGATGAAGGTCTTCTCGTTGAACATGGAGAAGCGCCTGGAGGTGGCCTCGAAGGGAGCGGCACCCGAGAAACGCTCTATGTCCACGCCGTTCGGAATGTGGAATATGGCTGTCTCCGGATAATGCCTCGAGAGCTCCTCCTTCACGTACCTGCTCGGCCCGGTCACGGCGTCGCTCTTCCTCATATAGAGACCGAAATAGCGCCAGGCGATGGCCCGCAGCAGCGGGACGAACACCTTGGTGTGGGCGAAGTAGCGGATGTAGCTCGGCTCCTGCAGCATCGTGTGGAAGGTCTGCACCGTTCCCTTGTCCAGCCGTCTGGCGGCGCGCAGGGCCGCCCAATTGAGAAGGTAGGGGCCGGTGGCGTGGACTATGTCCACCCCCTCGCGTTTTATGATCCTCTGCACCTGCCTGTTCCAGGGAAAGACGTTGCGCATTCCCGGATAGACGTAAGCCTCATAGCTCTCTATGTAGAAGACGGGAACTCCCTCGACCTCCGTTATGGTAGAATGCTTCCACTTGGGGGCGATGTAGATGACCCGATGCCCGTCTGCAATGAGGTTCTCGGCGAGGTTCTGCGTCGAGGTGATGATGCCGTTTACGATCGGTATAAAGATCTCGAAAACAAACGCTATGGTCATAATACGTGTTGGATCATAGCATACGGCCGTGCAACTGACAACAGCTGTTGGCCAATACAGCAATTTGCGTTTTGGAGCTGGGCTCAATACTAACTTGACCGTTTTATGTGTCTGTCATAGTATTGCTTGTCGGACAGCCCTTTCGAACGGATGCGTATGTGAAACGTTTTTTCATTCTCACCCTCATCATCATCATCTGCCTCAACTCGCTCGCCCTCTCCGTATTCTTTGTCTTTCACAGTCACTCCAACTTCAGGGCCATGAGGAACCGGAGTATTGCGGACACCGAGCAGCAGCTGATGAATCGCCTCGAGAGCTTCCACATCCTCATACAACCCTTCGAAGAGCGGGCGAGGCGTTACAACGAGCGGGTGTTGCAGGAGATCTACGCGAAGCTCGTCGAGAAAACGGGTGGCAGTCCTTTTCGGGCAGATGCGAACTTGCTCACCTCTATTGCCGAGCTCTATGAGGATGTCGATGTCTACCTGATAAACTCGAGGGGTGTGGTAGAGAGGAGCAGCTTCGAGAAGGATGTGGGCCTCAACCTCTTCGAGCTCGACGAGAGTTTCAGGGAGTTTCTCGAATCAGTTTACGGGAAGGGCCTCATCTACACCCAGAGGATCAGCATCTCGAACATGAAGGGGACGAAGATGATCTACTCCTACTTCAGTCCCGAAGAGAGCCGGCACATCCTCGAGACGTCGATCTCATTCGGCGCATTCGTGAAGCAGCACTATTCGCAGGAGCTCTACCGCCACTTATTCTATGAGTTCTTCAGAGAGATAATTACCCCGCAGAGCTTCATCGACGACTTCGATATACTCTACCGGACGAATGTGAGCACCCGTTCCCTGCTCGACGGGGAAAAAGTTGAGCTGGAGGAGGCGATTCTCGAGCGCTTGGAAGAGGGGGAGACCTACAGAAGACAGAGCGGAGACAGCCTCACTGTCTACAGCAAGCGTTCCATGAGCCGATCCGGTTTCGCCTTCGTGCAGTATCCCATCGTGCGGCTGGAGTACGATCTCGGCTTCTACCGCGAGTTCCTCACCCAGTTCTACCTCATTGCGGGACTGAGCATATTGCTGCTCATCATCCTCTTCTCCCTCGTCGCATATCAGCTCGTGGAGTACAAGCTGGTGCGGCGGATAGAAGAGCTCGACGGCATACTGCAGGAGGCTGCATTCGGCACCTACGAATTCCGGGTCGAGTACGAATCGCAGATTCCCGAGCTGATGAATCTCTCCTCGTCGGCGAACTCCCTCATAGACCAGGTTCAGCAGCGTGAGAGGGAGCTCAAGCTCCGACTGCAGGAGCGGGAGACGCTGCTCGATGAGATCCACCACCGGGTAAAGAACAATCTGAACGTGGTCATCAGCCTCCTGAATCTGCAGAACGAGCAGCTCGAGGATGTCGAGCAGGTGAAGGGAGCCTTGGAGAAGACGCGCAACCGTATCTACTCCATCGCGCTCACGCACGAGAAACTCTACCACTCCGAGAACCTCACCGAGGTGAACATGCGCACCTACGTCGAGTCCTTTCTATCTACCTTCAACACCTCGATGCTCGACGACACGCACATCTCCATTACCTCCGAGCTCGACGATGCCAACCTCTCCATCACCTATGCCGTTCCCTGCGGCATCATCCTCAACGAGCTGCTTACCAATGCCGTGCAGCACGCCTTTCAGGGCAGAGAAGAGGGGAACATCAAGGTGAGCTTTACCTCCGCCTCGGCGCAGCAGTACCGTCTCGTGGTCGAGGACGACGGCGAGGGACTGACGGAGGGTTTCGAGCCCGGGACGGGTAACACTCTCGGTCTTTTACTCGTGGAAACGCTCATTAAGCAGATACGCGGGGAGCTCCACATATCGTCGGAGGACGGCTCGCGTTTCGAGATCGTATTCGATGTGCCGGAGATTTCAGCTGTCTGAGCGACCGGGGCGAATCTGTTCGGCCGCGCGCTAAGATAGTCGAGCGGGAGGACGAGTATCTGCGGGCCGTATTTGCATCTAAGATCTTCGGCTTCATGGACGATGTGGAGATATACGTGCCGCAGGGCGAGGG
>CAYFVU010000123.1:0-1551 GCA_964346645.1 uncultured Spirochaetaceae bacterium | reverse complement strand
ATTCAACCACATACTTCGCAAGATATCTGTATCCTCCTCCGTAGGATACCGCGAGATAGAGCTCCTCTGAAACGGGAGGTGTCTCCACCTCGTAGCGTGCACTCGCCTTATCGTAGGGGATGCGAATGTAATCGCCGTCGGCGCGGATGTAGAACTGCGCCTCTTCGGATCCGCGAAAACTGAGCCTGATCCTCTCTCTTTTCTCGAGCACAGCTTCGAGGGGCCGCAGATCGCGTACCCCGTACTCGTAGGCGCGGTTGTAGAAGACGGGAAAGGGTGGCAGGGGATCGTCGAGCGATTCGACCTCGAAGAAGTAAGAGCCGAGGTAGTGGTAGTCCTTTCTCTCGTCACGGGCGAATAGGATCAGGCGATAGCTGCCGGCGCCGGGAAACCTCACGCGAACCCGTGCCCGGTTATCTCCGATGTATTCGACTATCTCATAATTCTCGACCTCTTTTCCCGTCTCTCTCTCCTCGAGCTTGCAGCGCAAGCCGAGCTCTTTTCCCTTCGAGCGCGGGAGCGGAAAGAGCAGCTCATCTTCTCCCCGGCCGCGCAGGACCGTAATTCCGGCGTGCGTCTTGTCGAGTTCCATACCCATCTCGAAGAAGCGGGGATGAAGGCTCGGAAAGGGCGGCAGTGGATCGTCGAGAGACTCGACCTCGAAGAAGTAAGAGCCCAGGCCGTAATACTCGTTGTCCATCGTTCGTGCGTTCATTTTTACGGCGTATCGGCCGGGGCCGGGAAAACGGACCCGCACGCGCAGCTCATCCTCGCCGGCCGGCTCTTCGAGGGTGTAGTTCCTCAGTCGTTCACCGGTTTCGTGCTCGATCAGCTTGGTATGCAGATACAGCCGTTCCTCTCCCCGCCTCGGATAGGGAAGACGTAGAGAGCTCTCGCTCTCGTCCTTTAGGACCGTAATCCTCTTACGGCGGGGATCCGGCCGCATGCCGAGACGGAAGAAGGAGCCGTGAAGATACGGCATATCCACGAACTCGCTGAAGGAGACAGGTTCCTCCAGAAGCTGCCATTTCTGATCGGGATTGAAATGGGTGTGGAGAAAGCCTCGGGGCGGCAGCATGTAGTAGTCGTGTTCGTAGGCGAACTCGAAACCCTCTTCGGTGGGGTAGCCCGCGTTCCATGTCGAGTCGATGAGCCGCCATTGCCCGTCGAGGCGCACCGCCGTCCACGCATGATTCGTCTCCTCCGCTTTTCGCTCCGCCTCTTCGAACGGCTGAAAGCTTCCTCCGCGTGCATAGCCGTTGAGCAGCCGGTTTTCGATTCCTAACCGGTCGAGGAGCATCTTGAATGCGTTCGCATAGCCGGCGCAGACGGACTTGCCGTGTGCGATTACCCCGTAGGCGTCGGTGACTCTCTCCGCCTCCCCGTCTTTCTGGGCGAGGTCGTAGGCGACGTTTTGCGTGATCCAGTCGTGCGCGTACCTCACCTTCTGCCTCTCCGTCTCCGCATGCTCCTCTATATAGGCTATCAGCTCGCCGATGCGGGCCTCGGGGTCGGATTTTACCGCCTCGCTGAGGTCTGCGGGAAACTCGA
>CAYFVU010000122.1:0-9285 GCA_964346645.1 uncultured Spirochaetaceae bacterium | reverse complement strand
CTCCCTGGACCCCGGTACTCTCGCCGTAATCCGCATCTACCGTTTGCCGCCGGTGTTGATTCTCCTGTTCACCCGCGGTGCCTTCCGAGTCCACGGAGTTTCCGGAGTCTGAGGCAGCTCCACTCTCGTCGAGTTCCTCTATGAAGTCTTCATCGGATGATTCATCGTCCTGGGCCACTGCAAACTCCGGAGCCTCCTCGAAACTCGAGGAAGCTTCGGAGATCGAGTGGCCTTCACCGCTTTCGGTTCCCGCCTCTGCGGTTGCAGCCCCTGCAGTCGTCGCCTGCGCAGCCCCGGCATCTTCATCTTCTCCGAGGATAATGTCCACATTCCCGCCGGACTGAGCAGCCTCTTGTTCCTCGTACTCCTCCTCTCCCTCCAACTCGAAGAGTTCGGGAACCATACGTTCGAGCAAAACGTAGATGCCTCCTGCAAGTAGTCCGAAGACCACCGCACCTGCTGCTGCACGTAATAGAATGGTGAGAAATCCGACTCCCCCGATTATACCTGAAATGAGTGAAAGTACGAAGGCAGCCGCGGCGCTTATACCGACAATCTTCACATTCGGCATTTTTTTGCTTTTTATATCCCCCTTTTCCAGAGTATGAGAATAATTGACAAGCGTCAAGTTTTTCCGAGCAGACGGCGCAAAAAGCCGCCGATTCCGCTACCCTCCCTGTACTCTACCTTCTCCAATCTGCCGACGATGTGCTTGATACAGATCGCCGCCTTTCCGTTCGGTTCGTTCACGAGAAACGGCTTCTGGTGCAGCACCGATGTGCCTACCCCCTGGTCGTCGTACACGTAGCCTAGATAATCGATCTTCATGTTGAGAAACTGCCCGGCGATGTTTATGACGCGCTCGGCGACCTTCTTCCCCTCGGTTACGCTCTTAACTCTGTTTACAATCAGCTTCAGACCCAGATTCAAATTATCTATCTCCGTAGCGATGATCTTGATTATCCCATACGCATCGGTAATAGCCGTAGGCTCCGGCGTAGTCACGATAATGGCGTCGTCGGCGGCGGCGATGAATCCGAGCACGTTGTTCGACACTCCTGCGCTTGTGTCGATGATGATAATGTCCGCATCGGAGAGCGAGGAGAGCTCGTTGATGAAGTGGTCCCGCTCCTCGTCGGTGAGGTTAGCGATCTTTGAGAAACCTGAGGCGCCGGCGACGATACGGATGCCGTAGTCGGTATCCATCATGATCTCACTCATTTTCTTTTGGCGCCGAATGAGATGATAGAGATTGTACTTCGGTATGATCCCGAGCACCACGTTTACGTTGGCGAGACCGAGGTCCGCATCCATGACCACCACCTTTTTGCCCAACTGAGCATATGCGATGGCCAGATTTATGGAGATGTTGGTCTTGCCCACGCCTCCCTTTCCGCTGGAGATGGCAATGATGCGAGTCTTCGAACCGTTCTCGCCATCCTTGCCGTTCTCTTTGCTCTTCATGATTTCCCGAAGCTGTTCCGCCTGATCCGTCATTTTTTACTCCACGTCGTTTCTGCCGATCTCTGGGCCTCGCGTGAATAGAGACGACGCTGCTCGTTCTCGCTTAGCCCTGCATCACGTCCCTTCGTCCCGTCCCCGTTTCCGCGCCTCTCGCTCTTCAAGCCGTCGGCCGGACTCGAGGCATACATTTCCTCGAACTTACTCCTCAGTTTTTCCGGAGACAGCGAAAAGCCCTCCAGATTCTTCAGAAAGCGAACCGCGCCGGCTCTGTCTATGTCATCCGGCACTCCCTGCCCGTCGGTGATGTAGCTGACCGTTTTGCCCCGCTCCCAGAGCACACTTATGACGTTCCCCACGCGCATCGTCTCGTCGAGTTTGGTCAAAACGATCGAGCTGTAGCCGAAGGGCTCGAACTGCTGCAGTATCTCCTTAATATCTGATGCTTTGGTGGTAGCGCTCAGAGCGAGATGTATCTCCGATTGGCCTCCGCAGGCCTCGAGCACCTCACGCATCTTTGCAAGGTTCATGTAGTCCTTCGGACTCTTGCCGATGGTGTCTACGAGGATGAGGTCAGCATCCTTGAAGAGGGCTATCTTCTTCTTCAGATCCTCCTGGTTCTCTACTCCCGAGAAGGGAACCTGGAGGATGTCGGCATAGGTTTTCATCTGCTGTTTCGCTCCGATACGGTAGTTGTCTATCGTGATGATCCGCACATCCTTCGCACGCTCCCCCTTGGTGCCGATGCTGTGGATGGCGGCGAGCTTAGCTACCGTAGTGGTTTTCCCCACGCCGGTAGGTCCGATGAGCACGAGGATCTTCTTCTTCCGGTTGTCGGTGTTCGTGTAGAGCGGTATGTTCTCCCCTATCCACTCGAGGACGCGCTCGTGCACCGTCTCCTCGTCGGCAAGGTCCTCCATCGACAAGCTGCTCCTCATTTTCTTGCTGATCATCGAGATAAAGGCGTGGGAGAAGTCGTTGTCGGAGAGCACCTGCTCGATGTTCTTTATCGCCGGATTTTCCTCCGCTTCTCCTCCTCCGTTGCTCCCTTTGTCGATCTGTTCCCGCAGCGACTGCACCTCCTCGAGCACCTTCTGCAGGGTAGAGTCACCACGCACGTTCTCTAAAATCTTCTGCTTCTCCTCCTGCAGCCTTTCCTGGCTGTTCGTCTGGGAGGGAGCCGAGGGTTGCGCCTGGGACTTTGTAGTACTCTTTCCGTACTCCTCCGGCGAGAGATAACCCGAGAGCTCTACCCCCTCCTTGCTGAAGAGCCCGAAGACCCCTCCCATACGTATGGAACGGTGGGTGAGCACCTTCGCCCTCTCACCGTACTTGGAGCGGATCTTCTGTATTGCCTCTCTGTGTGTCGGCGCCTGCTCGGTAAAGTACTGCATATACTACCTCTAGTCCTTATCTTTCTTCACCGGATACCGTCGCCGTTTCCGCTTGACGGTCCGCATCGGAGAGGACGATCTCCCCTAATCCTTCCGTTTTAATATCAGATACCACCTCGGGCACCGATATTACTCCAACATCCGGAATATCCCGTTCTATGCTCTGTCGAACCAATCTGCGCGCCGCCTCCGAGCAGAGGATGACCGGGAGATATCCCATCTTCTGCACCTGAGAGACCGCATTCATCACGGCGTTTATCCACGCCCGGTGATCTTCGGGCTCGAGTGCGGCGACGGGTCCCTGCGCGGTGTCGACCCTCGAGTCGATGATCTTCTGCTCCAGCGAAGGTTCTATGGTGAGCACGTGGAGAACCCTGTCGTCGTCGGCAAACTGCAGGCAGATCTGCCTGCCGAGCGTCTGCCGCGCCTTCTCTACGAGAAAGCTCGTCTCCTTCGAGATGGGGGCGTAATCCGCCACCGTCTCGAGAATGGGTACTATATTACGGATTGAGACCCTTTCCATCAACAAGCCCTGAAAGACTTTTTCGACCTCGCCGAGGGAGAGGAGCTTCATCACCTCGTCTACCACAGCCGGATAGTCATCACGCAGGGTGTCCAGCATCGACTTGACCTCCTGCCGCCCGAGCATCTCGTGGGCGTGCTTCTTGATGATCTCGGTGAGATGAGTGGCGATAATCGATGGGCTGTCCACTACGGTGTACCCCGCCCTCTCGGCCTCGTCCCGGACATCTTCCGATATCCAGAGAGCGGGCAGCCCAAAGGCCGGGTCTCTCGTCTCCTCTCCTTCGATATCGTCGCTCACATCTCCCGGATTGATGGCGAGATAGTAGCCCGACTTCAGGGAGCCTCTTCCGATCTCAACTCCCTTTATCTTTACGCTGTACTCGTTCGGCTCGAGCCTCATGTTGTCGATTATCCGGATACGCGGCACGACCAGCCCCATCTCGAGGGCCGACTCGCGTCTGATGCGCGTGATCCTGTCGAGCAGCTCCGCCCCCTGATCCTTGTCGACGAGGGGAATCAGCCCGTAGCCGAGCTCGAGGGAAAGAGGATCGAGGGGCACTACCGGAGATATATCATGCTGCTCCTCCTCCTTCTCTCCCTCCTTGGACTCCGCCTCTGCGGCTGCCCGCTGCTGCGCCGTATCACGCCTCGAGAGCCGGTAGGCGAGGTAGCCGGTCATAAGGGAGAGGGGAATGAGCACGTACCATGGGAAACCGGGAAGGAATGAGAGGAAGAAGAGAAAGGCCGTCGCGATCCAGTAGACCCGGGCGTAGCGGCTGAACTGTATCGAGACATCGCTGCCGAAGGTGCCGTCGGATATGGCCCTCGTGACTATGAGTCCGGTGGCCGTTGCGATCATAAGCGAGGGGAACTGGGTGACGAGTCCGTCGCCTATGGTCAGCGAGACGTAGGTGTCGGCGGCGAGAGCGAGCGATTCGCCGTGGATCGTCGTCCCTACGATGAGACCGCCGACGATGTTGACGGCGGTAATGAGGATACCGACCTTTACATTCCCCGAGACGAACTTACTGGCACCATCCATCGCCCCGTAGAAGTCGGCCTCCCTCTGCAGCTCGTTGCGCTTGTTCGTGGCCTCCTCTTCGTTCAGACTCCCCGCGTTGTAGGCGGCATCTATTGCCATCTGCTTTCCCGGCAACGCATCGAGGGTGAATCGAGCGGCGACCTCGGCGACACGAGTTGCGCCCTTGGTGATAACGATGAACTGCACGGCGATCAGGATGATGAAGATAATGAAGCCGATGACCAATCCTTCGCTCCCGGCGGTGCCGACGACGAAGGTGGCAAAGGCCTGCACGATCTTACCGTTGAACTCCGAGCCCTTCGAGAGGATAAGCCTGGTCGAGCTGACATTGAGAGCAAGGGTAAAGACCGTGGACATGAGCAGCAGTGTGGGAAAGACGGAGAAGTCCAGCGCCCGCTTGGTGTAGAGCACGATCAGGATCACCAGCAGGCTGAAGACGAGGTTCGTCGCCATGAAGAGATCGAGGACGAAGGCCGGCAAAGGGATTATGAGCATGCTCACCACCACGATTACGCCGGCAGCGACGAGAATGTCGCTGCGGTCGTTCAGCAGTGCTCCTCGAATACCGCCCTGAATATCAGACATTTTCAACTCCTTGTGTCTTTCCCAGCAATTCTAACACATCTGCCTTCGTCACGAGACCTGCTCCTTCGAGTTCATTCGGTAGACCTCTCCGAGAATCATCGCCATGACCTCGTAGTACTTCTCCGGAATGATGTCTCCTATCTCTACCTCCGCATAGAGTGCTCTCGCGAGGGGCTTGTTCTCCATGATAGGCACGTCGTTTTTCTCGGCGATCTCCCTTATGCGAAAGGCCATATTGTCCTGTCCCTTAGCAGTGACCATCGGCGCCACCATCCGCTCCTGCTTGAACTCGAGAGCAACGGCAAAGTGAGTCGGGTTCGTAACCACGACGTCCGCCTCCGGGACGTTCTCCATCATGCTCTGGCTCAACATATCACGCATCCGCTCGCGCATCCGGCTCTTGATGAGGGGATCTCCTTCGGTGGTCTTCCTCTCCTCCTTGACCTCCTGCTTGGTCATCTTCAATGACTCCTTGTGCTGATGGCGCTGGAAGAAGTAGTCCGGCAGAGCCATGAGAAGCATCGCTATAGCCGCCTCCACGAGTATTCGAAAAGCGATCGCGGCGGTCGTCACGAAGGCGAGCCTGAACGGCACGTTAACGAAGGTCATCAGTTTGTCGATCTCCATCCGTATGTTGATGTAGGCGATGATGCCTATGACGATGACCTTCATTATCGATTTCCAGAAGTTGAACAGCGCCTCTCCGGAAAAGAAGGAGCGCTGGAAGAACTTGATGAAGTTCGGTGATATCTTCGAGAGGTCGGGGGTTATCGGCTTCGTGCTGAAGAGAAAGCCGACCTGCAACAGATTGCCGAAAAGGGCCGCCACGAATGCAATCGAGGCAGGAGGCAGAAACAGCTTCAAAAAATAGGAGAGGAAGGTGCCGACGAGCCCGTTGTCCACTGCGACGTCTATCTCCGCGGAGACCGAGAAGTAGTAGGTGAGCATCTCTTCCATGGTGTCGAGTATCCACGGAGCCATGATGCCTATGGCGATAATCGGGAAGAGGAGGGTCACCGAGGAGCTCACCTCGGCACTCTTCGCTACCTTGCCGTCCTCTCTGGCCTTGCGGAGCTTCTGCTCGGTCGGCTCTTCGGTCCGCCCCTCATCCTCAGCGGCAAACCACTGCAGATGGATGTCGAAACGCGACTGCAGCGGCACCTCGCGCCGCTCACGCAAATCAGGGAGGGAACGGGAGGCCGCGATTCTGCTCATGGTATCGAGGTCGATCATGCCGCTCCTCCCGACTCCCCGCCTGCAAGGAACTCCATGATGACGAGAAAACTCTCATCTATCAGTCGCGAGAAGCCCTCCATCAGCAGCGGGAGGGACAGCATGAGCACGAGAAAGGCGATGCCGATCTTGATGGGAAAGCCGAGCATAAGGAGATTCATTTGTGGCGCCGCCTTCGCAAGAAGCCCCATTGAGACGGAAACGAGCAGCAGGGTGCCGAGCACCGGAAATGAGAGAATAAGGGCATGCTCGAACATGAGCCTGACGGACTCTGCCACGAGATTGTGTATCTCCTCCCTCCTGAGTGCGAAGTCCACCGCGCGCATCGTCTGGAATGATCGCAGCACCCCAGCGAGAAAGAGCTTCTGAAAACCGCCGGTGATGAGGAAGACGAACATGGCGATCATGTTGAGGTACTGTCCCATCAGCGGAATCTGCACCTGCGCCATCGGATCGTAGACCTGGGAGGCGCCGAAGCCCATCTGAAAGGAGAAGTACTGTCCGGCAAGCAGAAAGGCGGTGAAGATGACGTTGAGGGTAAATCCTATGATGATGCCGATCAACGCTTCCCCCACCAGTATAAGCGCGTAGGAGAGTGCGTTCGGCGGGATCGGATAACCTGCCTCGTAGACCCATGGGAAGATGGCAACGGCGGTAAAGAGCGCAAGGGCAACCCGAGCAACCCCGGGAATGGCCCGCGAAGAGAGGAGCGGGGCCACTCTCAACAAGGCGAATACCCTCGTAAAGAGAATGAGGAGTAGCTGCGCGTTGTCCGTCATCAGGTCCAGATTCACCGCTTAGTTATCCTCCCAACTGCGAAATCATCGAAATGAGATTCAGTGTGTACTGCTTCATCATCGCCAGCATCCACGGTCCGAATAATCCGACGCTCCCGAGGATCGCGATGATCTTCGGCACGAAGGTGAGCGTCTGCTCCTGAATGCTCGTAGTGGCCTGAAAGATCGATATGACGAGACCTACGGCCACGCCGATGATGAGCACGGGACCTGCGATAACGAGGATCTGGAGTACCCCGCTCTGCATTATTCTCGAAGCCATTGCCAAATTCATACGGCCCTCCTATCAGTTGAAACTCTGGATCAACTGCTGAGTGATGAGACTCCAGCCGTCGACCAGAACGAAGAGAATTATTTTGAACGGAAGCGAGATCATGATCGGCGGGAGCATGATCATTCCCATCGACATGAGCGTGGATGCCACCACCATATCTATGATAATGAAGGGGATGAAGAGAAGTATCCCTATCTTGAAGGCGACCGTGAGCTCGTGCAGCACGTAGGCAGGCACGAGCACGTAGGTCGGGACTTGGGAAAAGTTTTCGGGTTTTTCCAGTCCCCGCATCTTCATAAATAGCTGTATCATCTCATGGTCGTTCCCCATCTGGCGAAACATGAAGATCCGCATGGGACCTACCGAGTCCTCATACATCTGCTCTAAGCCGATCTCCCCCTCCGCAAAGGGACGAAAGGACTCCTCGTACATCTCGTTGAAGGTGGGCCACATGATGAAGAGGGTGAGGAATAGCGCCACGCCCATCATCACCTGATTCGGCGGGACCTGTTGGAGGGAGAGGGATCGGCGGATGAAGTCGAAAACTATGGCAATGCGGAGAAAACTGGTAGTCAGCACGATAATCGAAGGCGATAGGGCGAGTACGCCGAGAAGAAGAATCAGCTGAATGCTGAGGGCGACCTCCTGGTTCGACTCAGGTTCCCTTACCGTCAGGTCCACGAAGGGCACCGTAGGCGTGTTTTGCTCTTGCCGGATCTCGGTCTGCACTCGCTCCTGCGCCGTCACCATGGAGGCGCAGAGGAGGAAGAGGAGTGCCAGTGCAGAAAGCGCTATGAGCTTGCGATTCATACCCGCACCTCCCTACATGTTCTTCAAGCGCTCGCGCTGCTTCTGGAGGAAGAGCGCGGCGCCGGCCGACCGGTCGGACTCCTCCTCGGAGGCCTCACTTTCAGAGGAACCTCCGCGGAAGAAGATATCCCGCAGCGAGCCCTGGAAGCTCTTTCCACCTGCCATCATCTCCGACCGGTAGAGCTTTACCTGATCGAGCGTCTCCTGGTCCTCAAGCTTTCCGACCAGTTCGACTCCGCCCTCGGAGGAACCGATGAGAAAAACTTCGTTTCCTACTTCCACGAGATGGAGCGCACGATTGCCCTGCAGATTCTGTGTAGAGATGACCGATATGAGAGAGTTTCCTTGTAACCTCGGATTTCCCACTCTCTTGAGCACGAAAAAGACACCGTAGATGGCGCCGATCACCCCTCCGAGTACGAGGAACATACGGAGAAAGTCCCAGAAGGAGAACTGTGTCAGCCCCCCTTCGAGCTGCACCTCCGGTGTTCCGGTATCGCGGATGGCAAGGTCCTCCTCACGCACCTCGTTCGGCTCGTCGTTGCCGACACCGTTTGCAGCGGCAGCCGAAACCCCGGCGCTTTCTCCGGCCCCGACACCTCCTCCGCTCCCGGCCTCTTGCTCTACCGAGTCTTGCGTTACCGTTTCTTTTGCCTGTTCGGATTGCGAATTCGTCGATTGAGCCGCCACCGTTGCGCTGCAGAGTACCGCGCACAGCAACAGCATGTACACACTTCTAGTGCTTATCACGTTCCCCTCCCATTTTCATTCTCGGACGAACCTTCTCGAAGGAGGGAACCCACTCCTCCTCGATCGGAACCCGTCCGTGCTATATCTCTACGTCATTCCCTCTACTCTGTCCATCGGAGAGACTATTTCCGTCACGCGTACTCCGAAATTCTCATCGATAACCACGACCTCACCCTTCGCGATGAGTTTGTGGTTTACCAGTATATCCACCGGTTCACCGGCGAGCTTGTCGAGCTCCACGATCGTGCCCTCGCCCATGCCGAGAATGTCCTTTATCAACCACTTCGTACGCCCGAGCTCTACGGTCATCTCCATGTATACATCCATGAGGAGACCGATATTCCCCTGGTCGCCGGAGTCGGACTGCTGATTCAAACTCGGAAACTGTACCGGCTGTACGTTTGCGCCGCCGCC
>CAYFVU010000121.1:0-9435 GCA_964346645.1 uncultured Spirochaetaceae bacterium | reverse complement strand
TGCCCTCCCGATCAGTTACGGTGTCAGCGGTTTTCTCGTCGGCTTCTTCAGGGCGCATCTTCCCGCTTTCTTTCTGCTCTTAGCCGGGATTTCCGCGCTCATGACCCTTTCGGTCTACCTGCACGGAAGGTTGAGCGCCTACATCTCCACTATGCGCTGACCTGCGTGGAAGACGGTGATCTTCCGGGTGGACTCCGAGATGGCAACGGCGAAGGCGGCGGTTACGGTGCTGATGCTGAGGGCGGCGCAGGCGATGTGGATGAGCTCGTCGAGGAGCATGTCCTTCGTGGTGGATTCTCTGAGAATGATGCGTTCCGGTGCGAGAAAATCTGAAATGGCCATAGTCACAGTATACGAAAAGTCGTCTGCTCCCTCCAGTCCTCATGCATATCGATACATCCCGTCATCGTCTCCGCCGCAGTAAGTCTCACTCCGCCTCTTCTATCGCCACCTTCAGCCTCTTGTTGATCTTTCCCTTGCTCTTGTGGCCGGTAATGCTGAAGCGGCCGATCTCTGAGGTGCGTGCCACGTGTGTGCCTCCGTCGGCCTGGATGTCCAGTCCGACGACTTCGAGCACCCTGATCTCGGTAAGGCTCTCCGGCAGGAGATTCACCTTCGTGCGAATGAGGTCGGGAATCTTCTCCGCCTCGGCTCGCGGCAGGATGTAGGCCTGTATCTCGCGGTCCTTTGCGATCTCCTCGTTCACCCGTTCTTCGAGTTCCTTGGTCAGCTCTGCGGAGAAGTTCTCGAATTCGAAGTCCATTCTCGCGGTGAGTATGTCCATGCTGCCGCCGGTGACCTGAGCGCCGTAATCGCGCCAGGCAACCCCGGAGAGCACGTGCATGGCCGAGTGAGTGCGCATGATCTTGTGTCTGCGCTCCCAGTCTATACTCCCCTCGACCTTTGTTCCCGCCTGCGGCACGGTACCTTCGAGGTAGTGGAGAATCCGCCCGTCCTTCTTCTTCATTGCGGCGACAGGAGATTCGACCTCAGTGCCGCCGCCCTCTTTCCAGGAGAGTGTTCCGGTATCGGCGAGCTGTCCTCCTCCGCCCGGAAAGAAAGCGGTTCGGTCGAGCAGCACGGCATTCTCCTCATCGTCCGTCTCGAGTACCTCTGCGCTGAAACTCTTGAGATAGGCGTCTTGATGATACAAAGCTTCAGTCATGGGAAATCCTCCTCCCTACGTGTATAGCATATACTTTACCGCTCGTCCATCTATGCTTATTATTGAATTTGGAGGAGGAAAAGTGAAATGGAATACAGAGAGATAGGAAAATCGGGTATCAAGGCATCCGCGGTAGCCGTCGGCGCATGGGCGATGGGCGGCTGGATGTGGGGCGGCACCGACAAGAGACAGGCGAAAGAGGCGATCCACGCCGCCCTGGACAGGGGTGTCAACTTTATCGACACCGCGCCTATCTACGGCTTCGGCCTCTCCGAGGAGATCGTAGGCGATGCGATAAAGGGAAGAAGAGAGGACATAGTTATCGCCACGAAGTGCGGCATGGTCTGCAGGCCCGATGCGGGCGAGTACAAGTTCAATGCAAACGCACAGCAAGTCAACCCCAACGGGATCATACCGGTGAGGATATACCTCGGTGCTGAGTCCCTCCGGGAGGAGGTGGAGGGGAGTCTCCGCCGTCTCGGCACCGACTACATCGATGTATATCAGACCCACTGGCAGGAGAATACCACGGCCATCGAGGAGACGATGGATACCCTCTCGAAAATGAAAGACGAGGGCAAGATCAGGGCCATCGGCGCCTGCAACGCCACCGTCGACCACTTGAAAGAGTACTCGGCGCGAGGACGGCTCGATGTCGACCAGGAGCTCTACTCGATGCTCGACCGCGGTCTCGAAGAGGAGCAGCTCCCGTACTGCAGGGAGAACGGGGTATCGGTTTTTGCCTACTCCCCGCTTGCGAACGGGCTGCTTACCGGCAAGATGACGTCGGAGAGGGAGTTTGCGTCGGGCGATCTCCGGGCGAACAACCCCCGCTTCAGCGTGGAAAACAGGCGCAGGGTCGCACAGATGCTCGACGAACTCGAGCCGATCAAACAGGCACACGGCATAAGCACCGTACAGCTCGTGACCGCATGGACGCTGGCCCAGCCGGGTCTGAGCCACACCCTGTGCGGCATGAGGAACGCCGAACAGGCGCGGGAGAATGCCGATGCGGGCCACGTAGAGCTCAGCAGCGAGGAGGTCGAACGCATTACCGCCGTTATCGACAGCTACCGCGAACGTCTGCGCTAGGTTCAGAATATGGAGATGGACATGTACCTCTTCGGATTCTCCTTTATGTCCTTGATGAGGCTGTTCATCTCCTCCATGGTCTTCGTCAGGTCCTCGTAGAGCTCGTCTTCGCTGACCATCTTACCCGCAGTTCCTTCCCCCTCTTCTATGTTTCGGATGAGAGTGTCGAGGCGGGATGAGAGAGCGCGAACCTGCTCTAAGGTGCCGACGAGCTCTTCGGATCCGCGCTCGATGTTCTCGATGGACCGGCCGAGGGGCTCTCGGTTCTCTTCCGAAATAGCCCTCATGCTCTCGAGGGTGTCTGAGAGCTGCGTGCGGTTCTCCGCTACGGTTGCCTCGAACTGCTGCGCCGCATCGCGCGTATCCTCGAGCAGTGCCAGCAGGTTCCTTCGCGTCTTCTCTCCGAGGAGCGACTCGATGCTCTCGAGGACCCCAGTAATATCCTTTTCGAGGCCCTCGGCCCGTTCGCCGAGCTCGTCGGCGAGCTGAGAGAAACCACCCTTCGTCTCCCCCTGTACCGTGCTTCCGGCCTCGAGATCCTTCTGCGAAACGCCTGGCCGAATCTTCACCGCCATGCCGCTCAAGAGGCTCTGCTGCTCTATGACGAACTGTGAGTCCTTCGGCAGAGGAGGGGCATCCTGCAGATCGAGGGTGAGTCTGACCGAATCGCGCCGCGCGTCCGTATTCGTCACGGTGCCTGCGTGCACGCCGCGGTAGAGCACCTCCGACCCCTCGGCAACACCGCCGGTGTCCTCGACCACCATGTAGACGGTAAATCCCCGCCCGAAGAGCGTAGCTTGCTGCAGGAAGAGGATGCCGACTATCACCACCAGCGTGGCGATGGTGATCGAGATTCCTATAAAGAGTTCGTTCTTCATCTCGCTCATACGTTCTCCATTGTGCCGTGTAAAAAGGCGTTGAATGTCTCGTTCTCCTGCTCCCAGATCCTGTCGGCGGCGCAGGTGAGAATGATGTTTCCCCCGTGCAGCATGGAGACACGGTCGGAGAACATCGGTATCGACTCTATGTCGTGGCTTATTACCAGGGAGGTGGTGCCGAGCTCCTCGTCGAGCTTTACGATGAGGTTGGAGATCATCTTCGAGAGGACCGGATCGAGGCCGGTGGTCGGTTCGTCGTAGAGCAGGTACTTCGGTCTGGCGGCAATGGCGCGGGCGATTGCCGCCCGTTTTTTCATTCCGCCGCTGAGCTCCTCCGGATACATCTCCTCCGTTCCCTCGAGCCCCACCCTTTGGAGGCTCTCGCGTATGAGCTTCTTGCGCTCCTCGTAGGAGAGACCCTTGCGCAGGTTGAGGGCGAGGTCGATATTCTGCCGGACCGTCTTCGAATCCCAGAGCGCCCCGTGCTGGAAGACCATGGTCATCCGGTTTCTCACGTAGCGGTCGAACTGCTTTTCGGAGTATTCGGTTATCACCTCGTCGTCGAGCCGGATGCTCCCCGCATCCACGCTGTCCAGGCCGATCATCAGCTTGAGGAGGGTGGTCTTTCCGCAGCCGCTTATCCCCACCACGCTCAGCGTCTCGCCGTCGTGCAAGTCCAGATCGATCGAGTCGAGTATTACCCGGCCGTCTATCTTCTTGTGTACTCCCCGCACTTCAATCATACTGAATCATTACCTCCACGTCATCACCACATCATGTAGAGCAGGGCCGAAATCACGTAGTCGAGCACGATGATCCCGATCGAAGACCAGATGACCGCGCTGGTCGTCGTCGCACCGACACCCTTCGCCCCGTGGCTCGTCTCCAGGCCGAAGAATGTGCCGCTCGATATCACCACGAATCCGAAGAGAAACGCCTTTATGAGGCTGGTATACACGTCGGTCAGCACGAACTCCATCCTCATCCCCCGGACGAAGCCCACCCACGTCATGTCGATGGTGAAGTAGGTCGAGACGAAGGAGGCGAGTATGGCGAGGAGGTCGAAGAATACGATCAGCATGGTGAAGGCGACGGTGCCGCTGAGCAGCCTCGGCATGACCAGATACTCGATAGGATCGATCCCCATGGTGCGCAGCGCGTCCACCTGCTCGGTGACCTTCATCGTGCCTATCTCCGAGGCGATACCCGAGCCGACCCTTCCGGCGAGCACTATTCCCATGATGATGGGCCCCATCTCCAGGAGGACGGTTCTCAGGATGAGGCCACCCTCGACCCAGGCGGGAGTGGTGGCGCTCATCTGGGTGCCGAGCTGGACGCCCATGAGCAGGCCCATAAAAATCGCGGAAATGGTAATAAGCGGCAGAGAACGCTTGCCGATGTAGATGTACTGCTCCACCACCTGAGAGACGTAGATCGGGGCCTTGTGCAGGGCGATGATCGAAAGTATCACCATCCTGGTAAAACGGCCGTAGGTCCGCAGGAATGAGACGCTTGCTCCTCCGATCTGTGTGAAAACCTTTTCTACACGCTGCACAATAAACATCAGTATAGCAGAGCTCTATATAAATAATAAACCCACAATCAGCTTAGGCGGCGGTCTTAGCTCCGGCTTCAGCTTCGATGAGCTTCGCTCCGTCTCAGCCCCGGTGTGGCTTCAGCTTAGCGGGGGCGGCTTCCCGCACCAGGGCCATGGCGAGGACGGTCATCGGATCGATGTAGGGTGTGTTCCCGAGTCCTGCCGGCAGCGCGAGTGGAAGCTCGGTGCAGCCGAGTATGACCGCCTCTGCGCCGCGCTCCTCGAGCATGCGGCCGCAGCGCCTCACCCGATCGACGGCCTCTTCGCTCGCCGGGGAGAGCGCCTTCAAGCCCCACGTGCGGTGGTAGATCGCCTCGTGCAGCTTCTCCTGCTCTGCCTTCGGAATGAGGAGGAGCTCGATGCCGTGGCGGCCGAATATCTCTTCGTATACACCCGCCTTTCTCGTGCCTGTGGTCGAGAGCAGGCCGATTTTCCTGGCCCCGGGAACGTGCTCGCGGACGGTTTCGGCGGTCTCCTCGAGCATGTGCAGGAGCCGGATGGGATGATGCTCTTCCTCGAGTCTGCGGGAGAATGGTTCGAAGATTGCGGGCGCATGAAAGGTGTTGCAGGGAATGCCGGCAACCGCCTCCCTTCCCTCGAGCTCGAGAGCACGGGAGGCCATGCGGAAGACCCGGAGCATCCCCTCTACCGGATCCGTCGCATCTCTGCCCAACAGGTACTCTGTTCTGTCGGCTATGATGGGCGAGCGGGAGAGGTGGATGACCTCGAGGTGGTCCTGGTCGGTGCCGTCGGTGGCGGTCTGCTCGATGATCTTGCGGTGGAGCTCCACCCCCGCCATCGGTCCGACTCCGCCGCCTATCAGCACCATCTTTTCCTTCTCGCCGGTCTCTTGTGTATCGTTGTGCATCTGTATGCCTCCGTGTGTGGGTAAAATGGGCGGCGGCTCAGCGAGGCGCCTCTACGAATGGCCCCGCTGCGAGGGGCCGCTCTTCTCCAGGAGTTTCGCGATCTTGCCCGGTGCCTTCAGCCCATGCCCGGTGGTCACGCCGACGATGGTCTCAGCCGATTCGGTTGTTCCCGTATGGCCGGGTCTTCGCGTATCTTCTCGCATCTCACCTTCGAGGTAAAGTCGAAGACCGGCGAGGGAGGCGGCTGCGGTCGGTTCGATGTAGATGCCGCGGCCGACCGCTTCCGAGAGTGCAGCGACGATCTCGTCCTCGTCGACGGTAATTACCTTTCCGCCGGTGTTGCGTACGACCTCCGCCATTCTCTCCAGGAGGGGAGGGGAGACTATGGCGATTCCCTCGGCCGCCGTCGGCTCCGGCGAGACCGCTGCTACCGTGTCGTCGGCCCCATCGGCTCCGGCTGCCCCGGCTGATCGCTGGGCTTCGGCGGCCGCCGAAGCAAGGGGGGCGCAGGCGGCTGTCTGTACCGCCACGTGGACGGGAATCCGCTCGATCAGGCCTGTCGACTTCAGTTCGGAAAAACCCTTGTAGGAGCCGAGCAGCAGGGTGCCGTTTCCGGCGGGCAGCACCACCGTCTCCGGGGCCCTGTAGCCGAGCTGCTCCCAGAGCTCGTAGGCAAAGGTCTTCGTCCCCTCGATAAAGAAGGGGTTGTAGACGTGGCTCGCATAGTAGGTATCTGCAGCCGCCTCCATGGCCGCAGCCGCAGTGTCGCTCCTGCTCCCCTCCACCGGGACCAGGCGTGCACCATAGCTGCGGATCTGCGCCAGCTTCTCGGGGCTGTTCGCCGCCGGTACGTAGATCTCCGCGGATATTCCGGCCGCCGCCGCATAGGCGGCAATCGCGGCGCCCGCATTCCCCGAGGAGTCCTCTACGACTCTTTCTATACCGAGCTCCGCGACCTTGCTCATGAGCACGGCCGCACCCCGGTCCTTGTAGGATCCGCTCGGAAAGAGGTGGTCGAGCTTGAGGAGTACCTGCGGAGAGGATTCGGGAGCCGCGTCGCTCGGAAGAGAAGGGTCGCGGTGCGAGATATCTGAGGCAGCGCCGGAATACGCCACCAGCGGGGTCCAGCCCTCTCCGAGACTCATTGCTCTACCGGCGCCGCTACCGCTCTGCGCGCCGGAGAGGGGGAGGGCGCTTCGGTAGCGCCACAGAGTTTGTACAGCTGTGTCGATCTCTTCGATGGAGAAGTCTGTACCGCCGCGGAGCTCGAAGATTCCTCCGCATCCGCATCTCCACTCCAGCGTTTCGGTCGAATACTCCTTTCCGCAGGTTCCGCAGACCAGCGTGTGCATGGGCACCTCCTCCTTTCGTCTTTCCGGTGGGCCGTCCCAAGCCTTGACAGGGACCCGTATTGAGCATACCGTATGGCCCGAAGTATGGCAACATTACGGCAGATCAAGGTCCGCCTTCGCGAACTCGGCTTGGAGAACGAGTACGGCTACCGGGCGGAAACGAAACTCATCCCCGATGCCCTCGAAGAGGGTGAAACACTTCTCCACATTACCTCCGGAATCCGGGAGGGCAGACGCTGGTACGTGCTCCTGACCGAGGGACGCATCCTCTTCCTCACGAAGCCGACTATGGGCTCACCCCACCTCGTGGCCATCGATGCAGACGGTGTGCGGCGCGTACACGGCCGAAAGGGACTTCTCTTCGGCTCCCTCGGCATCGAAACCGACGAGGGGAGCTACAGCTTCTCTAACGTGCTGAAGAAGAGCCTCAACCCGTTCCTCGAGACCGCTGCTCGAAAGTATCCGAGCTGAGTGTAGTCGAAAGTGCTGATTACCGTCTCTGCGGATCTGTTTCCTCGGAATCGAAGGAGGCGTCGAGCTCCGGTTCTTCCGGCTGAGTCTCACGAGTCACCCTCTCTCCGTCATCCTCTTCATCTCCGTCGTCGACGATCTTGAAACGGCTTACGGCCTGTTCGAGCTCCTCAATCGATTCGCTGTTCTCCTCGTTCAGGCTGCTGATCTGCTCCATCGAGCTGCGGATGTTGTGAGCCCCTTGCCGGAGTTCGCCCATCCGCTCGTCGACCTGCCTGCTTATCGATTCGATCTGTTCGAGAGAGCCGTTTACTTTCTCCGTTCCGCTGCGCATCTCCTCGGCGGTATCCTGGATCTCCTGAGTGGTCTGACTGAGGGAGGTCATGGACTCCATGATCTCCCTACTGCCTTGGGAAAGCTCTCTCATGCTGTCGGACACCTCCGACATGGTCCGGCTGGATTGTTGTGCCTCCTCCCTCACTTTTCCGAAGGCTTCCTTGCTGGAGACGCTCATCTCTTGAATGGTGGAAATGCGCTCGGAAATGCTGTTGATGGTGGTACGGATGGTTTTGGCGTTGTCGTTAGAAGACTCGGCGAGTTTTCGAATTTCCTCCGCCACCACGGAGAATCCCCGGCCGGTATCTCCGGCGTGAGCCGCCTCGATAGCGGCGTTCATCGAGAGTAAATTGGTGTTGCTGGCAATGCTGTTTATAATGCCGATGATCTCTCCTATGCGTTTGCTATCCTCTGCATTCTGGTTGATGAGTTCGTTAGTCTGGTTCAGTTTCGCATCTGTCTCCTCTATGATCTGAACCAGCTGATCGGAAGCCTGCTTGCGCTGCTCGGCAATGGTTCCGACATTGTCGATGCTGGCATTCATCTCCTCTACCGAGGAGGTCGATTCGGTAACAGAGGAGGCTTGCTCCTCTATTCGCTCCGTGAGTCCTGTGATTCCGTCGGTGATACGCTGAGTGGAGTTGCGGGAGCTCGAGATGTGGTCGACCAGTTTGTCCATCTCCTCCGATACCGATGAGATGTTGCCGGTCATCTGCTGCACCGCCGCCGAGGATTCGTTTGTGGAAGCGGTGACCTCCAACTTCTCATCTGCTGTCTTCTTAGCCCTACGTTTTACCTCGGATATGATCTCCGAGACGTCGTCCACGAAGCGGTTAACTGTGAGACCCAGCTGCGTCAGTTCGTCGTTGCCGCTCAACTCGATTCTGTGCGAAAAATCTCCCGTACCGATAATGTCGATCGAGGACTGAAGAGTATCCAGTTTGCGGCGCACGCTTCGTATTACCGCATAGAGAGAGATTACGATAATCAATAAGATTATCGCGGCTACTCCTGTTGCAGCGGTCCGTATAGTTCTGAGTCGGGCAGCAGCGCTGCTCTCGATTGTACGGATCATCTTGTCGATCGTGTTTTGAAATACGCTAGAGAGGTAGACGGAGAGATCCTTTATTTGGCGGGAGGTGTGCTGGAGGTTGATGGGTTCTCCTTCGAAATAGATTTCTTCTACCTCCAGTGGTCCCGGAAGGTAGCCCGGATTGTTCTCGATAAGCGAGTGAGCCGTTTCGTCAAGGGTCGCATACTTTTCGTTGGTCAACTTCACTATGCGTCGAATGGCCTCACGCTCGTTCTTGCTGGCCTCGGAAGTAGATGCTAATGCAGAAAAGAGCGGTTCCTCTGTGAAGGAGATGATGCTCGATCTCATCTTCTCGTACTGTTTTCGGAAGACTTCGTAGTCGTTCGCGAAATCGTCGGTAAACAGAGTGGATTTGAGAAGACTATTTGTTTGAAACACATACATCTTCAACTGATTTGCCTGCTGTGTGAGGTGGTTGTAACGGTTTACCGTGGTTCCGTAGATGTACATCACCGCTATCATGCCGATCATCCCCACGGCCACGAAGAGATTGGAGATAACAAGACGTGTCTTTATTTTCATTGCCGGTAGCCCTCGTACATGCTGAAGAGTTTAAAAGTTATATTGTTATAACCAATTTAG
>CAYFVU010000120.1:4882-9496 GCA_964346645.1 uncultured Spirochaetaceae bacterium | reverse complement strand
TTTCCCTCCTCTCGGCGAGTGGAGAGAGGCGAATTGCAGGATTTGAGCCACTATGCTCACTTTTCACCCGCACGGAAAGGCGATATACTCTCTTCCCATGGCCGTACCCATTATCATAAAGATCCTGCTCTCCCTCATGACCATCCTCGCTGTCAACAAGGCGGTGAAAAATCTCCCCATCGCGTTGACAGCCGGCAGCCTGCTACTCGCATTCTGGTCGGGACACTCCGTTCCCGCCGTCGCCGCGATCGCGTGGCAACGCTTCTTCAGCATGGACAACGGCCTCCTGGTGCTGGTAATCGCACTCGTCATCTGGCTCTCGAGCCTGATGGACAAAACGAGAGTGATGGCCGACCTCGTCTCCAACATTCGCTCCCTCTTGAGTCCGAGAATGGCCATCGCCGTCCTTCCCGCGGTAATCGGCCTTCTCCCTATGCCCGGGGGCGCACTCTTCTCCGCGCCGCTCGTCGCTGATGTCGACGAGAAGAACGAGCTGCCGCCGCTCGAAAAAACACGGGTCAACTACTGGTTCCGCCATGTATGGGAGTATACCTGGCCGCTGTATCCGGGAATGATACTCGCCTCCGACATTTCGGGGCTGGAGATATGGCAGATCTTCATCGTAGGCATTCCGATGGTGGTGACCATGATTACCGCCGGCTACATCTTCATACTGCGCCGGATCCACCTCTCGCCTATTGAAAAGGGAAGCTCCGAGCACCACATAACAGAGCTCCTATCCCCGGTGATTATTGTGGTGATCACCTACGCCGGCACCACCATCTTTCTCCCTACCCTGCACGAGATCAGTAAGTACCTCCCCATGGTCATCGGCCTCATCCTCGCCACCGTCTACCTCGGACTGAGGCGGCCCGTATCCGGGAAGGATTGGAAGGAGATACTCCTGAGCAGGCGCGTGCTCAACATGGTGATCATCGTCGTACTGGTGCGCATCTACGGTGCCTTTATCGAGACGCGTCTTCCCGGCGGCACCCTCCTCATGGAGCAGATGAGACAAGAGCTCCACACCATGGGTATTCCGATCCTCCTGCTGATGATGATCATTCCATTCATCAGCGGCTTCACCACCGGCGTCTCGGTCGGCTTTGTCGGCGCCAGCTTTCCCATCATCTTCAGCCTGATCGGCAAGGACCCCACGATGTGGCAGCTGCTCGGCGGACTCGTCATCGGCTATCCGTTCGGATTCAGCGGTACCATGCTCTCGCCGGTCCACGTCTGTCTCGTCGTCACCAACGAATACTTCGGCAGCAAGCTCATGCCGACTCTCGCCTCGCTCGTTCCGCCGAGCCTCGTGGTCATGGGCGTCTCTCTTATTCTCTCGCAGATCCTGCTATAGGCCGGTGAAACGCATTCCCGACGCGATGGAGAGATCTGCTGTTCCTCGCCGCAGGCACATGGGCCGGCACGCTTCTTTTCCACGACGGGAAGATTCCTGCAGAGGGTCTTTAACTCTGGCCCTCCTATGAGTATTATACGAATATGAGTGATAAAGATAAGAATAACCGGCAAAGCGAAGAGGAGATACAGGAGCTCCAATCCCGCCGCGAGGATCTACTGCGAGAGATAGAGGAGTACAACCGGGAGCGCGAGCAGATAAAGGCGACCCTCGGGAATATCGGCGGAGAGAAGTATCAGAAGACCGACAAGATCATGAACATCATCTTCCTCACCCTGATTATCGTACTCTTCGGCGTGGAGCTCAGCACCGAGCTCATTCCTACATTCGTTTCCCTGGAGATCAGCGTGCTGCTCGTCTCCATAAAAATCGTCTGGATGATCCACTCGCAGCACAAGTTCAACCACTTTCAGTTCTGGGTCCTCAACTCCATCGAATTCAGAATGACCCAGATGGACACCCGCATCAGAAAGATGGAGAAGGGCATACAAAGACTAGAAGAGCCGAGAGAAGAGGAGTAAAAGCGGCAGCGTCCTCCGATCCCCTCTCGCCCCTCATGTTTCTCGTCACTCCTACTCTTCGACGACCGGATTGCGCAGCACACCGATCCCTTCGACTTCGACCTCTACGACGTCCCCGCCGTGCAGCTCTCCCACTCCCTTGGGCGTTCCCGTGACCACGATGTCTCCCGACTCCAGCGTAATCTGCTTCGAAATGAAGGCGATCGTGTAGGCAATCGAAAAGATCATCATGTTGGTGTTCGATTCTTGCACCAGCTCGCCGCTCAGGCGGCATCGTATGTCCAGGTTCTGTGGATCCGCGATATCCCCGGCTCTGACCACCTGCGGTCCGACGGGGCCGAAGGTGTCCAGGCTCTTGCCGCGGAACCATCCCGACTTGTCCCCTCGCTGCAGGTTGCGCTGACTCACGTCGTTCATGCAGGTGTAGCCGAACACGTAGTCGAGCGCCTCCTCCTCCGATACATTCTTGCAGCGCTCACCGATGATAACCGCCAACTCCGCCTCGTAATCCACCCGTGGCTCGTCGAAGTCGTACTCCTTCAGAAAGGCGGGAATGACGATCTCATCCCCGGGCCCGATGAGGACGTTCGGCGTCTTGGGAAAGAGGATGGGCTCCTGTGGCTTCTCCTTCTTCTCGACGCCTGCTCGGAGAACGTCGTCGTCTACGATGTGGGACATGTAGTTCATCCCCAGGGCAATGATCTTCGAGGGAGAGACTGTGTAGGTCTCCTCGGTTCCGGCTATCGGCAACTCTATCATCTTTTCAGTACTCCTTTTTTAGTGGATCAAATCTTGCATCGGCAGTAGAATCCCTCGCCCATCGAGAAGAAAACAGGATATGTGTGGCTCTATCAGTAGGGAGATTCACACATAAAATGTAGTAATGAGAGCTGCCTCAGAGTCAAATGCAAGATTTGATCCACTAAATACTCCTTTACATTAGGTTCGATGATTGTAACCTCTCATTCTGCGCGAGGCAAGGTAGAGGTACCCGACCTCCAGCAAGTGAGATATTGCCATTGCTCCCCCCGCCAGTATCGCCCCGTTTATCTCGACCACTTTGGGTCCGAGGGTAACCATGAGGATGATGGAAGCAGTGTTGATGCCCACCGCTTGGGCGATCTTTCCGGTCCTGCCGTGATAGATCAGCAAGCCCCGGTACCAGGAGATGAATGCCGAGAAGAGCGGCATGACGGTAACCAGAAGGGACGGGATGAGGGTCATACCGAGGAGGTCGTCCGAGAGTCCGGCGACCCTGTCGTACCAAAAGGCTCCGGCCGGCGTGAGGACGAAGAGGACGAAGAGTCCTCCCGTGGCAAAACCGAGAATGACTGCGAAGGAGCGCATGAGGCCCGGCTCGGCATTCTCCTTCAGCAGGGCCACCACTACTTCCTGGTACGCCAAGGCCACAGCACGGAAGATGAACATCACGCTCATGACCACGGGCCAGACCGCCAGCGACTCGAGGGGAGATTCGGCCCGGGCAATGCCGTAGTTGAGCATGGGGCGGGCAATGAAGGTAATGAGGCTCGTGAGCACGAGGGGCGTGTAGAACTTTGATAGATCCCGCGAGGAGATGAGCTTCTCCTGCCGTTCCTCCTCCAGAGCGAGTATGACGGGTCTCGCGTAGATGTAGGAGGAGACCATGCCCGCAACCACTCCGAAGATGAGCGCGACAGCTCCCACGTATGCCCCCATGTCCCATCCCAGCCGATAGGCGATGTAGAGGCTGCCAAGGGTCGCGGCGAGGCGGATGAACATGGTGTAGCTTATCTCCTTGGTCTTGCCGAAGCGTATCAGCACGCCCTGCCAGAGCCTCCTGTAGCCGATCGTGGGTGCCCACGGCAGCATCAGGAGGAAGGCTACTCGGCTGACTCCCACCACCTGCTCCGGCACGCCCAGCACGTGCTGCACCAGAATGGTGTAGAGGGGGGTGAGGCCGATCACGAGGTGACCGAGGGTCAGGCCTATCGCCCACTTGTGCATGTACCGGAGAAGCCGTAGGTAGTTCCTCCTGCCGTCGGTGAGGGCGGTGGCTGCCGCCAACATCTGGATTATCGGTGCCTCGATGATGAGAGCGAGAGGAAACATCACCCCATAGGCGGCGAGGTGGAGCTTGGGATTACTCAGCCTCGCAATGACCGCGTTCACCCCCGGCTGCTCTACGGCCATGAAAATCCACATGACTGCGAGGGGAAACCAGAGGAGGAATATCTTCTTTCGGGTAATCGTTTCTTGAGTTATGTCCATTCAGTTATGTCCGTTGAGTCATCTCCGCTTCTTTGCCTCTCCGCGGAACTGTGAGTATACTATAGAGAAGAACCCGTGCAAAGGAGATGCAAGAAACAGTATGTCGCTCACCGATTGGGAAGAGAAACGTTTCAACGAGATCTTCGATCAGACCATCCACCACATAGAGCGCCTGAGAGAACACGACGGTTCGTTCTCGCTCGAGAAGCTCAAGGGCATGCTCGAAGCCGAATACACCCTCCAGGGCAACGACTGGGCCGGCCGCGGCGAGGTCGGCAACATCAGCAGCGAGGCGACCATCGCCGCCTACCAGCAGATAATCGCGCAGATCGAAAAGGAACAAGAGGAGGATCGGGGCTCTTGAGGGCACAGGAGGGGGCACAGGAGGGGCTCCGGAGGGGCCTCCTGAGGGGGCTCTTGAGGGGC
>CAYFVU010000120.1:3307-4782 GCA_964346645.1 uncultured Spirochaetaceae bacterium | reverse complement strand
GAGGGGCCTCCTGAGGGGGCTCTTGAGGGGCTCCGGAGGGGCTTCCTCCTGCCGTCACGGGATCAACTACTCTGCCTTAAAATCGCTGTTGCAACAACGCTGCCGACGCCCACCCACCGGCAGTCAGCGGGCCTGCCGATCAGGGGCTGAGCGCGTTGATCCGTTCCACATACCTGTCTATTTTGAATTTACGCTTGAGACCGCGGTCGTTCATGTAGCGCACCTTGCCGAAGATGCGCCGCTCGGTCCACGCGCGGTCGTGCTTGCCGAAACACCAGGCAATGCCCGCGTAGCTGTTCGGGTCCCGCCCGTCGAGGGCGTATTTGTTGTTGAGATAGAGGCACCTATCGAAGGCGTCCTCGACCGAAGAGGTCCACTCGAGAATCTTCTTGCCCCAGTACATCCTCATGTAGCCGTGCATCGCGCCGGTGTAGAGGAGCTCCTGCTGCGCCGCGTTCCAGTATGGGTCGTGGGTCTGCGCGGCCTCGAGCTGCAGGAGCGTGTATGAGGGATCCCGATAGTCCTGCTCGTGCACCCGCAGGGTCTCGCGAGCCCACCTCGGCAGGCATTCGAGGGAGTCGTAGTCCTCGTCGAACCAGGTAAAGTTGAACGAGAGCTCCCTTCGCACCACCAGCTCCTCCAGGAACGCCTCCCTGGGTATGTCCCTGCGCTCGAGCGCCGCGAGGGCAACGGTGAGGGAGCTGATCTGCCCGAAGTGGAGGTAGGGGCTGAGGCCCGAAGTGTAGTCCTGCGCCGGATCGTTTCGCAGCTCGTCGAAGTAGGCGAGCTTCTCCTCTATGAAGCGCTCGAGGAGCTCCTGCGCCGCATCCTCGCCGCCGACGGCCCCATCAACCGGCCGGACAGACTCGTCGAGCCGCAGACGAGCGAGCAGGGCGTCGACATCATCGAGCTCCTCTCCGTGAACGCCGCCCGGCCACGTCACCACGACCTCCCGCCGCGAGAGGGGCTGGAGGAACTGAAAGAGGCGCCGGTGCAGCTTCGGGCGCAGCGTGCCGGCGCTGTACTCCTCCTTGTCGGACACCACCTCGACCGGCACCACCGCATCGCTCTCCACCTCGTAGTACGGCACCGTGACCTGCGCCGCAAGCTCCTCTCGCCATGCGCGTGGAGTCCGGAGATAGCTTCGGTCCCCCACCAGGAGCACCGCATCCCCGCTGAGCCGGATCACCTCCTCTACGGGGTCGCCGATGCGAAGGCAAAAGCCGATGCCCCGCTCCCGGATGCGCCGGGCGGTCACGGCGAGCCCTTCGAGCATGAAGCGGTAGTGGCGCAGGTTCGCCTCCGGGTAGTCGGGGGTCAGGACAAAAGCCACCAGGAGGGGAAGGTCGAGTTCCGATGCCCTTTCCGCGGCGAACTCGAGGGCATGGTTGCAGCGTTCGCGCTGGCTGCGCTGCATCCAGTAGAGGACGTAGCTTCCTCCCGTTCCGGCCGATGCTGCCTCCCCGGCCGAGGCT
>CAYFVU010000120.1:0-3207 GCA_964346645.1 uncultured Spirochaetaceae bacterium | reverse complement strand
GCCCGTACCGTAATGCGCTCCCGCTCGATCATTTACGTACCCCCATCTTCTTCCTAAACTATTGGACAGTAGACTCAATGTATCATACTATTTCAGTAATGGAGAATGCACACAGCAGAGAAGAGCTCGAGGCCCTCGCCAAATTTCCCGAGGAAAACCCGAATCCCGTCATGAGAATAGATCATGCAGGGAAAATTCTCTACTGCAATCAAGCCGGCATTACGATGCTGGAGGAGAACGGCATACACAGCTGCCGGTCCATACCCTCATGGTTGCTGGAAAAGCTCCTCTCGACCTTCTCGAAGGGAAACACCGAGGAGGTCCTCTTCGGCAGCACCTACTACCGCATCCTCACCTCGAAGGTGTCGCACTCCGACTCGGTCTTCCTCTTCTGGCAGGAGGTAAGCCTCCAGAAGAAGTACGAGGCGTTGCTCCACCTCTCCAACAGCGTCATCGAGAATACCATAGAGGGCATCTTCGTGACCGACGAGGAAGGTACGATAGAGCGGGTAAATCCCGCCTTCTCCCACATCACCGGTTTCGAGCCCTCGGAGGCGATCGGCGAGAATCCCCGCATCCTCAAGTCCAACCATCAGAGCAGGGATTTCTACGCACACATGTGGGAAGAGATCAGCACACGAGGATATTGGAGCGGAGAGATATGGAACCGCCGCAAGGACGGTGAGGCGATTTCGCTGTGGCTCTCCATCACCTCCATATACGACTTCGCACAACAGAGCCGGAAGTACGTCGCGGTTTTTCACGACATCAGCCGGATCAAACACACCGAAGAGAAACTGCAGCATCAGACCTACTACGACCCGCTCACGAATCTCCCGAATCGGCAGCTCTTCTACGACCGGCTCAACACGTCCATAGCTTCAGCCAAGCGGAGCAGTCACCGGATCGCCGTGCTGTTGATGGACATAGACAACTTCAAGAAGATAAACGACAGCCTGGGCCCTCAGCTCGGAGACGGCTTCCTGCGTACCATAGGTGAGCGGCTCAGAGCAATCACCAGGGAGGAGGACACCATTGCCCGGCTCGGCGGAGACGAGTTCGCCCTGCTGAACGTGCATATCCACAACCAGAACGAGGTGCTCGACATTCTCTCCAGGGTTCGGGCTGAGATCACTAAAGCGCTGCCCGTCGGCGAGCACGAAATAGTACCGAGTGCGAGCATCGGGGTATCCTTCTACCCCGACGACGGAACCGACGCGGACACACTCCTCAAGAACGCCGATCTGGCGATGTACAAGGCGAAGGGTAGCGAACGGGGAAGTTACGCGCTCTTCAATCCGATACTGCACGACCAGGCGCAGCGGAGAATAGAGCTGGAGACCAACCTCAACCGGGGGCTCGGTCGCAACGAGTTCGTCCTCCACTACCAGCCGAAGATAGACCTGAAGAGCCTTCGTCCTAAGGGCTTCGAGGCGCTGATACGGTGGCAGAGAAACGGCACCACCGTCTCGCCGGCGGACTTCATCCCCGTGGCCGAGGAGACCGGCCTTATCTTTCCGCTGGGCCGGCACATCATGAGACAGGCCTGCAGCGATCTGCTCATCCTCAACGGGGAAAGAGTCAACAAGGGCAGAGACGGAGGGCTCTGCATGGCGGTAAACCTCTCGGCAAAGCAGTTCCAGGACACCGGATTGGTCGCGCAGCTGCGGGAGATCATCGAAGAGACCGGAGTCGATCCCGGACTGATGTCGGTGGAGATCACCGAAAACACGGCGGTCTCCGACGTGAACTCTGCCCTCCACATGATGAAGGAGATCTCCTCCAGTGGGATAAACATCTCCATAGACGACTTCGGCACAGGGTACTCCTCCCTCGCCTACGTGAAGCGCTTCACCGCGGAGGAGCTGAAGATCGACAAATCCTTCATAGAAGACCTGCCCTCGGATCCCGGAGACAGGGCCATAGTCCAGGCCGTCGTCTCCATGGCCCACACCATCGGCATGCAGGTAGTGGCCGAGGGAGTGGAGACGAAGGAGCAGCTGGAGTACCTCGGCTCGATAGGCTGCGACACCGTGCAGGGCTACTACTTCAGCAAGCCGCTTCCAATAGAGGAGTTAATTATCTTTTTGGAGGGAGTTCGACCTCCAAAACGGGACTTACTATATTGAAAAAGTAGACAGTTTCCCCTAGAGTTTGGACAATGGTGGATAAGAAGAGTCACATAGTCGAGAGGACCGTACAGGCGCTTTTGGAATGGTTGGGCGAGGACTCTTCCTACTCTACCGCCCCTGCCCGCTGTACGATAGACGAAATCACGCCTGCGACCTACCTCATTTCGGTCGTTCGCATTGCCCGGGACGAGATCTTCGCACAGGAGATCTTCTCTTCCGAGATGCGCGGGCAGATAGTCTATCGCAGCTGGACCTTCCGAAGAGAGAACGAACAGTGGTACGTCGCCGGCGTAGAGCAGCTGGGAAAACCGATCTCTTACTCGCAGGTGCAGAGCCATATAGCCGATTTCGGCCGCCGCATCGAAGTGCTCCTCTCGCTCCAGGCCCACTCGGGACCCTACTTCGCCGACACGGCGAGCAATGCAAAGGAGCACCTATCGGTACACCTGCCCACCGACGGGCGTATCCGCCGGAACGGGATATACTCGAGGTTACATCGTATTGCCACGCGCTACTCTCCAGTTTTTACCGCTGCGGTTATCGGTATCGGCGTGCTGCTGCTCATTTCCATTCACCTCATCAGGGTGCACAGCATAGAGGAGCGGATGAGCAGCTCTCTGAAGGACTACAGCAAGCAGATGGACAGCCAGGTGGAGAAGTTTATTCACCACACCGAGGACGAGATCTACACCCTCATGCAGAACCTCGAGGAGAACAAGAAGAACTTCGACTTCGACCGTCACAACGCCTACCTCAATGTGAAGCGGATGGCCGAGGAGCTCGCGAGCTTCCTCCCTGCCCGGAAAAAGGCCTATAAACTGATCGCGGAAAATATTAAGCAGGCCACATCCTACAGCGAAATATTCTACGAGATGTCCAGATTGCCGACAGAGGAGTACCAGGCCCGGATCTTTCTCTCGACCAACCGGCAGTCGGTAATTCCCCTCTCTCACTTCGAGCCGACATTCCCGGAGATGCACTACCCTGTCAAGCTGGAGAACGAGGCAAACAACGGCAGGGGATTCCGAATCACCGACGGCTACATGCGCAGGAGAGAGGATCCGCTCGGCACCGG
>CAYFVU010000119.1:0-9676 GCA_964346645.1 uncultured Spirochaetaceae bacterium | reverse complement strand
AGAACTACATAATCAAGGGGATTACTGCCGGTTCGGTCAAGGCCTAGGTCTCATTTGGAGAAACCACTTACATGAAAGGAAACAGATACGAGGTAATCATAGTGCAGAAGTTCGAGAGTCCGGTCTTCGGGAAAGAGATCGGGGATGGCTTTTACCATCTGCATCGACTGGGTCGGTGGTAACGGAAGCCGCCTCGTATTTACAGTGCAGCGAGACGTTGAACGAAAGGTCGAGCGCGGGGGCTGGAGCGGAGATTTTACGAGGTTTATCCTACCACGAAACCTCATATTGGAAAAGTTTTTTATCGATGTGCTCGAATAGTTTGACAAGGATAGTCGTCCATCCTATTATAACCATTCAAGGGTGCCTTATCTATCTACGGTAAGCCGACAAGAGATAGAGATGCTTCATCGACCTCCGCGAGCACCGTCTTACTTTTCATGAACCGACTCATACGAACGGAGAAAGGGAAGTTAATATGAACGACGAAGGCGAGAAGGCCGTAGAAGTACAACAACTGAGTTACTCCTACAAGGGAGACGAAGAACATCGAGCGGTCAAGGGCATCGACATGGAGGTCGAAAAGGGGGAGTTCGTCGTCATCATGGGCCCGAGCGGGGCCGGCAAGTCTACTCTTGCGAACAGTTTGAACGGCCTGATCCCCGGCTTCATCAAGGGAAGATATTCGGGAAGCGTGTTTATTAACGGCGAGGAGGTCAAGGGCAACTCAGTCAGCCGTATGGCCAACCGTATCGGTCTCGTTTTCCAAGACTTCGAGGCACAGCTCTTCTCGACGAACGTGAACCTGGAGATCGCCTTCGGCCCAGAGAACTTCGGCATTCCTCGAGATGAGATCGTCGAGCGGATAGAAAAGGTGCTCAAAACTGTCAATCTCGAGGGCTTCGGCGAACGCCAGCCCGCCACCCTTTCGGGAGGACAAAAGCAGAGATTGGCAATCGGTTCGGTCCTCGCCACCTATCCCGACATTATCTGTATGGACGAGCCGACCACCGATCTCGATCCGGTCGGAAAACTCGGAATCTTCTCCATCGCCAAAGAGCTGCACGAACGCAGCGATTTCACCCTCATCATCATAGAGCACGAGACCGAGGAGGCGCTCAATGCAGATCGTCTTTTTATAATGAAAGACGGCGAAATCCTTCGATGGGGTAAGCCCACCGAGCTTCTGCGGGATGTAGAGTTTACCGACGAAGTAGGCATTATGACCCTGCAGATCCCCAAGTACTTCCACGAGGTACAACAGGGCGACACCGCCGATCTTCCCCTCTCTCCGGAGGAAGGCTACGACTTCTTCCGGCAAAAGGGTCTTTCCATAGACGAGGAGAAGTACAAAGAGCTTCTCGAGCGCGACGAGGCTCAGCGGAGGGGCTATGGGGAGACCGTCATAAGGGTCGAGGGGCTCAGCCACACCTACCCCAACGGCTTTACCGCGATCTCCGACATCAATCTCGATATCAAAGAGTGCGAGTTCATCGCCGTGCTCGGGCACAACGGAAGCGGAAAAACGACGCTGGTCAAACACTTCAACGGTCTGCTCGCCCCGAGCGAGGGGAAGGTCGTGGTCAACGGAAAGAACACCCGGGAACACTCGATCTTCGAGATAGGAAAGGAAATCGGCTACGTATTCCAGAACCCCGACCATCAGATTTTCGCCGACACGGTCTTCGAGGAGATCGCCTTCAGCCCGAAGATACGAGGAGCCTCAGAAGAGGAGGTCAAAGAGCGGGTGGAAGAGGCGCTCGAGTCGGTCGAGCTCACAGGCTACGAAGTTGAAGATCCCTTCTCCCTCAGCAAGGGCGAACGACAGAGGGTGGCCGTCGCATCCATCCTCTCGGCGCGGCCGAAAATCATCGTCCTCGACGAACCGACTACCGGGCTCGACTACAAAGAACAGAGAAAGATGATGGAGCTGATAAAACGGCTCAACGAGTCGGGACACACGATCGTCATGATCACCCACACGATGTGGGTCGTCTCCGAGTACGCCCACCGAGTGGCGGCGATAAAGGACGGAGATATAATGATGGACGGCCCGACGCGGGAGGTCTTCGCCCGCGAGAAGGAACTCTACGACTCCTACCTCAAGACTCCCCACATCGTGAGTCTCGGAAACATGCTCGGCCACACGGTTTTGTCGCTCGAAGAGATGAAACACATCACCGGAGGGCTGAAATAATGGAGATGTTTCTCTACAAAGACTTGGACACTCCGGTTCACCGTCTCGACCCGCGTACCAAACTCTTTCTGATGATCCTCAGCTTCGCCGTCGGGGTTATGTTCAAGAATATCGTCGTCCTGCTCGCCGCCCTCCTCCTCATTCTCCTCCACGGAGGGGTTGGACGGGTGCTCTCCAACCTCAAGAGAATCCGGATTGTACTGATCATGATCACCTTCTTCTCCATCGTCATATGGACAATCGCCATGTCGTCGGAGAAGGGGCCGAGTTTTCTTATATTCTCGCTCGAGGGGGCTTTCTACGGAGTGATGATCGCCATAAAGACCAATCTCATGATCATCGCCGGAATGGTCTTTCTCAGCTCGACAAAGATCGAAGAGATATCCGAAGGCCTCGTAAAGCTCAAGGTACCCTACCGCGGTGCCTTCGCCTTCTCCACGGCTATCCGGCTCGTCCCGACCATTGTGGGCACGAGCTACACGATCATTCAAGCGCAGAAATCGCGGGGGCTTGACCTCGAGTCGGGTAACCTCTTCGAGAAGATAAAGAAATACGTACCGCTGATGGTCCCGACCCTCGTGTCGGTGATCCGTGGTACCAACGTCTTCTCGATGGCCCTCGAGTCGAAGGGTTTCGGGTACGGGAAGAACCGGACGAACTTTCTCAGGCTGAAAATGAAGGGAAGAGACTTTGTGATGATTGTGGTGGGACTGTTCGTGCTCGCGGCGGCGACCTATCTCAAAGTCGACCCTCAGGCCTACGGGACCCTTATCGAGCTCTTCCCCTGGGCCGATTTCGCGCATACGTAATTAAGCATAATTGCCTTTTTAGGCAAAAAATACAAGGAGATGAGAGTATGAAAGATGTTGTAGCGATGTGGAAAGAGACCAAAATGGTGGTACTCGTGGCACTGAGCGCAGGTCTATACGCGGCTCTCTTGATTCCCTTCAAAGGATTCGTCCTTATCCCGGGAATCACCGAGATCCGTCCGGCGAGCGCTCTTCCGATCGTTTTGGGCCTTCTTTTCGGTCCGGCGGGCGCATGGGGCTCGGCCATCGGGAATCTGATAGGAGACTTCTTCGGGACTCTGGGTATCGGAAGTCTCTTCGGCTTTATCGGCAACTTTATGTTCGCCTACGTACCCTATAAGCTGTGGAGAAACCTCGGCTTAGTACCGAAGGATGAGAAGGAGCCGAGTCTTAAGTCGGGACGCAAGGTCGTCTCCTACGTAATCGTCGCCATCCTCGGTTCGGCGGGCTGTGCCCTTCCGATCGCATGGGGACTCGAACTTCTCGGGATGGTACCATTTGCGGCCCTCGGAAGCATCATCACCATCAACAACTCGGTCCCCTCGATCGTGCTCGGTATTCCCATCCTTCTGATCCTCTATCCGAGAATCAAGAAGTGGGATCTCCTCTGGACCGACATTATGGATGAGGCGGACATTCCCATACCGGGCAAACTTTCGACGATCGGCGGGACGGTCATGACCCTCAGCATCATCGTCGGTCTTGTCGGCGGATTTCTCGCCGCCGTCGGCGTCGGACAGGGCCTTCTCTATGCAGGTTTCGGAGCCGGTGGTGAAGTCGGAAGCGCAGGAGTGCTTCTGATCGGCGGAATAGGCACCGCCGGCCTTATTATCTCCTCCTTTATACAGTCGATGCCGAAAGGCGACGGAAAAGAGAGCAAGGCGGATACCGCACAGGCGGAAACCTAATAAAGCGGAAGCTCAATAAAACGGAAGCAGGGCAGCACATGAAAAGCTTGGACGACTATTTGCCCTTCGTCCTCACACATCAGAACATCGCACGGATCGAAAACGACGAGATACTCGTCGGCGACCGCCGTTCTTATCCCTTCAAAAGGGAGTTCTACCACTGCTCGAACGTAGAGGAGGCGGCGGTGGCCATAGAAGAGATGGTCACCCAAGGCGGCGGTCCGGTCCACGTTGCGATGGAGGCGATAAGACTTCTCGCCTCCCGTGCCGAGGCGGGGCGGGAGAAGAAGGAGACGGAGCTCTTCGAAAAGGCGAAGAGCCGGCTCGGGCGGACGAGGCCTACCAACACCACGATGGCCCGCACCCTCGAGGTGCTCGTCGAGAAAGTACGGCGAGGTATCGATGAGGGGCGGAATATCGAGACGATCACCGCCGAGTTTATCGACTCGTTCAAAGAGAACTACAGGAAGAACGCCTTTGCGATGGGCGAAATCGGCGCCTCTCTTATAGAAGACGGCGACGGTGTGATGACGATGTGCTTCGCCGAGACATCCTTTATCCTCTCGATCGCCCTCGCAATGGAGCAGGGAAAGCGGATCAAAGTCTTTTCTCCCGAGACGAGACCCTATTTTCAGGGGGCAAGACTCACCGCTCCGAGCCTTATGGAGATCGGCGCCGATGTGACCCTTATCACCGACAGCGCCGTCGCCTATATGATGTCGGAGGGCAAAGTCGACAAGTACATGAGCGCCGTGGACATTGTCACCCGAGACGGCTGGGCTGCGAACAAAATCGGCAGTTTCCAGGGCGCCGTCGCCGCGAACTACCACGGCATCCCCTACTTTCCCTTCGCCGTCGATCCGGACATGAGCCGCCGCGGACGGGAGTCGATAGTCATCGAGGAACGCGACCCGGAAGAGGTCAAACACGCGAGGGGCGAGCCCACTACCCGCTCCGACATGAAGGCCTACTATCCGGCCTTCGACATCATCCCGCCTCACTTGATCGCCGGCATAATTACCCCCGAAGGACTCGTCTCGCCGTACCGATTGGCACAGGTCTTCGACCCCGAGGGGACGGGTGCGGGCGGTGGTAAGTAGAAATACGGCCGGGCCGACGGCACAGAAAAGGGAGTAAAACATGGTACAAAAGAGGCACATCGAGGAAGCGTCGGAATACATACAAAAGCGAATCAAACGGTCTCCGAAAACCGCCCTCATTTTGGGCTCCGGTTTGGGAGTCCTCGCCGAAGAGGTCGAGGATGCGGTATCGATTTCCTACGGAGAGATCCCCCACTTTCCCGAATCGACCGCACCGACCCATGCCGGAGTGTTTACCGCCGGCACCCTCGAAGGGGAAGGGGTAATCGCGATGAGCGGAAGGTTTCACTACTACGAGGGCTATGATCCGGCGACCATCGCCTTTCCCGTATGGGTAATGAAGCGAATCGGGGTAGAGACTCTCATCCTCACCAACGCATCGGGTGGAATTAACACCGGCTTCAATGTCGGCGATCTAATGATAATTACCGACCACCTCAACATGGTCGGGCAGAATCCCCTCAGAGGCCTGAATAACGATGAGATCGGTCCCCGATTTCCCGACATGAGCAAGCTCTACAGTCCCGAGCTTAGCGATATTATCGAGTCGGTGGCCGAAAAAAATGGAATCGCCTATCAAAAGGGGGTCTACGCCTGGATGCCGGGTCCTTCATTCGAAACCCCCGCCGAAATCCGGATGCTCCGCACCCTCGGAGCCGATGCAGTCGGCATGTCCACCGTCCCCGAAGCCATCGCCGCCGCACACGCCGGCATGGAGCTCGCCGGGATCTCCTGCGTCTGCAACATGGCCGCAGGAGTGTTCGACCGGCCCATTACCTCCGAGGAGGTCATAGAAGTTGCAGAAAAAGTAAAGGGCCGTTTTTCCACCCTCGTCAGGCAAAGCCTACAGAAAATGGCGAGTCGCGAGAAGTAAACAAGATATGTGTGGCTCTATCAGTAGGAAGATTCGCGAAGAAAGGAAAGATGGAGAGCGTAAAGAGCTCGGCAGCCTCTTTGCCGGCGATCTGTTCGGCGAGATGACGCTTCTACACAGGGGATTTTTTCCAGCTTTCCTCTTGTTGTTGCCATATTCCTCTTCTATCATTGAATATAAGTTTAACGATTAGAAATCCGCAACGTGTACAAGGTGGCAATACATGATAAAAAATTACAATGTCTGTGTAATAGGTACGGGGACAGCTGGTGAGGAGAGACTGACAACAGTAGGGAGTTGATAGTAATGACACAAAACGCCTACATGAGGGAGCGCATCGGACAGATAGAGAAAACGGGCAGCTATTTCTGCATAATTAATGCCGTTCTTCTCCTGCTCATATCTCTCATGGACTACTACCTCCTCGACTCACCGTGGCTTCTTCTGTTCAGGGCTGCCCCGCTTCTCACCTCCATCGCCTTTCTCGCACATGTGTATCTCACACGGAAAAGGGTTTCATCGCTTACCCTCCCTCTCTATATTCTATTTCTCTTTTCTCTTGTAGCGATGGCGGTGGGAGTGGACGTGCATCTGCACTTTATGGAGAGCAGCCCCGCCCATCTACACGATGCTCCTATGAACGGGATCATCCTCTCCCTCTTTATCGTCTACCTCGTATCAGCCGGCGCCCGCATATGGTTTCCCCTCTTCGCAGGCCTTCCGGTGGGAGCGGGGCTGGCAGTTCTCTATCTTGCAGATGTTACACATAACGAAATGGTTCCCCATTCATTGATACTCATTACCTTTATCGTCTTGACCGTACTCTCCCGCGTACAGGAGCGGCTGGTAAAGAGGGAGTTTGACGCACGCGCCCTCGCCGATGAGAAGATGCGGGAGGCGGAGAGAGAGAAGGAGAAGTTTCAGCAACTCTTTCAGTTCGCCCCCGACGCCATATTTCTCCAGACGCTCGACGGACACATAATCGACTGCAACCGAAGGGCCGAAGAGATCAGCGGCTACAGCCGATCCGAGCTTCTCGATATGAATGCCTCCGACCTCGTGCCCGAGAGGTACAAGGAGCTCATCCCCGAAGAAGTGGAAGAGTTACGATCTACAGGTGAGAGCTTTGCAATCGGAACAAACATCCGCAAAGACGGAGAGGAGTATCCGGTCGAGGTGAGCAGCCGAACTATTACCCGGGAGGGGCTTGCCCACGCTCTTGTCATAGTAAGAGATATTACCGAGCGTGTGAAAGATGCTGAAGAGATAAAAAAACTCTCCGCGGCGGTCGAGCACAGCCCCGCCTCCATCATTATTACCACCACCACAGACGGGTCCATCCTCTACACCAACCCCAAGTTTACCGAGGTGACGGGATACAGTCGGGAAGAAGTCTACGGGCAAAATCCCCGCTTCCTCCGTTCGGGAGTTCACTCGAAGGAGTTTTACAGGGAGATGTGGGAGACTATACTCTCCGGAGAAGAGTGGAGGGGGGAGTTCCAGAATCTCACCAAGAGCGGAGAGATCTACTGGGAATCGGCCTCCATAGCTCCCATTGTCGACGAGTCGGGGGAGGTTGCCTACTTCGTGGCCGTCAAGGAAGATATCACCGAGAAGAAGCGAAGGGAGGAGGAGATACATCATCTGGCAATGTACGATCAGCTCACCTCTCTTGCCAACCGCACCCTCTTCTCCGACAGCATAGAAAAAAGCATCGCCCGTGCACGAAGGGAGGGGGAAGAACTGGCCCTCCTCTACGTCGATCTGGACAAGTTCAAGCCGGTAAACGACACCTACGGACACAAGGCCGGAGATACGCTCTTAAAAGAGATCGCCCGTCGTATCCTGGAGGTGGTCAGAAAAATGGATCTCGCCGCGAGGTTAGGGGGAGACGAGTTCGCCGTGCTCATGCAGGGGTATTCGCAGATCGAGGATGTCCGGAAGATCGCGGAACGGCTTTTGAGTGAAATCGGAAAGCCGATCGACATCCCACCTCTGCAGTCGCAGCCACAGACACGGGTTGAAGTGGGGGTGAGCATCGGAATCGCTCTCTATCCCCACGACGCGGAAGACGAAGAGACCTTGATCGCCCGTGCAGACGAGGCGATGTATGGGATCAAAATGGAGCAAAAGGGGGGATACCGGTTCTATGCCGAGCTCGGAAAAATATTCAATGAATGACAAAGATAAGTTTCGCGTGAGCTTGGATTTCGAATACGGCTAAGAATGAATGGGGAGGAGCTCCGCAAAAAAGGAGGTATACGGTGAATAGAGCTAAAGTAAGAGAAGATGCGTGGAAGGTACTCAACGATTCTATTGTCGAGTACAGGGGAAAACCCATAGGCACTCTCGCCGCGATGGATCCGACAACCGAGGCGCTCAACTATAATCAGGTTTTTACCAGAGATTTCGCCGTCTCGGCCCTCGCCTTTCTCGCCGAGGGAAAAACCGAGATCGTACGTAATTTCCTTCTCCAGTTGGTGGAGCTGCAGAGCCGGGAAAAACACTTCGACTGTTTTCGAGCCGCACAAGGGCTCATGCCGGCGAGTTTCGAGGTAAAGGAGGAAAACGGAAAGGAAACTATAGTGCCGGATTTCGGAGAGAAGGCGATAGCCCGGGTAGCTCCGGTCGACGCGGTCTTCTGGTGGCTCTTTATCCTCCGTGCCTATGTGCGAACCACCGGGGATGCATTTCACAAGGAGCCGCGGGTGCAGGATAGCATACGCCTCATCCTCGATTTGGCCCTCCCGCCGAGATTCGATATGTTCCCCACCCTCCTCGTCCCGGACGGTTCGTTTATGATAGATCGGCGCATGGGAGTCTACGGACATCCCCTTGATATACAAGCGCTCTTTTATGCAGCGCTTCGGGCATCCTACGAGCTCCTCCTCGACAACGAAAAGAACGCAGCCTATATTCACGGGACACGAGAGCGGCTCGGACACCTGACCTACCACATCCGCTACTACTATTGGATGGACTTTCGAGGACTGAACAATCTCTATCGTTCGAATGTAGAGGAATACGGTCTCAATGCCCTCAACCGCTTCAATATCTATTCGGACAGCATCCCCGAATGGCTGCACGAGTGGTTTCCACCCGAGGGCGGCTATTTTATCGGTAATCTCGGCCCCGCCCGGATGGACTTCCGTTTTTTTACCGCTGGTAACCTCATGGCGGTACTCAGCTCACTTGCCGACGAGAGCCAGGCTACATCCATACTCGAGCTTATCCGGTCCAACAAGGAGACGCTCATAGGGCATATGCCTATAAAGGTTACCTATCCCGCCCTCGAAGGTGAGCGGTGGAGTACCCTTACCGGGTCGGATCCGAAGAACACCCCCTGGTCTTATCAGAACGCCGGGGGATGGCCCTTTCTGCTCTGGCTTTTGGCTGCGGCGGAGGCGAAAACCGGTGCCTCGGAGCTGACCGAAGAGGCGATGCGGATCGCCGAAACTCGGATCTCCACCGACACCTGGCCCGAATACTACGACGGACCCCACAACCGCCTCGTCGGAAAAGAGGCAAAACTCAACCAGGTCTGGTCGGCAGCCGGCTATATTATCGCAGATCGGATACTACAGGACCCCGGGCTCGTCGACCTCTTCGGGTTCGGAGAGAGTGCCGACGTAATCGCATGCAGCACTCGCATAGCCCGCACCTTCGAAGAGGAAGAGGGCTCTTCGATACAAATAGAAAGTGGAAATATAGCACAAAACGGTAAAGGAGGAGGGGAAATATGATGAAAGGACTCAAGGAAAAGAGAGTACTGGTTACAGGAGGCACTT
>CAYFVU010000118.1:8625-9784 GCA_964346645.1 uncultured Spirochaetaceae bacterium | reverse complement strand
TATAACATCTTCTCTCGCTTGCCCCCCATCACTTTTTTGACTTCGTTGGGCGGCAGCGGGATAGGGTAAAAACAAGCTGTTTTAGACCGTTTAAAAGCATGGTAACCCCTTTCCTTCTAATAATATGCAGAAACCCCGTAAAACACAAGGAGAAATTGGTATGCATTATGACACCGAAGGGTTTTCCCGGTACCTTCTTCGATGTGCCCGGGTCAATAAACGGGAATTACCCTTCTACCTCAAGTGGGTGGAGGACTTTTTTACTCTGTTTCCTGAGGGCTGCAATGATCGCGCAGTCGGAATAGAGAAGTTCAAGGCAGAACTCGCTCGACGGTGGCAGGACTGGCAGGTGCTCCAAGCCTTATCCGCCCTACGGCACTATTGGTACTATACTGACCGGCAGCAGGTTGAACGTCTTCAACAGAAGAGCCGCAAAAGTGAGCATCATATAGACGAAGTTGAGGATCAGAGCGCTTTGATCGTAGAAGATGTGCAGCGCATACTGCGGCTTACCAATCGCTCCTATCGAACCGAACGTTCCTATGTGGGGTGGCTGCAGAGGTTCTGCCGCTACCTTCAGGAACAGCGAGACAAAAAAGTAACACCATCGGATCTCACGGAGGAAGACGTAAAATCTTACCTCACCTACCTCGCGGTAGAAAAACGTGTAGCTGCGGCAACTCAGCAGCAGGCATTCAACGCACTCCTCTTCGTCTACCGCCATGTGCTCGGTCGCTCGATAAGCGGACTTTCGGAGACCATTCGAGCAAGAAAACCGCAGCGGCTTCCGGTGGTCCTCTCGCCTACGGAGGTGGGACAGCTCATCAAAATCTTACCGAAGCCATACCATCTCATGTGCATGATTATCTACGGGGGCGGTCTCAGACTCTCCGAGTGCTTGGCCCTGCGTATCCGTGATCTCGACTTCGATGAGGATATTATCACTGTCCGTTCCGGCAAGGGCCACAAAGACCGCACTACACTTTTTCCACGAGACATTCACACAAGGGTGCGCGAGCTCATGAGAGAAACGAGACTTCTCTTCGACGAGGACAGGAGACGTAATCGCCCCGGGGTGCCCCTCCCCAATGCACTCGCTCGAAAGTATCCCGCCGCCGCGGTCGAGTGGGGCTGGTACTGGCTCTTTCCCTCCCCGAGA
>CAYFVU010000118.1:0-8525 GCA_964346645.1 uncultured Spirochaetaceae bacterium | reverse complement strand
CAGTCCGATGAGCCGGCTCGATATCGATTAAACGGCCTCGCATGTACCAAAAGCAGTGAAAACGAGCCCGAGAGAGCGGACCCCTCAGCCCGCCTCATTTTTTTAATTTTTCAGTAAAACTAGTTGTAAAAGTAGGAGCAGTCGCTTATGTTCATATCATACAGATTGCCGCAAGAAGGCTAAAACATGGTAAGCAGAGAGCAGAAAGTACGTGTCGGCATCTTCTTCATCATCGGTATTCTTCTCGTAACACTGCTGTTCTCCATCACACTCGGGAGAACGCTCTTCCGGGAACAGAAGATCTACCACATCAAGTTTCAAAACACATCAGTCAGCGGCTTAGACGTGGGGGGCAACGTAAAGTATCACGGGATCAATGTAGGAGAGATCAAAGACATCGAGGTGAGCAAGGAGGACATCGGAGACGTCATCGTAACCATTAGCGTCGACGAAGAGACACCGATAAAGAGAGACATGAAGGCAAATCTGGCGATGATGGGCATCACCGGGCTCAAACAGATCGAGTTGACGGGAGGAACGAACCGGAGCGAGGACCTTCCCGAAGGCGGCTACATAGAGACGGGCTCTTCGGCGATCGCCGACATCACAGGAGAGGCGCAGGTCATCGCCGACAAGCTCGAGCTCCTGCTCAACAACCTCAACAACTTCGCCAATACGGAGAACCAGCAGGCCTTCTCCGATATCCTCACGCACACCGACTACATTCTCGAAACCAATCGGGAAAAGATTACGCGCACCATAGACCACAGCGAGAGAACGGCCTCGCATCTCGATTCGACGAGCGAGAACCTGCAGGCATCCTCTTCCCGACTGCGGGAGCTCATCGAAGAGGGTAAGCTCGAGCAGATGCTCGAGAACATGGTCGAGATGAGCGAAGCGGCTCAGCGGTTCATAGATGACACCGGTAAAGGGCTCCGCCCCGAAAGACTCGATCAGATTACCGCGAACATCGCCGAGTTCACGGCCTTGATGAAGGGGGAGGACACCACGGGTCTCATCAAAGAGACGAGCGAGATCCTCCTCGAGCTCAAGCAGATATTAAAGCAGACAGATGAGACCTCTCAATTGATCGATATGACGGTACTCAGGAGCAGCCGGGACATTGTCGAGGCGATTAAGACCCTAAGCGAGACGCTCGAGAACCTCAACGAGTTCTCGAGAATTATCAGCGAGGAACCCTCGAGACTCATCGAATTCTAGTAAGGAGAGAAGAAAGAGGACGGCAGAATGGGCGGCAAGAATAATACGAAGGTGAAGACAACCTCACGATTATGTACTCTCTCGTTCGTACTGATAGCCGTGACACTCTTCGCCGGCTGTCTCTCCTCTCCAAAGCAGGAGAAGTACTACTACACACTCCGCTACAACGCCGCACACGAGCTGCCTGAGCTCACACAACGCGAGCCCATCGATGCGCGGGTCTGGATCCGTTCCGCATCCATCTCGAGGACTTACAAGCGGAAACAGATCGTGGTGCGCCATTTCGGTCCCCGCATCTCCTATTTGGAGAACCACCTCTGGGCTAATGAACTCGAGGAGAAAATACCGGAACTCATCAGCGCGCGGCTCAAGGCCTATGAACTCTTCAGCTCGATCCAGCAAGACTTCCCCTACTCTCGTCCGGAGTACGAGCTGCTTCCGACGATAACCGCAATCGAGTTCATACAAGAAGAGGGTTCGCCCAAGGCGGCACTGCACATGCGCCTCGATCTAAGATCCCTCGATGGCAACAGTATCGTCTCCACCGAAATAGACCGAGAAGTACCTGTCTACGACGACAGCCTCGACTCATTCGTACAGGTGATCAACGAGACGATCCTCGAGTACAGCGACCTCTTTGCACGAGACGTATTGGCCCACTTCGGGCGTGCCGAGGAAGGCCGAGGCCGCCTGTCCGAACGCATCGAGAAAGAGACGGCAGACGGATACGGGCAACTGTTGATGCCGGGCCTCTTCGAAGGAAGAGTGCAGCCGCTGTACAGCCTTATCGAACAGGGAGGAAAGGAGCGGCTCGGACGCTTCGGCACTCCGCTCGAGTTGAAGGCGGGAACCTACACCGTACGTTACGGCAGCGGCGGGGCGAAGCGAAAAATGCAGCAGAAGGTGACAATACACGATGGCTACCGCAACATAGTTGAGCCCGACTACGGCGGTCTGAGAGTAGAAATCATCACTTCCGCAGGTAGACCAGTCGAACTGCCCTACGAGGTCTTCGACGACCACACGGGTAACTCCTATGGAACAGGCTTCTCCAACGAGAACAGCACGGAATGGGAAGACAGAGTCTGGGTACTGCCGGTGGGTCGCTACAAGGTGACGATAAACAACCGCCCATTCGGCACCACCATCGATTACGCCTCCGCATATGTAGAAAAGGGAAAGGGCGACATCCTCACCATCACCGTAGAAAAAGAGAATGAGGGCGATCGCTACAGGATGGTAGGAGGCGGTGTGATAAAGGAGCCGCTGTATGCAGACAGAGACGAACGTTGGATTCTCGCCTCGAGTATAGCGGGCAACGTGGCGGGCACTTTCAACAGTCGGGACAGCTTCGCCGATTACCGCACCGGTTACACCGTGAACGGATTTCTGCAGAACAGGCTCCGCTACCGCTATGGGCGAATCGACTATTCGATGCTGAATCTCGTTGAGCTCGGCGCGGTCCGCACCGAAACCGGCGCTTTCGAGGCAACTCGCGATACGGTCGAGCTCGACTCGACCCTTATCATGGACCTGCTGTACAGACTGGGACTCTATGCAAACGCAAATATCAGCAGCCACTTTCTCGACAGCTACTATCGCAGCGACTCCTCCTTCGACTACGAGAAGCGAAACGAAGATGGCGAGCTCCTCTCTCAGGGTGCGAACGAGGACTCGGTGAGAACGGCCACTCCGTTCATTCCCCTTTTGTTCGAGGAGGGGGTGGGGCTCAACCTCTCTTTTGTCGAGAGACCTCGGCTGAAGGCGAGCACTCGCGCCGGACTCGGTTTTCGTCAGAGCATCTACGGCAACTCCTATCCGATCATCGACACCACTTCGGATCCGGTCGTCATAGAGCAGAAAGAAGACGAGTTCACCACCGGCATAGAGACTTCCCTTCAACTGAGCACGGAATTTCTCAGGAACCTTCGCTATCTCAGCAGATTCGACGCCTACGCCCCCTTCACCGATTTCGAGAATGTCTCGCTCGAGTGGTACCACGAACTACAGCTCGCCCTCGTGCGAAACTTCTCCATCGATTACCGCGCGACCTTTTATCAAGACACCGAGAACGAGAACGGTTTTTCGATCAATTCCGACCAGGCGATCTACCTGCGTTTCTCCACTATCTACCGACTGAGTTTTTGAGATGATCGATTATGAGGCTCAGATGCAGGCCGATTCCGACGGAAAGCGACTCAGCTTCTCCGGACGGCTCGACAAGAGAAGTGTTGCCCCACTCTATGCGAGTATTCGAAAGGAGGGGCTTCCGCCGCAGATCGAAACCGTTGATCTACACGGGGTAGAGGGAATAGATACGAGCGGGGTCGCCTTCCTCGAGTGGCTGCGGGAAACTGCGGGTAAGCAGGTAGCACTCGAGTACGCCGGCTGCAGTGAGGGAGTCGTCAAGCTGATAGATGAGTTTCTCGAACCTCGCGATGAGCCGGGGGCGACACCCAATTCCGATACCACGACGGCAGAACCGTCAGAGGACGGATCCGCAGACGCTGCCGCCGAGGCTGCGGCGGGCGGCGAGCCCGGCTTTTTCGAACGTCTCGGCGGCGCCATACTCGTTCGCTTCGAGGGGCTCGGCAGACTCCTCGTACTGACGGCGGAGATCTTCTACTGGTCGGCCGTCGGGCTGTTCAGCAGGGCCCAGCGCCGCGCGTGGTCGGTCGTGGAGCAGTGTCTGGCAATAGGCGTGCAATCCCTCCCCCTCATCGCCCTGCTCTCATTGATTCTCGGGGTCATCCTCTCGCTGCAGTCGGCGATTCAGCTGAAAACCTTCGGGGCGAACATCTATGTCGCAGATCTGATGGCGATCTCGATGGTCAAGGAGATGGGACCGATGATGTCCGCCATTCTCGTTGCCGGGCGCAGCGGCTCGGCAATCGCCTCGGAGATCGCCACGATGCGGGTCTCGGAGGAGATCGAAGCGCTGGAGGTCATGGGTATAGATCCTATCCGTTATGTGGTGGTTCCGAAATTCCTGGGTATCACCCTGACTATTCCGATTCTGGTCGGCTTCTCTATCTACCTCGGCATCGCAGGCGGTATTCTGGTCGGCCTCTTTTCCCTAGATATCGGTCCCGAGATCTTCTTTGGAAGAGCTGCCGCCTCCGTCACCGTAGTGGATGTCGTGCAGAGCCTCATCAAGAGTGTCTTCTTCGGGTGGGTCATCGTAGTCATCAGCAGTCACTTCGGCTTCTCCGTCTCCGGCGGCGCAGAGGAGGTAGGCCGGGCGACGACCGAGGCGGTTGTCTATTCGATCATTTCCGTTATCGTGCTTGACGCTTTGTTCAGTCTGACGAGCATGCTGTAGAGGAAGATATGGAGCCGATCATTCGGGTAGAAAACTTGCGCGCCGTTTTCGGAGAGAAAGAGGTCTTGAGAGGCATCGACCTCGAGATAGAGGCTCGGTCGGTAACCGCCATAATCGGCCCGAGCGGCTGCGGCAAGACGACCCTCCTCAAACACCTCCTCGGACTCTACCGGCCGGCTTCCGGCAAAATCACGGTGGCGGGGATCGACCTCTCCACCGCCGGAGAAAAGGAGTTTAGAGATCTGCGGATACGAATCGGCATGCTCTTCCAGAACAATGCCCTGATGGGCTCTAACAGCATTCTGGAGAATGCGGCGGTACCCCTGGAACAGCACAGCGACCTACCGGCGGAACTCATCAGACGAAACATCCGGCGAAAGCTGGAGCTCTTGGGCATAGGAGAGACGATCGACCAGCGTCCCTCAGAACTCTCCGGCGGTATGCAGAAGCGTGCGGCCCTCGCCAGAGCCATCGCCATGGACCCGGAGATCCTCTTCTGCGATGAGCCGACCTCCGGTCTCGATCCGATTACGAGCAAACGACTCGATGCGCTCATCGCCGGCCTGAGGGAGAAGCTGGACATGACGGTGATCATCGTGAGCCACGATGTGGCAAGTATCGGTCGTTTGGCCGATAAGATCGTATTCCTCGATGCGGGGAGCATCGCCTTCGAGGGAGCGTTCGAGGAGGCCCTGAAGGCCGACCACCCGGTAGTCGCCGACTTTTTCTCCGAAAAAACGGAAAAATAGACGATTTTTTTACCTTACCGGCCTAAAATGGAAGTATGACAACATTACTGCGTATACCTGTCATATGTATGGTGATCCTCTCCCTCATCGTCCTTGCCTCGTGCACGACCACCTCCACCGTCGACCGCGGATCTCTCAGCGACGCCATGGAGAAGTCGCGCGACGACTATCCGGAGGAACGGGAGGTGCCCACCACACCTAAGGAGGAGTCTCCAGGAGAGGGTTCCGGAGATCGAAGCGACGGCGGTCGTTCCGAAGAAGAATCCGAAACCCGAACCGAGGAGGATACCGACGAGACGGAAGGAGGCTCTGCAGAATCCGCCGGGCCTGCCGGACCGATCTACCTCGGCGGTCGCGGCGGCAATGCATGGCACAGCGAGCCCTATTTCGACTCCCTCTACGATGCGGAGATCTTACTCGGCTACGCAGAGGAGCACGTCGCATTCTTGCTGTACGGTGGGTTGAAGGCGGTAGAGGCGAAGAAGAACAGCGAGATCAGCGAATCGATCGACGAAGGCGTGCTTTTTCTCCGCGCCGGAGTGGAGGCCCGCTACTATCCTATTCCGGAGTGGCAAGTCCTCTCCCCCTATGTGCTCGCACAGCTCGGCGGCTTGTACATGTACTGGTCCTTCAAGAACCCCCTCGACGCGGGTGCGGAGACCATCACCAGCGACAGCGTAGGAGGTCTGGCCGCCGGCATCGGCGCAGGTATCGATCTGATTCATCTGGAGGGGTTCCACCTCGGCATTGCCTGCATCCCCGAGGCCTATCTGTTCACCAGCGAGACGCAGAAGGGCTTCGAAAACGATGTGTTCGACTCCTACGGCACGGTGCGATGGACCGTAGAGATGGGCTGGTTTATGGAGTAAACCAGTTCTTTCCACCTGGCACTCGCCGTGTGACTGCGAACTCAGAGACTCTGCGAACTTCAACTGCTTTCCGGCGCTATTTGAGGAAGGTCCCCTTCTCGAGCTCGTCGAAGAGCTGCCTCAGCTCCTCCTTCGATTTGCCGGTCACCGTAGGATCCCGTTGCAGAACTTTAACCGAGGCCATTGATTTTTACATCTCCAGACCTTACCATTTTTCATACATATATGGAGGTGAATTGTCATGAAGAGATATGCACTTGTGGTCCTCATGTGTTGGATCGCACTCGGTACCGCTTTCGCCGGAGGCGCTCAGGAGGTCGAGCCCGAGGCTACCGACGACGGGTATAAGCAGGTGAGCGCTAAGGAAGTCGAGGTTCGGTGGAAAGTGGATGATGAGCATCTTATGTTCGAGATCAGCGCACCGACCACCGGTTGGGTCTCCATCGGTTTCAATCCCAGCCGGGTCATGAAGGATGCGGACTTCATCTTCGGCTTCGTACAGGGCTCCGAGGTCGTAGTAACCGACCAGTTCGGCAACGGAACCTTCTCTCACATCCGGGATACCGAGATGGGCGGGAGCAACGACATCGTCGAGTTCGACGGCAGCGAGTCGTCGGGAAGGACGAGAATCAGCTTCACGATTCCCATTGACTCCGGAGACCAGTACGACTCGGTCCTCACCCCGGGTCAGGAGCACACCGTGCTCATCGCCTATGGCCCCGACGGCGCGGACAATTTCGGCAAGAAACACATCGAGCGGGCCCAGGTAAAGCTCAAATTGTGAGAGCCGGTCAGCCGGGTGCTAAGTCGTCCCCGAACGGGGCTGATTCACACTCTCACGGCTGTAATGCCGAAGCACCCGCAGTGCGAGCAGCGTGTTCCAGCGACTCGGTTCTGCGCTGCAGATCCGGCGCTCGCCGGCACAGAATTCAGCGATACTCTTCCCGGTGTAGCCCCTGATACACGTCGTTGCGGGTAACGGAGAGACTGATGTCGTAACTTCCGTAGCGGTACTCCACCTCGCCCTTCAGATCAATCAAGGACAGGCTCGTCTCTTCGCGTTCGGCTCCCGCCTCCTCCGGAATGGGAATCTCCACCCACGAGCTTCTATCATCGAGTTCGAGCTCGATACGGAGCGTACTGCTCCGGCCGCTCTCTTCGATCACCGCATTCAGGCGCCCACTCCTTCTCTGCCCCTCGCGGTCGACGAACTCGAAGGGCAGCTCCTCATCGAATCCGAGCAACTCTACCGGCGAGCCGAAGCTGTACTCCTCCCTGAGGAGCCACTGCATGTCGTAGAGAATTTCGTTGAAGTGCCTGCTCTCGTCGCGGACCACCGCTCGACGCTGCGGCCGCACGAAGACCTCGGTCTGCCAGTCCCGGAACTCCACCTCGGGCAGGTCGACCACCCCGAAGTTGCGGCTCAGATGGATTCTCACGCGGTGAGGACCGGGCCTGACACCCTCGATCAGATACGGTTCGGTCGCGTCTCCGGTGGTGTAGCCGATGAACTCCTCGTCCAGGAATATCTGTGCATCGATGAGATGGGAGAACACCGCCAGCGAGCCCGGTTCCTCGTTCTTCATGCTGATGATCGAACGACTGCCGGCATCGGTTTCGAAACTCACCGCGTCTCCGGTGAGCTCCTCCGCGAGCAGACCCGCAATTCGGTGTACGGTGTTCTCGTCGGTACCCCTCTCGCGCACGACCATTACTTCGCCGCTCTCCACTGAGATAAGACGCATGATGAATAGGAGATCGTCGCCGAGGTGAACATACTCCCCCTTCACCAGGTAGTCTGCTCCGGCGAGTCCTCCCACCTCCCGCAGCTCTTCCGAGCCTTCGACCAGACCGCTCAGCGCGAGCCGCTGCTCCTGCAGTACTACATCGAGCTCACTGCGGCTGACGAGCTCGACCTCCTCCCGCGAGGCGAGATCGTACATCAGCAGCGCCTCGGCGATCTTTCCCAGGTAGTCCGATTTGGGGTCGCCGCTAGAGTTCTCCAGCGGTAGAACCGCCACGGTGCGTGTCGCTGCCCGTAGATCTTCCGCCGCCGCCGGGGCTAAAATGCCCAGCAACACACACAGACAAAGTGTCGCGAACAGAGAGCCGCGCAGAGCAAAGGCATACCGAAAGCTCATCCGTACCTCCTCAACGAAACAGATTATAGCACGGCCTGGAGAAATGGCACATAGAAAAAACGGATCGAGAAGGAGGCGGGCTCACGCCCACCGTCCTCTCACCACAGAAAAACCCCGTCTCTCCTGAGAGAAACGGGGTACGGTACAAAAGAATTATCCGGCCTTTCCGGCCGGTTTTAAGATTAATTCTGACGCAGCGGTCTGCTTCGATATGCGCCGAGGC
>CAYFVU010000117.1:2467-9923 GCA_964346645.1 uncultured Spirochaetaceae bacterium | reverse complement strand
CCCCTCTCTGAAGACTGAGAATCTTCCGTCCTAGCCGATAGACGAAGGGACCATAATTTAAGCTGGCCGAGAAGGATTTGAACCCTCACAAACAGAACCAGAATCTGTCGTGCTACCATTACACCATCGGCCAATGTCGTGGTGCCGCAAGCCCGGCACGCTGGTAATGTACTAAAAGGAGAATTTTTTGTCAAGCTGCCGGTCTCTACTCTCCCTCGTAATTTACCAGGGTGGTAACGCGATAGTCGGAGAGCAGCTTCTCGTACTCGAGAAAGGGCAGACCTATCACGCAGAAGATATCCTCTACTCGAGCGCCGCACTCGGAAAGCAGCTCAGCGGCAGCCTTGAGGGTACCGCCGGTGGCGATGAGGTCGTCGACGAGCAGCACGTTCGACTCCTCCTGCACATCGCTCACATGCACCTGCAGCACGTCCTCGCCGTACTCCAGGGTAAAACGCTTCTCTCTGATCTCGCCGGGCAGCTTTCCGGATTTCCGTAGGAGAATGAGCGGAACTCCCATTCTCTGTGCTATCGGGGCGGCAAAGAGAAAACCGCGAGCCTCGACCGCTGCAACCGCATCTACTCTTTTATCGGAGTAGATCTCCTGCATCTTATCGATACAATAGGAGAAAGCATCCGGAGTTTGGAGTATCCCCGTTATGTCGTAAAAGAGAATTCCCTCCTTGGGAAAATCGGGAACCTTTCGAATCGCCGCATCAAGATCATACTCTCTCATTTTCGCACTCTCTCTTCCCGGCTTTCTTGCCGTTGTTGTCGTCGGTCTATCAGGTTATAACAAATGAATTGAATTTTCCACCCTTATCCTCTATTCTTTTGGTGATGAATACCATACTACCCATAGCCGGCGGTAAGGGCGGTATAGGCAAGACGATCTTTGCCTCTAACCTCGGCGTGGCCCTCGCGCAACTCGGCAAGACGACGTTACTCGTAGACCTCGATCTCGGCAGCTCGAATCTCCACACCTGTCTCGGGATAAAGAACCGTCATCCCGGCATCGGCAGCTACATCTACAAGAAGGCGGAGGATCTGCAGTCTCTCGTCGTAGAGTCGGATGTGCCCAAGCTCTTCTTCATACCCGGAGATTCACTCTATCCCGGAACGGCGAATCTCCCCTACTTTACCAAACAGAAGATTCTCAAGGAGCTCTACGCACTCCCCGCAGATTACGTCATCCTCGACCTCGGCGCAGGCTCGGCCTACAACACCATCGACTTCTACCTCTCCTCTTCGGCGGGAATCATCCTCACCACACCGGAGACTACCGCCATTTTGAGCGCCTATTCCTTCCTCAAGAGCACCGTCTTTCGTCTGCTCTTTCGCAGCTTCAAGGCGAAGAGCCGTGAACGCGAGATCATACGGGAGTTCGTCTCAGAACCCATCGAGGGGAACTCGACCAGCTTTACCGATCTCATACCCAAGCTCGCCGAGATCTCACAGGAGTCTGCACAGCACGCCCAGGAACAGCTCGCCTCATTTTTTCCCCGGGTAGTGCTCAACTTGGGGAACTCGAACAAGGATTTCGCCATAGGCTCCAAGCTGAGAGAGATCACCGGCAAGAACATCGGTGTCGGGATGGAGTACATAGGTTTTCTCCCCAACGAGCCGCAGGTAGCCCGTTCGATATTCGAGCGAAAGCCCCACATGATTCTGCAGCCGCAGAGCCCATTCTCCCAGGCTGTGACGACGGTGGCGAGAAAGCTGGCGGTCTCCGTACCGCGAAAAAATCCGCAACTATACAGCGACGACGAAGACATCCGTGAGTTGAAGAAGGAGTTCGCCGACCAGGCCGGCGCGGAGCGGCTCCGGGACTCGGAAGAGGCGCGCGGGTCTCAGGGATAGGTTTTCCTGAAGCCCTGCACACGGGGGTATGCATTCAGGTCTAGTCCGTGCCGGTCGCCGCGTCTCAGGTAGTGGTACCCGAGTCCCGCGATCATTGCAGCGTTGTCGGTGCACATGCTCATCGAGGGAAACCTCGTTTGAACACCCTCGAGCGCTCTCAGCTCATCCCGTAGAAGGGAGTTTGCGGCGACTCCTCCTCCCACTACAAGCGTCTCGATGCCGGTGTCCTCGATCGCCCGCCTTATCCGTTTGACCAACATGTTTATTGCGGCCCTCTGAAAACTTGCCGAGATGTTCTCCGGACTCTTCTCGCTCTCCCCGTCCCAGAACTGCTCCAGCTGATTGATTACCGCCGTCTTCAACCCCGAGTACGAGAGGTCGTAGCGATGCTTGCCTTTCTTGAGCGATGGATCGGGGAATTCGAATGCCCGTGGGTTTCCCTGCTTCGCCAAACGGTCTATTGCCACGCCGCCGGGATATCCAAGCCCATAGTGCTTGGCAACCTTGTCGAAGGCCTCTCCGCAGGCATCATCTATTGTGGTGCCGAGCACCTCGATGATGTCGAAGCCCCTCACTATCGATATGATGGTGTGCCCGCCGGAGACGATTATTCCGAGGTAGGGATACGATATCTCGAACTCGAGGTGCGGCGCGTAGAGATGTGCTCTGATGTGGTCGACGCCTATGAGAGGAATGTCGCGTGCGGCCGAGATCCCCTTGGCGAAATTGAGACCGACGAGGAGGGACCCGACCAGCCCCGGCCGATTGGTCACGGCTGTCCCGTTCACCGCATCGATGCCGATACCGGCATCCGAAAGGGCCTGCCCGGTCACAGGTCTGATCCATTCGGTGTGTAACCGTGAGGCTATTTCCGGCACGACTCCGTCGTAGGGTCTGTGCAGCTCTATCTGAGAGGCCACCACGTTCGACAGAACCTTTCGGCCGTCCTCGACGACCGCTGCGGCGCACTCGTCGCAGGAGCTCTCAATCCCGAGAACCAGCATGCACCGTCTCCTCGCGAAAAAGATTCGTCACGAGGTCGAAGGAATACCCCTGCTCCCGCAGCTCATTGTGATGCTCCTCGAGCACTTCGTAGAGCTCCCTGCTCCACACATGCCCGATGAGTACCGCATATCCCCGTTCATCCGCAATGCGGGTACCCTCCTCCAGCGCTTCGACGATGTACTTCTCTGTGCTCTCGTTGTCGAGAAAGACGTTGCGCTCGGCAAAGGCCACTCGATGCGCTCGTGCATACTCTTTTGCAACCGTGTCGGCAGTAGTTCTGCTGTCGAGGAAGAAGAGTTTTTTCTCCCCGATGAGCGCGAGCACTTCGTCCATGAGTTTAGGATCGGCGGTGAGCTTCGAACCCATGTGGTTGTTGATGCCGTGTGCGTTCGGGAGATCCTTGAGATTTTCCGAGATAACCTCCCTCACCTCCTTATCGTTCATCTTCGTCGTGAGCGCACCGGGTCCCGGATCCTCTTTTCCGAGGGGCTCCATGGGTTGATGGAGGATGTACTCCGCACCGGCTCCGTCAATCAGCTCCACCGCAACCGAGGTGTCCGGCAGTTTCGGAAGCACCGCGAAGGTGATGGGAATGGGCAGCCGGAGAAAGAGCTTCAGATTCTGTGTGTGATATCCGACATCGTCCACCACGATGTAGAGCGTTCCCCTGCTTTCGGCCGTATCCGCCGGAGTCTCTTCGCCGGGGAGGTCGGGAACAGAGCCCTCTGCGCCGGTTTCGCCGTCCGGAGCTTCGCCTGCATCAGCTTCACCTGCCTGTTCGGCTTCCTGAGCATCGTCCTCGGGTGCAGGCCGGCGGTCGGAGGACTCTTCAGCGGACTCTTCTGCGGACTCTTTCGCGCCGCCTCCTTCGGTTTCCTCCGGTTGCAGCGTCACCGGACCCCGGGTGGAGAGCCGCGCATCGTGCACCGCGAGAACGGCAACACTCGCGAGGATGAGCGGGATGAGCACTACGAGCGCGGGAATCAACCTTCCCCTGAACAGCTCTTCTCTTTTCTTCGTAGTACTGCTCTTCTTACTGCTGCTCTTTGAAGGGCTGTGCTTCTTCTGCGCAACCTTCTTTTGTGCGGTTTTTTTTCGAGATGAGCCTTTTTGTGTGCTCTTTTTCTTGGGATTTTTGGGGCTTGTTTTCTTCACCTTCGAACCGGCCATTTCCGTTAGAACGTAGTAGGAATCCCCCCTAAGGTCAAGTCTCGGGGGTTTATCGTGTACACGGCCGTTTCATCTCAGCCGTACACATACTCCTTTACTTCATCGGCGTGCCGTCTCAGCTTCTTTATAGCCCGCATCTCTATCTGGCGCACCGTCTCCGGTGAAATGCCCATTTGGGTGCCGATATCCTTTAGAGTACTCTTCTTACCGCCGTAGAAGGCGAAACGGTACATCAGCACCTTTCGCTCCCGCTCTACGAGGTGTAGGAGAAACTTCTCCGTGTCTTCCCTCATGGTTTTGGAGAAGAGCTCGCGGTTCGGTTCGTAAGTGGAATCCTCGAACATCTCGCCGAGGGTGGTTTCGCTCTGCTCATCCTCCCAGTCGAGGGATACGACCGAGTTCGACCAGTTCAGAAGCGAGTTCACCTCCTCCGGTTCGAGACCCATCTTTTCGGCAATCTCCTCGGTGTTCGGCTTTCGCCCCTCCTCGAGCTGAAATGAGTAGTAGAAGCGCTGTATCTTCTTCATCATCTCCTCCTTGCGGTGGGGGAGATGTATCTGTTTACGGTTCCTTCCGATTGCCCTTACGATCGCCTGACGTATCCACCAGGCCGCATAGGTAGAGAATCGAACCTTCTTGCGGTGGTCGTACTTCTCTACCGCCTTCATCAATCCTATGTTCCCCTCCTGAATAAGGTCGAGCAGTCCCACTCCTGTAGAGGAGTAGGAACGGGCTATTTTTACCACGAGCCGCAAATTCGACTCGGTGAGACGCTTCTTCGCTAGTATACTGCCCTGCTCGATTTTTTGAGACAGCTCTAGCTCCTCTTCGAACGAGAGCAGTGGACGTGTCTTGATCAGGGAAAAGTAGTGCTGCAGCGCATCTCTGTCGGTTCTTCTTTGCTTATCCATATAGGCACCCCCCGAACTCTATTAGCAAACTATGTGCCAAGATTTCCGGGTCGAGAACAAGCTCATAATTAATTATTATATAAACAATTAGCAGCGCAGCATATCTAGAAGGTTCATTTCGGGCTATGTTTGTATACTTTTTTATACATGAAGGGTTTTTTGTTATAGTAAAAAGACCACGTTTCGGCCGTGATCATTCCGTTTTCGTGGATATCCCCGAACCTTCCGTCTCTTAACCTCTAATCCAGAGATGGCTTCTGCTGCGAGAGCTGTCTGTACATCATCTCATCGAGCCCGAGCCCCGCAGTCTTCGATATTTTTTGTGCATACTTCTCATAGAGCATGTCTTCGAAGATCTCCTCGGCTCGCCCCCCGTCGAGCAGCCCCTGCTTGTTCACCGTCTTGCGCATAGAATCGAGCATCTGCTTTACGAAGATGGCCTGAAAGTCCTTACATGCCTCTTTCAGACGCTTGTCGTTCCTCTGCTGCTGTTCTGTATTCAACCTGCTTTTACCCTGTTGTACTCGATTCTGCAGATTCTGAAACTGGCCGAGAGAGAGCATTCCGCTCGAGTCGAGATTCATAGCTACCTCACATTACTTCCAACGTCCCATACAATGCACCGGCACGTTCGATGGTTTTGACGATCTCGATTATATCATCGATAGAAAGTCCCGCATCCTTGAGTATCGATACGAGATCTCCGACGGTCGATGTCGACTCGAGAAGAAAGGCGCCATTGTTCCCCTGCTGTTGAGTCGGGCTGAATGGCCCCACCTCGAGCTCCGCCGAATCGTATGAGACCGACACCGGTCCTATGCGCACGCCGGTTCCCATTACCACCACCCCCGATGCAGGGTTGATGACGACTTTTCCTACGGTATCAGGCACTACGCGGAGGTTCTCTACCTTCGAGATGATCTCCATCCTCCGCTGCGCACTCTCCCCGGGTATGTTCACTCTGATTTTCGAGGCGTCCACAGGGGTAACGGTAAGATCGGAAAACTCCGCTGAGACCGCCTCGAAAACCGCATAGGCGGTGGTAAAATCCGGATTCTTCAGAAGGAGGGAGAATCCGGTCTCTCCGTCCCCGAACTTCGAAACGATCTGCCGCTCTATCAGGGCTCCCTCTACCACACTTCCTACCGTCCCGTTACCGTCTTCTCCGGTCGAGGCAACGACCTTTCCCTGCGCGACTGCGTACACCGTGCCGTTAGCGGCCTTGAGCGGCGTCTGAAGGAGTACTCCTCCTGCGAGCGAGCGGGCATCTTGGAGGCTCGAGACCGTTACATCTATTCGTTGTCCCGAACGGGCAAACGGCGGAGTATCTGCCGTGACCATTACCGCTGCGCTGTTCTTGCTCTGGATTTCGTCCTCGCCTATCTCCACATCGAATGCCGCCACGAAATTGGCAATGAGCTTCTTCATCAACTCCGATCTCGTCGAGTCTCCGGTTCCCTCGAGTCCCGTCACTATACCAAAACCGACGAGCTGATTCGTCCGGATTCCCTGTACATCGGCGATCTCCTTTATCCGTACGCCGCGGGCGTCCTCCTGCTGTGCGCAGAGTGAAAGAGGCAGAATGAGCAGGATAGCGGCGAGTACCGTCACCGCCGAGCTCTTCAGCATTTTTTTATTTTTATAGGCTCTCATCATATGCACAACCCGTATCACCCTCTCGCCCCTTCGTATTCGACCTTTCCCCTGCCGAGGACCCTCATCTCCCGCAACTTTCCGGAAGAGAGTCGCACACGTACCGTATCGCCGATGGCCCCAGATGATAGGGCTCTTCCCTCGATCTTCAACCTCAACTGCCCCCTTCGAAAGAAGCACTCGACGCGCTCTCCGCCTTCCACCGGCGCCTTCACATCGAGAAGGGAGCCCTCCAGTTCCTCTCCCTGCCGCACATGCTCACGAAGCGTGTAGCGGTACCCGTCTTTCAGGCCCTCAAGAGAGAATCCACCGCTCGGATTCCGACGGTCCCGCCGCCTCTGCCCGTCCCCGTTGCGGGAAAGCGAGCTGAGAGGAATCTCTACCGCAGAGCCGTAGATCATAGAAGAGTCGAGCTCGGTTCCCTCCTCGATCTCTCTCGCCGCCCTGTAACCTGGGGCATAGTAGCGGAATTCGGCACTCACCACGGCTTTCGGATGTCCGCCGTTTGTGTACACGGCAAATCGCCCTCCTCCTGCATTTCGCGAAATCCTCTCTACCCGGAGGCTCTCCTGATTCCCGTCGATTGCCCCGTCGATCAACACGTTCGGTATGTCGGATAGGCGAAGCTCCAGTCGCAGTTGCTCCCCTATATCATTCTCCTCTCTCGCCTTCCGGAGTATCGAGAGGGCGAGATGCTTGCGCGTTTCCGTCATTTCCGGAGGCAAATAGTATGCCCCGCCCCCTACGAGTGCTCCCTCCTCTCTCGTAGGAAAGAAATTGCGGAAGAGCTGCATCATCTGCCAGAAGGGGATGTAGGCGGGATCGGGACCGAACGGCTCGCCGCCGCTGCTCAGCGA
>CAYFVU010000117.1:0-2367 GCA_964346645.1 uncultured Spirochaetaceae bacterium | reverse complement strand
GATGCCTCGCCGGCGGCGGATACGTCTCCTGCAGCGGATGCCTCTCGTATGTCGCCGCCGCCCATCCCCTCGAACATATCCTCGACTGTCAGCGTATCGGTCCGAGGGGAGATTATCTCCCTGACCATGATCTGCTGTGCCGCCGGAGCCTCGACACAAATGAGGAGGAGCAGCAGTGCCGCCGACCAGCCTCCGATTGCGCGCAGAACCCGGCTATTCATGGTCTTCGTTACCTCTTCAGGTTGTTGGCGATGCCGAGCATGGTGTCGGATGTCTGTATCGCCTTGGAGTTGAGCTCGTAGGCACGCTGGGCGACGATCATGCTGACCATCTCCTTTACTACGGAGACGTTCGACTTCTCGAGGAATTTCTGTATCGTCTTACCCATGCCGTTTATTCCGGGTCTGCCGCCGATGGGATCTCCCGAGGCATTGGTAACCTTCAGCAGGTTTTCACCCACCGCCTTCATTCCGGCGGGATTTACGAAGCGGTAGAGCTCCATCTGCCCTACTTCGACCGGATCGTCGCTACCCGCAACCTTTACCGTTACCCGGCCGTCCTGACTGATGGTCAGACTGTTACGTACGAAGTCGTCGGGGAGCGTGATCTCCGGCATTACCCGGTAGCCGTTGCTCGTGACGAGCTGTCCGTTCGAGTCGATCTTGAAGGAGCCGTCCCTCGTGTAGCCGTAGGTGCCGTCGAGCATCATCACACGAAAAAAGCCTTCGCCCTGAATGGCGATGTCCGAGACGTTGCTCGTGCTCTCGAGCGCCCCCTGTTCGTACATCTTCTGTGTCGCCGCAACCTTCACACCATGGCCGACCTGTATTCCCGTCGGCACGGTGGTCTGCTCCGTGGCGGGCGTCCCGGCGACTCTGGAGGTTTGGTAGAGCAGATCCTCGAAATCCGCCCGGTTCTTCTTGAATCCCGTGGTGTTCACATTGGCCAGGTTGTTGGAAATCGTGTCGATGTTGAACTGCTGGCCGGTCATACCGCTTGCCGCGGTCCACAATGATCTCATCATATATTATGCTCCTCCGCTCTCGGTTCTCGCCGTATCGTCTGCTCTATCCGTGACTCCTGCTCGTTTCATCACTACTAGACTCTCAGTACTTCGTTCACGAGTTTACCCGTCATCGAATCCTGGGTCTTGATGACCCGCTGATTTGCCTCGTAGGCTCGGTTGACCTCGATCATGTTCACCATCTCGGTCACGGGATTTACGTTGGAGTTCTCGAGAAATCCCTGCTCCACCTTCGTCTCCGCTCCGAGATCGACCATCCGTGCATTGCCGGAGTTCTCCGTATCCTTCCAGAGGCTGTCGCCTTGCTTCTTGAGAAATCTGTCTCGGGGAAACTCGACCACCTTGAGGGTGTCGACGAGCTCCATGTTCTCCCATTCGTTCTCCTCCGTGGAGACGAGCCGTTCGGGATCTCCTGCCAAGGACGAGTTTTGGTAGACGTTGCCCTTCTTGTCGATGACGAAGTTGTTCTTCTTGAGGGTGATCTTTCCCTCTTCTCCGAGCACCGGATCGCCGTTCTTCGTCACGAGGGTTCCCTGCTCGTTTATCAGGAAGCTTCCGTTTCTCGTGTACCTCTCGCCCTGAGCGGTCTTTACGGTAAAGAAACCTTTTCCGTCGAGGGCGAGGTCGAAGGGGTTGTCGGTCTGCTGCAGCTCCCCCTGTTCGAAGACGGTGAACGACTCGTTGTGCTCCACCCCGGTACCCAGTTTTCCCACGACCGGAGCCATGTCGGCGCTGCCGAAGGGGAACTTGTAGACCCCGTCGTCACTCGTGCGCCTCAGGAGCATCTCCGGAAAGGCCTTGCTCACCGAGGTGTCCCGCTTGTAGCCGGTTACATCGACGTTCGCCATGTTGTTCGACAGGGCGTTCATCCTGTGCATCTGTGCCTTCATGCCGCTTGCGCCGGTGTATATTCCTCGCATCATAAATGGACGGTCCTCCTCTCTGTTTTCAGTATCGGAAGCTGGGAGGGGAACTTTATCCGTTTTGTAGCGGCTATTCGGCGGGAATGACGTCGATCGTGCTGCGGTAGCGGATCTTCTCCTCGAGCACCCAGCGCCCCCCTTCGGACTTCAGGGGAAACACTATATCGACGGAATTCTCAGGTGAGCTAAAATGCGCCGTGACTCTTGCTTTTCGACCTTCAATTTGGACTTCGCGTATCTCCCAATCTTCGAAATCCTGAAAACTCTCATGAAGCTTCTCCTTCTTCGGGGCGTCGAGATCCTCGATAAAGGGGGCGAAAGATGAGAGCTCCTCCATGTTTCCTATCTGAAGTGCCTGTACGAACTCTCTCACCGTCTCGCGCGCCTGCTCCTCGCTCGGGGCGGCACAGGAGAAGAGCA
>CAYFVU010000116.1:0-10090 GCA_964346645.1 uncultured Spirochaetaceae bacterium | reverse complement strand
TCATCTCCCTCATGATAGGGACCAAGATGGCCTTCGAGTCGACTCGCATCGTCTACCTCGTCCTCGCGGTCGTGCTCGGCGGGATGCTCGGTACCACATGGGATATCGACGGTGCAATTCTCAAGTTCGGCGGCTGGCTCCAGCGTACCTTTGCCAAGAATACGGAGAGCAGCGCCACGTTCGCGCAGGGCTTCCTCGACGCCTCGGTACTCTTCTGCGTAGGGGCCCTCACCATTGTGGGGGCAATAAAGGCGGGTGCCGAGGGTAACTACGACCTCATTCTCATGAAGTCGATGCTCGACGGGTTTATGTCGATAATGTTCGCCGCGGCGATGGGAATAGGGGTGATGTTCTCCGTCATTACTATTCTCATCTACCAGGGAGGGTTGACCCTGCTCGCGGGTGTCATCGGGCCTTGGATAGGTGAGTTGGGGCTTTCCGAGATCTCTGGGGCCGGCGGAATCCTTATAATGATGATCGGACTCAATCTCCTCAATATTCGCGAGGTGAAAACAGCCAATTTTCTTCCGGCGCTCGTGATCATCCTCATTTTTACCAGCTTCGATCCCTACATAGTGTCCTTTCTGCAGCGCTTTACCTTCTAAGCAGTCCTGTAGGAGACTTGACGTATCTCCCTCCCTGCGGAAGTATGGGGCTAAGGAAGTGTGGGGGAGTCATGGCCGGATCTACGCGACGCTTTCAGATCATAAACCTCGTCATACCAGTGGTGGTCCTCCTCCTCCTGACGGGGTACATTATCTTTACCAACTTCATCTTCCGCAGCATCTTAGAGAATCAGCACGTGGTCCACAAACTGCAGATCTCCTACTATCGTCTCGCAGACATACGAAACGACGATCCACCCCCTTCGAAAGGATTCGACTACGGTACCCGCGTCTCGAAGCGGGGAGAGGAGTTCGTCGAGGGGATCGTTCGTCTGTGGAATCGGCCCTTCTTCAAGGAGATGAAGAAGTACGATCCGAACCTGGAGGTGCTCATGCACACGCTGCTGATCGCCTCGACCTCTTACACGAGTGCCGCCGCCGAAAACATGGACAAAGCCAGACTCCGGGAGACGGAGCGAGTGCTGGAGGAGAAGCTGGAGAGGCTCTACGGCTACATCAACGAGCACGGCAGGCAACAGATGTCGATGCTGGGGATGGCGAACCTCTTCGTTACGGCCGTATTCATTCTCTACACCATTCTTCTCTTTTCCCTCCACATCAAGAACAGGTACAGCGAGGCCATGGAGACGAGGGTCCGCGCAATGGGACGCGCCTACATTCGTCGGCTCGAGGTGATGAAGAAGCAGATCGCCTACGACATCCACGATACGGTCATACAGGAGCTCGGCAGCTCACGGCTGCTGCTGCGCCAAGCGGTCGACCACTCGCCTCACGAGAATACCTCGGTAGAGGATGCGATCGACTCGATCGAGAAGAGCATCGAGACCCTGCGCGCCATCATCAACGGCATCCAGCAGTGGGATGTGCGTGTCTACTCGCTCACACAGGCACTTCGCCACCTCTTAGACGACTTGTCTCACCGCATGCCCTTCTCTATGACTCTCAAAACCGCCGGACTCCACGGCATACGGCTCGGCGAAGAGCACAAGGCGCAGAGTCTCGCCATCGTCCACGAGGCGTTGATCAATGCGAAGAAGCATGCGAAGGCCTCGGAGGTGACGGTTTCGGCGGTGGCGGTGGGAAGCCGCATAGAGATCCGGGTGCGGGACAACGGTCAGGGTTTTAAAACCGATGCGTTGAACTCTCCCCCTGATGCTGATCATATCGGGCTCGTGAGCATGGAGGAGAGGGCGAGAATCATCGGCGGTACGGTGACGATCCGTTCCAAGCCGAAGAGAGGGACGGTAATGAGTCTCACCATCCACCTCGATTCGGCGAAAGGTTCGGAAGATTCGCTGCTCTGATTCAGCTTCCGCTATGCACCGTTCTTTGCCCGCGCATCTTCGAGGGTGTCGCAGGGGTCGACATCCTTGTTTATCGGTAACGGTTCGACCTTCCATATTTCCTTTGCATACTGATCTATAGTGCGGTCGGAGGAGAACTTTCCCGCCGATGCGATGTTGACGATCGCTCTGCGGTTCCACTCCTCACGCTCGTCCCGGTACAGCCGTTCCGTCTCAGCCTGGGTCTCGGCGTAGCTCGAGAGGTCTGCGAGGTGCATGTACCTATCCCCGTCGCGGAGGAGCATCCGCTGGATCGGGTCGAATATGCCCGGCTCGGAGAAGTTGAAGTGGCCCGAGCTTATGAGGTCGATGGCCTCCTTAATTTCCTCATTGCTGCGATAGTAGCTCGCGGAATCGTAGGTGGGGGCGAGGTCCGCCACCTCGTCTGCGGTCAGCCCGAAGAGAAATACGTTCTCCTTGCCCGCCTCTTCGGCGATCTCGATGTTCGCCCCGTCGAGGGTACCGATGGTCAGTGCGCCGTTACACATGAATTTCATGTTCCCCGTGCCGGAGGCCTCCGTTCCGGCTGTGGAGATCTGCTCGGAGAGGTCGGTCGCCGGAATGATCCGCTCGGCGAGGGAAACCCGATAGTTGGGGACGAAGTGGACTCTCAGCTTTCCCTTCAGCTTCTCATCGCTGTTGATTACCGAGGCGAGGTTGTTTATGAACTTGATGATGAGCTTCGCCTCCACATAGCCCGGGGCGGCCTTGCCGCCGAAGAGAAAGGTGCGCGGGACGAAGTCGTCCGGGTTACCGTTTATCATCCGATTGTAGAGCATTACGATGTGGAGGGCGTTCAGCAGCTGCCGCTTGTACTCGTGGATCCTCTTTACCTGCACGTCGAAGAGGCTCTCCGGGTCTATTTTCCAGCCGTGCTGTTCGGCGAGGTAGTCGGCGAACTTGCGCTTTGCCTCACGCTTTACCTCCTGGAACCTTTCGCGGAAGGAGGCGTCGTCGGCGTAGGGCTCGAGCTTTGAGAGCTGCGAGAAGTCGGTTATCCAGTTCTCTCCTATCGTCTCGGTAACAAGATCGGCGAGCGGCGGATTGGCGTGCAGGAGAAAACGGCGCTGGGTAATGCCGTTTGTTTTGCTGTTGAAGCGCTCGGGGTAGATTTTTGCGAGGTTGGGCACGAGCCGCTTGCGCAACAGCTGTGTGTGGAGCTCGGCAACCCCGTTGGTGGAGTGGCTGCCGACAATGGCGAGGTGGGCCATGCGGATCTGCTTCGGCTCGGACTCCTCGACGAGGCTCACGCTCTGTATCTTCCGCATGTTTTTTGGAAAGACGGTGATCGCTTTCTTCAGAAAACGGTGGTTTATCTCGTAGATTATCTGCAGGTGACGCGGAAGGAGCTTTTCGAGCATCGGTACCGGCCATTTCTCGAGCGCCTCGGGCATGAGGGTGTGGTTGGTGTAGCCCATGGTACGGACGGTAATGTCCCATGACTGGTCCCAGCTCAAGCCCTCCTGGTCCATCAAGAGCCGCATCAGCTCGGGCACCGCCATCGAGGGGTGGGTGTCGTTCAACTGTATTGCTGCGTAGTCGGGAAAACGACGCGCCGGGGCTCCCGACTTCTTGAAGCGGCGCAGGATGTCCTGCAGCGAGCAGGAGACAAAGAAGTACTGCTGACGCAGACGCAGCTCCTTGCCCAGGTAGAGCTTGTCGTTGGGGTAGAGGACCTTGGTCAGGTTCTCGGCCATGACCTTCTGGCTGACTGCCTCTATGTAGTCGCCGGCGTTGAAGTCCTGAAAATCGAACTCCTCGGCCGCCTTTGCGCTCCACAGGCGAAGGGTATTTACCGTGGTCCCTCCGTAGCCGACAATGGGCATGTCGAAGGGGATGCCGATGACCGGCTGGGTTTCTACCCATTTGAAGACCTTACGGCGGTGTTCGGTGATCGTCTCGACCCTGCCGCCGAAGTGTACCTCCACTGAGAGGCTCGGCCGTTCGACCTCCCATGGATTCTCCCAGCGCAGCCAGTCGTCGGGCTGTTCGACCTGCCGTCCGTTCTCGATCTCTTGGCGGAATATACCGTAGTCGTAGCGGAGGCCGTAGCCGTAGGCCGGCAGCTGCATGGTCGCCATGGAGTCGAGAAAGCAGGATGCCAGCCGTCCGAGGCCTCCGTTTCCGAGGCCGGCGTCGGCCTCCTGCTCTATGAGCTCCTCGTAACTGTAGCCCATCTCCTCCATGGCGGACCTCACCTCGTCCTCGAGCTCCATGTTGATGACGTTGTTGCCCATCGCCCGTCCCATGAGGAACTCGAGAGAGAGGTAGTATATCCGTTTGGCGTTGCGCTCGTGGTGGATCTGTTTCGTCTTCATCCACTGGTGCATGATGCGGTCTCGCACCGTGTGGGCGAGGGCCATGAACTGGTCGTGGGGTATCGCCGAGTAGCGGTCTACACCCAGTGTATACTTCATGTGCTCGGCAAAACCCCAGGAGAGGGACTCCTCGTCCTTTCCGTGCCGGCTGTTGACTGCCGCATCTCCCGGATGCGGGCTCAGCATCTCTCTTTCATTATCGCTTCTTTCAGACATATCAGTGTGGTTCTCCTTTTCTCGCATTATCAGTTTCTTGCATTCTCAGCGTCGAAACCGTTTATAATCTATATCGTACTTCTGTATTCTCAGTCCGATCATTCGTTCGGTGATGCCGAGGTTGCGTGCGGCCTCGGCGGCGTTGCCTTTGCTCGACTTGAGAGCGTCGAGGAGCAGCTCCTTCTCCACCTTCGCCATCTCCTCTTCCAGGCCGCCTCCTAGAGATGTGCCGGTCGACTCGGCCGATTGCAGGGTAGGGGGAAGGTGGTGTCCGTGGATGACTCCGTCGGTCGAGAGAAGCACCGCCCGCTCGATGCAGTTCTCGAGCTCTCTCACGTTCCCCGGCCAGTGGTAACTCGAAAGAAGCTCGATCGCCGGTGTGGAGATGCGGTAGATCCGCTTGCCGTTCTTCTTGCTGTACTTCTCTGCGAAGTGGTCCGCGAGCAGGGTGATGTCGCTCTTGCGGTCGCGAAGTGGAGGAATGTGGATGGGAAAGACGGCGAGGCGGTAGTAGAGGTCCTCTCGGAACTCGCCGCGCCCGATCATCTCTTCGAGATTGCGGTTGGTCGCCGTGACCACCCGGACGTTGACCCTCTGTGTCCTGTTTCCTCCGACTCGCTCGAACTCCCGCTCCTGCAGCACCCGCAGCAGCTTTACCTGCAGCGGTGTGGAGAGATCGCCGATCTCGTCGAGAAAGATGGTCCCGCCGTCGGCGAGCTCGAAGCGCCCCTTTCTCGTCTGCACCGCGCCGGTAAAGGCCCCCTTCTCGTGGCCGAAGAGCTCGCTCTCGATGACCGTCTCCGGAAGGGCCGAACAGTTGACCTTGATGAAGGGGCCCTCCGAACGCCCGCTGTTGTAGTGGATCGCGTGGGCGATCAGCTCTTTTCCCGTGCCGCTCTCGCCGCGGATGAGCACCGTTGCCTCGCTCGCGGCAACCTGCGTGAGGAGGCTGAAGACCTCCTGCATCGCCGCACTGGTGCCGATGATGTTCTTCGGCTGGAAACGCTCCTCGAGGGCGTGCTTTAGGCGGCTGTTCTCGTCCATGAGGCGTCTGCGTTCCTCGATTATGGAGCGGCGCAGGTTCACCGCCTGGGCGATCATGCTCGCAACGATGGAGAGCAGCCGCTTGTCCTCCTCGAGCCCCTCCTGCTCGGATTGTCCGCCGCCCGCGCCCTCTCGACGGCCTAAATCGGAGACGTGGTCTATTTCGGAAACGCTGTCGAGCTGGGAGACGCGGTCGGCGCTCAACGTACCCATGATGTCCTTGCCGGTCATGACCGGCACACAGATAAAGGAGACTCGGTGGGATACCTCCATCTTTCGATGCGTCTCGGTCTTGTCGAGGAACTCGGGCGCCGTGCTGATGTCGGGGATGACCTCCGCCTCTCCGGATTGGACCACCCGACCGGTGATTCCCTCGCCGGGGCTGTAGACGGCATTGCGCCGGTTGTCCTCGCCCACCTCGTGGGCCGCCTCGACGGTGATCATGCCGGTCTGCCGGTTCAGCAGAGATACGGTGCCGTGCAGCAGGCCGAGGTGCTCTTTGAGCAGCTTGAGCACGGGAACGATCGCCTCGTTGAGGTCGAGGCTGCGGTCGAGGGTCCTGCTTATTTCGAAGAGAAGACTGAGCTCGGTGAGCTTGCGTGTGTAATGAATTCCGCTCTGCGGCATAGTTGTACCGGAATAGTAGAAGAGATAAGGGGAAGATGCAAGACTCATTTATTTGTTATACTGGTCTTCAAATGAAGATCGACTATCCCAGAAGAATAAACATCGAATTGACCAACTGCTGCAACCTCGCCTGCTCGACCTGCATGCGCCACTGGTGGAACGAGGAGATGGGAAATATGGACCTCCGCCTTGCCGAACGCATCATCGACGAGGCCGCCGGCATGCCGGGCCCTCCCCTGTTATTCTTCGGAGGCTTCGGCGAGCCGCTCACCTACCGAGGTGTAGAAGGACTCATCCGTCGCGCATCCGAGGCAGGCTGTAGAACAGAGATGATCACGAACGGCATCCTGCTCACCGAGCAGGTAAGCGAATCGCTTGTAGAGGCGGGACTCGACATGCTCTGGGTCTCGATAGACGGGGCGACGCCGGAGAGCTTCGCCGATATCCGACTCGGCGACCATCTGACGGAGATACTCCGCAACCTCGAGAGCTTTCGGGAGATAGTGCGACGAGACAGAAGGAGACTGGGCGATGCCCGGCGGGTACCCGAGCTCGGATTCGCCACCGTGCTCATGCGAAAGAATCTGCACGAGCTCCCCGCCTTGCTGCACATAGCCCGGCGGTTGAAGGTTCGCCGGATTGTCACGACCAATATCGATCCCCACGACGAGGCCTCCGCCGAAGAGATGCTGTACAAGGATGAGCTCTACGGCGGCGCCGACATGGAGCCGCGGGTGAGCCTTCCACGCATGGACCCGAGCCGCGAGGTGCTCGACAGTTTCGGCGCTCTTCTGCGGGCGGGCGCCCGCACAGATTTCGGACACATGGAATACCGGGGTGTGTCGGATCTCTGTCCCTTCGTCGATGAGCGAAGCCTCTCGGTACGGTGGGACGGCGAGGTTGCCCCCTGCCTTCCCCTTCTCCACGACCACGAGAGCCGAATAAACGACCATCACCGCACGGTGAGGGCAGCCTCGTTCGGCCGGCTCACCTCCGGCGGGGGAGGAGCGGGTGGGACGACGCCCGTGTATCGGAGTCTGATCGAGCTGTGGCGAGATCCGGATTATTTAGACTTCCGGGAGCGGCTCGATGACTTCAACTTCTCTCCCTGCACCCTCTGCGACAGCTGCGACTTCGCATACGGGAACGAGGAAGACTGCTTCGGCAACCTCCACCCCACCTGCGGAGGCTGCCTGTGGGCCCAAGGATTCATACGATGTCCGTGACATATAAACAGTGGTACCGGCTGGACAACACCGGAAATCTCTACCCTTCGGTGCTCAGCAGGAGGAACACCACTCTCTTTCGTCTCGCCGTCCGTTTGAGCTCCCCGGTGCATGCGGATCGTCTCGCCCGGGCGGTAGAGCCGGTCATGCGGCGTTTTCCCTACTACAGGACGCAGCTGCGGCCCGGCGCCTTCTGGTACAGCCTCGAGGAGAACCCCCGCCTTCCGCGGCCCGTGGTCGACAGCCTGACCCCCTGTACCTACATGCCGATCAAGAAACGGGGTGTATTTCCATTCCGTATCCGCGCACACGGCCGCACGTTGGCGATGGAGTTCAGCCACGCGTTGACCGATGCCACTGGAGCGTTTCGCTTCCTCGCTTCTCTTCTCGCCGCATACCTCCTAACCGATCCTGAGCTCACGGAAGCTGAGGAGTCCCGCCTCAGACGGGAATTGGGGGGCGACCCGCAGATCCTGCTCCTCGAAGAGAGGGGCAAGTATGCAGAGGTAAGTGAGCGAGAGTTCAGAGACGATTTTCGCCGTTACTACGACCGGCGGGTCCCGACGCCGGACCAGGAGAAGCGTGTGTTCCACCTGCGGGGTACGAAACTGCCCCTGTACGGCTACCGTATTCTCACCGGCGAGATGCCGGTCGGAGCGGTGCGAGGAAGGGCGAAGGAGCTCGGAGTTTCTCTGACCGAGTACCTCACCGCCGTCTACTTTGCCGCCCTCCAGGAGATCCAGGAGCTGCGGGGCGGCGCCCGCCACCCCCTATCGGTGATGGTCCCCATTAATCTGCGCACCATCCTGCCGAGCAGTACCATGCGCAACTTTTTTCTCACCCTCAATCCCCTGCTCGATACCCGCCTCGGACACTATGAGCTCGAGGAGATCGCGAAAAAAGTCCATCACTTCATGCGGACCCAGGTCGACCATCGGCACCTCTCCCAACAGATCTCGCGCAACGTATGGGGGGCGGTGCATCCTCTCATCAGGCTCGCACCCCTCTTCGTGAAGAACTTTGCCCTCAAGTCGATCTACCGCGACTACGGGGAGAGCCGATTTTCCGGCAGCCTCTCGAACATGGGACGTGTTTCGTTTCCCGCCCCGTTACAGGACTTGGTGGAGGGGGTGACCTTCGTGCCTCCTCCGTCGCCGGTCTTGAAGAAGAAATGCGGCGTGGTGAGCTACGGCGACAGTTTGGTCGTCACCTTCGGCAGCCTTATTGAAGAGACTGCCCTCGAGAGGCTATTCTTTACTCGCCTGCGCCGGGAGGGAATACAGGTGCGTCTCGAAGGAAACTGGAGAGGAGGAGGAGTCACATGCCCTACTGTTCCTACTGCGGAGTAGAGGTAGACGAAGACACCGTTACCTGCCCCCTGTGCGCGGCGCCGATTCCCGCGGCTTCGAAAGAGCCTCCTCTCTATACCGGCGCTTATCCTCGGAGCGACAACCGTCTGCGTTACAGCCGCAGACCATTTACCGCCTCCGAGCGAAGGGTGGTACTCTGGCTCTTCTCCTTCATACTCGCCGTGCCGCTGATGATCGTGGTAGCGGTCGACTTCTACCTGAGCCGCAGCATCAACTGGTCGATATTTCCCATTGTCGCCTTCGCGGGAGTGTGGATCATTGTGGCTATCGCTCTCTTCGTGCGGGGAATGTGGCGCCTCATCGTTTCCTATTTTCTTCTGGCGCTGCTCTTGAGTTTTCTCTTCAACCATCTCGCCGGCGCGAGCGGCGCATTTCTCGATTGGAACATGCCGATTATCCTCATGGCCGCCTTTCTGACCCTCGCCTGCACCTATTACGGCAGAAAGGTCGAGAGGGTCGGCGCGAATCTCGCGGCGGTGATTCTCTGGGCTATAACGCTCTTCTGCTTCGGTATAGATGCTCTGATCTCCCTACGATTAGATCTCGGCGCATTTCCGCTCGGCTGGTCCCTCATCGTCGCCTCGGCGCTCATTCCCACCGGGGCGCTGTTGATGTACATCCACTATCACTTCGGCCGCACCTTCTCCGTGAGGCGCTACTTCAATGCATAGAGGTATGTACGATGCGCTCATCGTGGGCGCCGGCGGAGTTACTCGACGCCGCGCAGCTTCGTGAGAACGAGCCCGAAGAAATCCCCTCCCGTGGAGGCAGTTGGCTCGGCCGAACCCGTGTACTCCCAACCGAGATGACTGTAACAGCCGCCGCAGACCACGAATCTCCAGAGGGTACCCGGGAACCAGCTGAACTCCTCGATCCACATACCTGCGGGAATCACCCCCGGCGCATTCGAGAAGAGGCCGATGCGGAAGAGGTATCCGTGGGGGTTGGTGAACATGTGTTCAAAGTCACCGTCAATTTCGGTCCGGAATCTCTCGTCGGTCACCACGTGTCCGCATGCGGCGCAGGTAATCGAGTGCTTCGGAGTCTCCTGTGCGGCGGAATCCTCCAGTGCTTCCGCGATTCCGACCGGCGAGGTCGTCCGGACAAAATTCTCCGGCTCCTCCTTCTTTCCCAAGAGGAGCGGCATGATGCCCAATACATGCTGATGCTCGGCGCACGGCGCATTTGAACTTTTTTTTTGCAGCCATTCGCCCTCTTTCATATCTCCACTATACACCCTGCTGCAGAGAGTCGTACACCTTACATAGTGGTTCAAATCCTGCAATTCGCCTCTCTTCACTCGCCGAGAGGAGGGAAAGG
>CAYFVU010000115.1:0-10166 GCA_964346645.1 uncultured Spirochaetaceae bacterium | reverse complement strand
CGGCACCTACGGCACAAGGCCGAAGATCGGCAGCCCCGCTCATGCAGAAGGCTACGGTCCGAGGGCCGGTGGAGAAATCCGCCGACCTCCCGTGTTTGGAAAGGAGAGGACATGAGAAAAACGGTATTTTTCGTAGTCATTCTCGCGCTGTTCGGAATATGTTCCGTATGGGCGGAGGGATCGCAGGAGTCCCCGGAACAACAGACACCGGCGGCGAGCGAACAGCAGGCATCGGAGGAGAAGTCACAAGAGACAACTTCCACCGAAACCGAAAGGGTAAAGCTGGCAACGACCACCAGTACGGACAACAGCGGACTGCTCGGATATCTGCTGCCCGAGTTTACCGAAGACACCGGCTACAAGGTCGATGTCATTGCGGTGGGAACCGGAGCCGCCCTCGAACTGGGCGAGAAGGGGGACGTCGACGTCGTCCTCGTGCACGCCCGCGAGAAGGAAGACGCCTTCGTCGATAAAGGCTACGGGGTGAACCGCAAGGACGTGATGCACAACGACTTCGTGATCCTCGGTCCGGAAGAGGATCCCGCGGAGATCGATTCCGCCGATTCCGCTGCGGAGGCTCTCAGCAGGATCGCCGAGGCGGAGGAAGACTTCGTCTCCAGGGGCGACAATTCGGGCACCCACTTCAAGGAGCAGAACCTCTGGGAAGCCGCGGGAGTCGACCCCTCCGGCTCGTGGTACAAGGAAGCCGGCCAGGGCATGGGTGCGGTCATCACCATGACCGACGACCTGCTCGGCTACACCCTCGCCGACCGCGGCACCTTCATCGCCATGCGGGGTTCGGTCGACATAGAGGTTCTCTTCGAAGGGGACCCGATCCTTTTCAATCCCTACGGCATCATCGCCGTAAATCCGGACCTCCATTCCCATGTAAACTACGAAGGGGCCATGGCGCTGGTAAACTGGATAGTCAGCGAAAAGGCGCAGGAGCTCATCGCCGACTTCGAGAAGGGCGGCGACCAACTCTTCTATCCCGATTCAATGTAGCAGGAGTTCTCATGAACACGGTCGTAGGAGAGGCCATCGAGCTCATCATATCCGGCGACAGGGAGTTATACTTCATCGCATTTACCTCCCTCAGGATTGCGGTTACCTCCACCCTCATCGCATCACTAATAAGCATACCCTTCGGCGTGCTGCTCCACTTCTCGCACTTTCCCCTCAAGCGGGCGATCATTTCCGTGCTCCACGCCCTGATGGCGCTGCCCACCGTGGTGATCGGCCTCCTCGTCTTCTCCCTCATATCGAGATCGGGTCCCCTGGGCGAGCTCGACCTCCTCTTTCGGCCTGCGGCAATCGTGGTCGGGCAGGTCATCCTCGCATCGCCTATCCTCACCTCGCTCATCTACTCGGGACTCTCTCGAATGGACCCGAGGTTCCACGAGACCCTCATCACCCTCGGGGCACACAAGAGGGACGTGCTCACCGCATCGCTCGCAGAGGCCAAGTTCGTCATCATCTCCGCAGTGCTCGCCGGATTCGGCAGGGTAATAGGAGAGGTGGGAGTCTCGATGATGCTCGGCGGAAACATCCGGTGGTACACCCGGACCATGACCACGAGCATCGCCCTGGAGACGAGCAAGGGAAACTTCGAGCTCGGCCTCTCCTTAGGGCTCATTCTGATGATCATTGCGCTGACGATAAACGCCGGCACCCACATGCTGACAAAGGCGGAGGGATAGGGCCGATGTCGCTGTACCGCATACGAGAGCTGAAATACTCCTACCGCAATGCCGAGGCCGACACAACCGCTGCACTCGACATTCCCTCTCTCGATTTCGAAGAGAGAAGAATCTATGTGCTTCTCGGACCGAACGGATCGGGAAAAACCACCCTACTCAAACTGATGAACCGTCTTCTCAGCCCGTCCTCGGGAAAAATACTCTTTCGAGGAGCCGACATCGCGACAGACAACGAAATAAGAAAAAAGACCGTCTACATCCACCAGAATCCCCTCCTCTTCTCGGGTACCGTTCGCTACAACGTGGCCTACGGACTAAAACTGAGAAATTACAGCCGGAAGGAGATAGACGAGAGGATCGAGTGCACCCTCGGGATCGTGGGACTCGACGGATTCGAGAAGAGAAAGAGCACGGCCCTCTCCGGCGGAGAGGCGCAGCGAGTGGCCATCGCCCGGGCACTGGTGGTCGAGCCGGATGTACTCCTCCTCGACGAGCCTACCTCGAGCGTGGACAAGCAGAACATCGGAAAACTCGAGAAAATTCTCAGCTCGATCAGAGAAAAATACGGCTGCAGCATCTTAATCAGCAGCCACGATCTGCCGTTCGCCTACCGCATGTGCGACGAGCTCATCAAGCTCAATGAAGGGAAAGTGATACCCGCCGGAGAGAACATCATCGATGGCCGCCCGGTACAGGGAGAATCGCACTACCGGCACTTCAGAGCTGGGAATGCAGCATCGGCGCCCCGGATATTCTGTCCGGACATAGACGGCGACTTCTGCAAGGCAGTCGTCGACTACGACAGGATCCTCCTCTCGCCCAGACCGATAGAATCCTCCGCACAGAACACCTTCGAGGGCACAGTAACGGCCGTCTCGCCGGCCTGCTGCGAAGACGGCGCCGAAGGACAAAAGCACAGCCGCGGGCTCGTCGACGTATCCGTCGACATAGGCGGCCTCGTGCTCACTTCGCGCATAACCCGTAAGTCCGTAGAAAAACTCTCGATAGAACCCGGGAAGAGGCTCTACACGGCGTTCAAGGCCTCGTCCGTACGGCTCTACTGAACACCGCATGCGTGCGGCTCCGCAGCAGTCACGAATCCGGTTTGGAGACTGGAGCGGCACAGGATTTCTTGCTTGACAGCAGGCAGAGGGCACTCTATTATCGCCCTGAGATGCAGAACTTGCTGATGGTATTCTATGTGCTCTTCTTCGCCACGGGCTTCATGGGAGGCACCGCCCTCCTCCTCCTCGACATGAGGGTAAGAAGCAGGATTCTGCGTCCTCTTTTGGCCTTTCAGCTCCTCTTTCTCTTGGCGATGGGCATTGCACTCGTCTACTTCTACCTCGAGAGCCTTCCCGACGGTCTCGCCCCGGACATCGCCGTCAGCATTCTCATAGTGGTCATGGGCATCAATGCCGCGGTGTGGGGTATCGTCATCATCCTGATCCGCCGTATCTCTCCTGCACACACGCGAAGAAGGGGGTACCCCTCGACGGCGGAGATCCTCGCCTGGCTGGTAATTGCAAAGAGCATTGCCAACATGCTGCAGATGAAACTCTCGCAGACGGGAGCAGGATGGGAGCTCTCGCAGACGGCGAATGAGGCATGGGTTTTAGGGGGCCACATTTTGTCGGGCCTTGCCATGGCTGCCTTCGGCCTGACCGCCCGAGGGCCCATATCACAGAACGAACCGGCGGTGCTCTACCCGCTCATACGCGCCTATGGTCTGTGCGCCATCGTATTCGCGCCGATCGGGGTAATCGAATACGCGGTACAGAGCGCCCAGCTCTCATGGCTCTCCTACATATCTCTCGACCACTTCTTCTACCTGACCTGGAATCTCATCTCTATGAGCGCAGCGATACGCCTCTTCAAGCCTGCGGCCGCGGGTGCGCCCGTGCTCGAGTCGGTCCCGGAGGAGAGGAAACGGGCTCTCGGACTCTCGCTTCGGGAGTCGGAGATCGCGGTCTTGATAGCCCGCGGTCTTGCAAACAAGGAGATCGCGGAGGAGCTTTTTATCTCGCCGGCCACAGTCCGGACTCACATCTACAACCTCTACCGCAAGGCCGACGCACGCAGCCGCGTTGAGCTCATCAACAAGTTGAGATCATAGCTGCCCGCGCGTCTCCTCATCCCTGCGCCGGCGCCCGTGCATGCGGGGTCTGAGACGGGGCAGAAACATGCCCGTTGCAGCGGCATACTCACGCCACTCCTCTCCGAAGCGGTTCTCGAGCTCACGCTCCTCCCGCCGCCCCTGGCGATAATACAGCGAAACCAGAAAGGGCCAGATGATCAACAGGGGAATGGTGGCCCACTCGAAGAGTACGGCAACGGAGATGAGGATGAAGCCGGCGTACTGGGGATGCCGCACGAAGCGGTAGAGTCCCTCCTTGACCAGGCGTCCCTCGCCGTCCTCCCTGCTCCAGTAATCCCTGTGGATCTTCGCCCAGCCGGCGACTATGAGGGCGCCGCCTATAACAAGCGAAGCGAGATATATGTAGTGCCCGGCCATGCCGATGCTGCCGTATAGGGTGCGGCCCCAGAAAATACCGTGCGGCAGCGTCTTTCCGAAGAGCCACATGACGAGGTAGAGAGAGAACGGCGCTCCGTACATCTCTAAGGCAAAAGCTGCAACGAAGGCCAGAAATACTCCTGCGGGTCTGCAGTCGGCCTTTCTGTAGAGAGGCACGAAGAGCACGAAGGCTCCGAACATAAAAATCCATGCAACGGCGATGCCCCAGAGACCATAACTCGACTCGATAGATTCGGGCATTATTTCACTCCTGTCGGTAGACTACGATTCGAGAAAAGTATACTTCAGCCTTAGCCAACGCAGTATCGAATAAAAGTATGAATCTGCCGTTCACTGGATGAAAAATCCTGCTCCCCGACACTAGTACGAAATACGTAGGGCGATTTCGAACGAACACGACAAATGTTCGATGTGCAGCTCGAAGGAAAAGATCTATCTTCCGTATGTACACGAGACACTACGGAGGAATAATAGAATGAAGAAGACGAATGCAGTTTTTGTAGTCGCAGCCTGTGCGCTGCTCCTCATCTCCTGGCCGCCCTATCTAAGCGGAGAGGAGGAGCTCGAGGAATCGACGCCGGGGCTCAGCTACGTACCTATGATGAAGTACGAGTCCCTTTCGCTCGGAGCTCAACACGTGATGTCCCCGGGAATGGGGATCGCGCTGATGGGGGAGGGTTTCATGATGACCGGATTCTACACTGGTTTCCGGTTCAAAGAGGATCTCGCCCTCGAATATCCGCGGAATTATCACTCCATCGATTTTCTCGTTGACGGGAAGAGAGGGCCGCACAACTACCTCTTGGTATTCAAGAGCAGCTCCGACGTACCGGCCTACGGGGGATTCGAGACCTTTCAATCTGCAATGGTCTACGGACGAAAAGTGGTCGACGGCCGCAGGGCTTCACTAATACTCGGCGGCGGCATCGCAGTGAGCGACTTCGGCATCGAGCTCGCCGACGGTACGATGTGGCCGGTGATTCCGGTCCCCTTGATCAGGGGACGGTACGAGACGAATTTCGTATCCGCCTCCCTCGAATTCATCACCGGCCCGAACCTCAACGTGGTCCTCTTTCCCGACCGCCCGCTGCGCCTCGTCGGCGACTTCAGGATGGACGAATACCGCGATGCACGGGATCTGATCTTCGAGACCCTCATCTCCTACTATCCGACCTTCGCCGGCATCTCGGTCGGCATCACGAACAACGCATACTCCTTCGATCTCGACGGAGAAGAGGAGAAGTTCGAGCTGCACTATCGCGCCGTATTCGCCTCCCTCGATCTTGCCGTATTGAAGTTTTCGGTCGGTTACGCCTTCGACGCGCGTGAGCAATACAGTGAAGAAGTCTCCAGACGCCCGGAGGAGGGTCTCTTTCTCTCCTTGCAAGGGCTGTATCAATTCTGATAGGAGAGGATGATGGACACCGTTTGTATCGCTGAAAGCAACAAGTACCCATACACGAGATTCCTCACTATATGGGCGGGACAGTTGATTTCGAATATAGGAAGCGGAATGACCGCATTCGCCCTCGGAGTCTACGTATTCAAACAGACGGGAACGGCGACGGGCTTCTCCTTCGTAATGCTCGCCCTCTTTCTGCCCGCCATACTCCTGCGGCCCGTCGGCGGCTTACTGGCCGACCGTTGGGAACGGCGATGGATGATCATCCTGGGGGATACCGGCTCTGCCGCCTCGGTCCTCTTCCTCCTTTTCAGTCTCCTGAGCGGACCTGCGGCCCTTTGGAAGATCTACCTCGGCGTTGCGCTCAACTCCGCCTTCACCTCTCTGCAGGCTCCGGCCTACAAGGCTTCCGTGAGCGACCTCGTTCCCGAGGATCGTTATGAGAAGGCGGCAGGGCTCCTGCAGCTCTCCTCATCGGCTCAGCACCTCTTTTCCCCCGTGTTGGCCGGGCTCCTTCTGACTACCGGAACGCTGCGGCTCATTCTCCTCATCGACATATCCAGCTTCCTCTTCGCAGTCACGGCGGCATTGAGCATACCGAGCTTCTCTCACAGCCGGGACGAGAGCGACTCCAGTTGCAGCGGCTCCGGCTCTCGACAATTCATTGCCGAACTCAGAGGAGGATGGGAAGCGGTGGCTTCGAATCCCGAGGTGCGAGTGGTGGTAATGCTCATTTCGCTCCTCACCCTCTTCGTCGGGGTACTGCAGACGCTCTTCGCTCCCATGATGCTCGGGTTGACCGAGGCGGGAACCCTCGGAATTGCGCAGTCCGCAGGAGCCGTGGGAATGCTCTGCAGCAGCCTCCTCCTCGGGATCTTCGGACTCAAAAAGAGGCCGTGGGAGTCCCTGCTCGCCGGAATAGCGGTAGCCGGATTCTCGATGAGCCTCATGGGGCTCACCCCGCAGGTTTTCTCGATCAGCGCCGCCTTCTTCCTCTTCTTCTGCACGCTGCCGGTCATAAACACCGGAGCGGACGTGCTCATTCGCAGGCGCATACCGAATCGGAGCCAAGGACGCGCTTGGGGAATAATCGGCGTCCTCTCGCAATTCGGCTACATCATCGCATACGGCAGCTCAGGGCTGTTGGCCGATCGAGTATTCGGCCCCCTACTGAGCGAACGAGGACTTCTCTCTGGTTCGCTGGGGAGAATTATTGGTACCGGTCCGGGAAGAGGCATTGCCCTGATGCTCCTCCTCTCCGGAATCTGTGTGATCGCCGTGGCCGCATTCACATCGCGGACACGCAAAACTCTCGCAATGGAGTAATAGACAATGATACTGATGCGACTTTTGAAAAAGGATGTGCTCAAGAAGAAGGTGGTCCTCACGATCGTCTTTATCTTCATCATGCTCTCCTCCTTTCTCGTAGCAACGGGAGCCGGCCTCATCGTGAAACTGAGCGGTTCCCTCAACCATCTCTTCGAACAGACCCGGGCACCCCACTTCGTCCAGATGCATGCCGGCGAGATCGATCGCCGGGCAGTCGAGCGCTGGGCGGCGGAGAACGGGCAGGTCGATGCCGTGCAGACGGTAGAGATGATCACACTGGACGGATCGGAGCTCACCCTCGACCGTAGCCGGGGAGCGGAGGAGAACAGCATCATGGACATCAGCTTCGTGCGGCAGAACGAAGAGTTCGACTTCCTCCTCGACCTGGAAAACCGCGTGATCAGCCTCGACCGGGGAGAGATCGCCGTTCCCATCTACTACATGGAGCAGAGGGAGATCGGCGTAGGCGACACCGTAACGATCGAAGACGGCAGCTTCGCTATGGAGCTCACCGTCGCGGCCTTCCTGCGCGATGCGCAGATGAACCCCTCCATCGTACACTCCAAGCGCTTTCTCGTGGAGGAGACCGACTATGCAAGATTACACGAGCATTTTCAGGAGAGTGAATACCTGATCGAGTTCCGACTGGCCGATCCGGGAAAGGTAAAGGAGTTCTCCGACGCCTATAAGGCCTCCGGATTGCCGAAGCGCGGCCCCTCGGTCGATCATCGCCTGTTCAAGACCCTGAACGCCCTGACCGACGGGATCGTCTCGGCGGTGCTCATCGTCCTGAGTCTCCTGCTCATGGTCATCGCCCTGCTCTGTCTCAGATTCACCATCCTCGCTACGATGGAGGAGGACTACAGCGAGATAGGGGTCATGAAGGCGATCGGGATGAATTCACGGCAGATCAAGCGAATCTATCTCTCGAAGCACCTCGTCCTCGCCGGCCTCGCATCCCTCGCCGGATACCTCGCCTCGCTGTTCACGGGACGATCGTTTACACAGGATATGAGACTCTACCTCGGGAGCGGCTCCGGAAGTGGACTCGCAGACCTCGTTCCCTTGGCGGCTTCCGCAGGGATTTTTCTCCTAGTGGGTCTTTCATGCATCTTCATACTCAGGAGGATACACGGCATCAGCGCCGTCGAGGCTCTAAGAGTCGGCAACAGCTCTTCGAAGATCGGAAGTGCGAGGCTGCTGCCGTTGTCGAAAAGCGCCTCTCTCGATGTGAACGTGTTCCTCGGAATGCGGGATGTGGTCCAGCGCTTCAGGTTCTTCGCGCTGCTCTGCTTCATATTCTTCTTCTCCTCCTGCATCATACTTCTCCCGGTACACTTCCTCAGCACCATCAATTCGCCCGGATTCGTCTCTTACATGGGAATAGGGAGGAGCGACATCCGCATCGACCTGCGCCACTCCGAGACCGTAGAGAAGCGGTACGAGGAGCTGCTCGACTACGTAGCCGGGGACGAGCAGGTCGAACGCTACACTCCCCTCGTGACCTCGCAGTTCACCCTCATCGCAGAGAACGGCGAACGGGAAACCATTGCGGTTGAATCGGGAGACTTCGGCACTTTCCCCATCGATTACCTGCACGGCGAGGCTCCTGAAGAAGCGGGAGAGATCGCCCTCTCGTACTTGAACAGTAAAGATATGGAAAAGGACATAGGAGACCACCTGACTCTCCTCGTAGACGGAAGAGAACGCCGGATGGAGGTGAGCGGAATCTATCAGGATGTGACCGACGGGGGAAGAACTGCAAAGGCCTCTCTTCCCTACAATCGTGATGCCGTTCTCTGGTATACCCTCTCCATGGATCTCGTACCGGGAGGTGAGGTCGAGGAGAAACAGGCCGAATATGCGGAGCTGTTCTACCCGGCGAGGGTCACCGACATGAAGAGTTACATCGCGCAGACGCTGGGAAACACGATAGCACAACTGAAGATGGTTACGGCTGTGACGGTTGCGGTGGGCGTCGCGGTAGCCGTCCTCATCACATCCCTCTTCCTCACGATGCTGCTCAAGAAAGACGCCCCTCAGATTGCCGTCATGAGGAGCATCGGCTTCTCGCTCGCCGACCTGCGGCGGAGGTACCTCAGCACCTCCGCTACGCTTCTCGTTCTCGGCGTACTCGCCGGCACGCTGTTCTCGAACACGGTCGGCAGCCGGCTGGTTGGACTGGTGTGGGGCGCCATGGGAGCGCCGCAGATCAGCTTCGTAATAGACCCGCTCAGGGCATACGTGCTGCTGCCGCTCCTCTTGTTGGGGTCGGTCGCCGTGACCACGCTGCTCAGTATGGGCGCAGTGAAGAATACTACGTATTTGAAATAGGAGTGAAAGCAATGAGTGTACTGTTGGAAACAAAGGGAATGCACAAGAACTACCTTCTCGGGAAGGGAAACGAACAGCAGGTCTTGAAGGATGTGGACCTCAGCATCCACCGGGGCGAGTTCGTCTCGGTCATGGGCCCCTCCGGGTCGGGCAAATCCACCCTGCTCTACACCGTTTCGGGAATGGACCGGATGAGCTCCGGAAGCGTCCGCTTCGACGGGAGAGAGCTCTCCTCTCTCTCGGAGAAGGAGCTCGCGGCGCTGCGCCTGCACGAGATGGGATTCGTCTTCCAGCAGATCCACCTGCTGAAGAACCTCACCGTCCTCGACAACATCCTGCTCTCCGGGTTCCTGGCCGATGGTCGCCGCAGCCCCGGCAAGACCAATAACAAGTCCAAACTCGGGTCTGGAAATGGGACCGGGTCAAAAGGCGGCAATAGGAGCAACGGACGGGGAAAGGTCCACGCGCGGGCAGTAGAGCTGATGAAGAGCACCGGCATCCACGAACTCGCGAAGAACGACATTACCGAGGCCTCCGGCGGACAGCTGCAGCGTGTGGGTATCTGCAGGGCGTTGATCAACGATCCGCAGATCGTCTTCGCCGACGAGCCGACGGGGGCCCTGAACACCAAGGCCTCCGACGAGATTATGGACCTGCTCGCGGGAATACATGAGAACGGAACGACTATCATGCTCGTGACCCACGACGTGAGGGTGGCCGCGAAGAGCGAGCGGGTGCTCTGCATGATCGACGGGAAAATAGTTGCAGAGAAGCGGCTCGGGAAGTACTCTGGAGATCAGCACGAGGTGAAGGAGCGGGAGGAGCTCCTCTCCGGCTGGCTCCTGGAGCTGGGAGTGTAATCGAC
>CAYFVU010000114.1:0-10252 GCA_964346645.1 uncultured Spirochaetaceae bacterium | reverse complement strand
AGCCGGAACGACGGAACCTATATTCGTTTTGACGATAACGCGTGTGTCATTATCGATCCCAACCAGAACCCGAGAGGTAAGCGAATTTTCGGACCTGTCGCGCGTGAGTTGAGAGAGGCCGGGTATATGAAGATTATCAGTCTTGCACCGGAGGTACTCTAAGGGGGCCGTTATGGGAAAGCAGAATATGAAGGTAGATATAAAGAGGGACGACAACGTCATGATCCTTGCCGGTAAGGACAAGGGGAAAACAGGACGCGTCCTGCGCATAGATAAAAAGAAAGGACAGGTGTTCATTCAGGGGCTCAACATGATCAAGAAGGCCCAGCGTCCGAAGAGCCAACAGGACAAGGGCGGCATCATAGAGCTCGAAGGTCCGGTTCACATTTCGAATGTGGCCGTGCTGACAAAGAACGGCCGGCCGACGAGGATCGGATACAAGATGGAAAAGGGAAAGAAAATTCGCGTTGCGAAAAAGACTGGGGAAGAGTTGTAATGGAAGGATACGTACCGAGACTAAAGCAGCTCTACAAAGAGCGTATCATTTCGGAACTCAAGGAGGAGTTCGGGTACGAGTCTCCCATGCAGATCCCTGCATTGGAGAAGATATCGGTGAACACCGGTATCGGGGAGGCCACTCAGAACAAGAACCTTCTCGAGTCGGCGGTAAAAGAGTTGGCAATGATCACCGGTCAGCAGCCGGTGAAGACGAAGGCGCGTAAGTCTATCTCCAATTTCAAGTTGAGAAAGGGGATGGAGATAGGTGCGAAGGTTACTCTGCGTGGCGACATCATGTGGGAGTTTCTCGACCGTTTGTTGAACATCGCGCTGCCTCGTGTAAAGGACTTTAGAGGAGTAAGTCCTAATGCCTTCGACGGGCACGGAAACTACTCGCTCGGCATCGAGGAACAGATAATCTTTCCAGAGATTGATTACGATTCCATAGAGCGGATAAGCGGGTTGAACGTGGCGATAATAACTACTGCCGAAACCGATCAAGAAGCACGTGTGTTGTTTCAGAAATTGGGAATGCCTTTTAGGAAGTAAGGGGAATATAATGGCACGAAAAGCACTTATAGAGAAATCAAAGAAGACGCCGAAGTTTAAGACTCGCACTGTCAATAGATGCAAGGTGTGCGGTAGACCGAGAGGATATATGCGGAAGTTCGGTATGTGCAGGGTCTGTTTTCGAGAGCTTGCGAGCCAAGGGTTGATCCCCGGCGTAACGAAATCGAGCTGGTAGGAGAAGTTGTATGGCAGTTAGTGATCCTGTAGCAGATATGTTAACCAAAATACGGAATGCGGTAAATGCCGGCCACGAAAAGGTCGATATCGTACCCTCCAAGCTGAAACTCGAGGTTATCAAGATCCTCAAGAACGAAGGATATGTGAAGAACTTCAAGAAGATCGGCAATGAGGGAAAGAATCTCATTCGCATATTCCTCAAGTACGACGATTCGCAGAAACCGATCATACATGGGTTGAAGAAGATTTCTACCCCCGGTAGAAGGATCTACTCCGGGTATAGAAAGATGCCGAGGGTGCTCAACGGGCACGGGATACTCATCGTCTCTACCTCTACCGGGGTCATAACCGGGAAAAAGGCGTCCGAACGCAAGGTAGGCGGCGAGCTGATCTGCTCGGTCTGGTAGAAAGAGGAGTATACTATGTCGCGTATTGGAAAACTACCAATAAGCATCCCCGACGGGGTGAAAGTCGAAGTTAAAGAGAATGTGGTGAAGGTCGAGGGACCGAAAGGCGCCATAGAGCAGGAGTTTATGTCGCAGGTCGACATAAATGTCGAAGACGGAGAGGTGGTGGTCGAGCGCAAGGAAGAGACCAAGCATGCTCGTTCCTACCACGGTCTCTACCGGCAGCTCGTTCAGAACATGGTCACCGGTGTCTCTAAGGGTTTTCAGAAAGTCCTGCTGGTAAACGGTGTCGGATACCGCGCTGAAGTCAGCGGCGATACCCTGCACCTCAATCTCGGTTTTTCGAATCCGATCGAATACGTAATTCCCGAGGGGATTACGATTACCGTCGAAGGCCAGAACAAAGTCTTCGTATCCGGTATAGACAAGCAGAAGGTCGGACAGACGAGTTCGGAGATTCGTTCCCTGCGTCCGCCCGAGCCGTACAAGGGCAAGGGAATCAAATTCGAGGACGAGAGAATCGTTCGCAAGATCGGAAAGTCCGGAGTGAAGTAGGTTAGCGTTATGAAAAGAGTTCAAGAGAAGCAGACAAGACGAAAGAGAAGAAAGCTTCATATACGGAAGAGTATTGTGGGAACACCGAAGCGTCCGCGACTTAGCGTGTATCGAAGCAACAAGCACCTCTACCTGCAGGCTATCGACGATACCGAGAGCAACACCATAACATCGGTGAGCAACGTGGAGGCCGACTATAAGGACCTGAAGAACTCGGTGGAAAATGCCAAGAAGCTCGGAAAGGTCATCGGAGAGCGGCTCAAGGAGAAGAAGGTCGAGCGGATCGTCTTCGATAGGAACGGATATCACTATCACGGCCTCGTGAAGGGGATAGCCGACGGTGCGCGTGAAGCCGGACTGAAGTTTTAGGGGGACGCTGTGGAGAAGGATAACGAATACGTAGAAAAACTGATAAAACTGAATCGTGTCGCAAAGGTAGTAAAGGGAGGCCGTCGTTTCTCTTTCTCTGCGCTCGTCGTGGTCGGCGACCAAAACGGGAACGTCGGGTACGGATTTGGTAAGGCCAACGATGTTGCCGAGGCTATTCGCAAGAGCATAGAGCGAGCGAAGAAAACCATGGTGAGGGTTCCGATGCAGCGGACCACGATTCCTCACACGGTTACCGGTAAGTTCAAGAGTGCTGAGGTACTGCTCAAGCCGGCGGCTCCCGGTACCGGTGTTATCGCCGGAGGACCCGTACGCTCCATAATGGATGCCTGCGGTATACATGACATCATGAGCAAGTCGCTCGGTTCTCAGAACACCATGAACATTGTGAAGGCGGTGTTCGCGGGCTTCGAGGATATTCTCGATGCGAAGAGCATCGCAAAGAACCGGGGCAAGACACTACAGGAAATGTGGAGTTAAAAGATGGCCAAGGAATCAAGAATACGGGTAACCCTGAAGAAGAGTAAGTACGGGAGGAAGCCGCGCCAGGTAAAGACTCTCGAAGCGATGGGGCTGCGAAAGATCGGGAAGAGCGTAGAATTACCCGCGAATCCAGCCGTCCTCGGAATGATAGAGAAGGTAGCTCACCTCGTCGAGGTGGAGGAGATGAAATAGATATGGAACCTCTGAAAGCTCCAAAGGGATCGAGGAAGAAGAAGAAGATCGTCGGTCGCGGTATGAGCGGCAAGAGCGGCAGATCTGCAGGCAAGGGCCACGACGGCCAGAACTCAAGATCCGGAGGCGGAGTGAGGCTCGGCTTCGAGGGTGGACAGATGCCGTTGTTTCGCCGTCTTGCACGTAGAGGCTTCTCGAATGCCCGGTATCGCAAGGATTACGAGATCGTGAATGTACACACCCTCAACGACAGGTTCGAGACCGGTGACAGGGTAGATCTCAAGAGCCTGATGAAGAAGGGTATATTGAAGAATAAGCACGGGCTTGTTAAAATCCTCGGAGACGGTGATTTAGAGAAGCAGCTCACCGTAGCGGTCGATAAGGTGTCGGCATCCGCACGAAAGAAGATCGAGGCGGCCGGCGGAACAATCGAAGAAACAGAAGAAGGAAACGATGGCTAATAACGCATTCTTAGATGTATTTCGCATAAGAGACCTACGCCAGCGCATTTTTTTCACTATGGGAATACTCATCGTGTTCCGGCTCGGAGCCACGCTTCCCATTCCCGGTATCAACGTGAATGCCCTCAAGCTCTACTTCATGGCGCAAGAGGGCGGGGGCGGAATCGGCATCACCGAGTACATCAACTTTTTCGCAGGCGGGGCCTTCAAGAACTTCTCGGTGTTTATGCTCGGTATTATGCCGTACATCTCGATGCAGATCATCATGCAGTTGCTCATTGTCGTTTTTCCCGCCCTCAAGAAGATCTCGGAAGAGGAGGGTGGAAAGAAGAAGATTCAGCGGTATACGCGTTTCGGTACGGTGTTCGTATGTCTCATCCAGTCCTACGTGGTTACCGTGTATGCCGATTCCATTCCGAATGCGATTACCATGGCTCGACTGCCGTATACGCTTATCGCCATGTTGACCGTTACCACGGGTACCGTATTCCTCATTTGGATGGGCGAGCAAATCACGCAGAGAGGTGTAGGAAACGGAATCTCCCTTCTGATCTTTGCCGGAATCGTGGCACGAATGCCCAACGCCATCATCACCCTCTTTCGAAAGGTGCAGGGCGGCGAGCTCAACCCGGTATTTGTCATTATCGTACTGGCAATGTTCGTAGGAGTAGTTGCCCTCGTCATATACGAGCAGCAGGGACAGCGGAAAATACCAGTCCACTATGCGAAGAGGGTCGTAGGAAGGAAAATGTACGGTGCACAGAGCACCTACATCCCCTTCAAGATCAACCCGTCGGGCGTCATCCCGGTCATTTTCGCATCGTCGGTTCTCACGTTTCCGCTGCAGATTGCAGGTAACTTGGGCAACGACGTCCAGTGGCTGGCGAATTTCTCCTCTTGGCTCAGGCCTCAGGGTGCTCCTTACGTGGTGATATACACACTGTTAATTGTCTTTTTTGCGTATTTCTACACCCAGGTTACTTTGAACCCGATGGAGATCGCAAAACAGATACGTGAAAACGGCGGTTCTATTCCTGGAATCAGAACCGAGAGGATGGAAGAGTACCTCACGAATATCTTGAACAGAATCATACTTCCCGGTGCTCTTTTTCTTGCGTTTATTGCGGTTATTCCCACGCTCATACAGAGCCTCTTCGATTTTCCCCTCTCCGTGGCAATGTTAATGGGGGGAACCTCGCTGCTCATCATGGTGGGTGTCGATCTCGACACGATGTCCCAAATAGAGGGGCATCTGAGAATGCACCATCATGAAGGACTCGTGAAGAAGGGAAAGCTGCGGTCGAGGAACTTATAAGGGGATTACAGATATGAAGGTACGAGCAAGTGTAAAACCGATGTGCGCGGAGTGCAAGGTAATTCGTCGACGAGGCGTCGTGCGGATAGTTTGTAGGAATCCGAAGCACAAGCAGAGGCAAAGGTAGGAGGAGCCACTAATGGCACGTATCGCAGGTATAGATTTACCAAACAAGGCGACTAAGATAGCCCTCACGTATATTTACGGTATTGGACATACTTCGGCTAAGGAGATTTGCGAAAAAACCGGCATAGCCCCGGATGCTCGCATGAACGATCTCTCGAGCGAAGATATAAACAAACTGAGGACGGTTATCGATAACGACTACACCGTGGAGGGCCGTCTCAGAACCGAAGTAGCTCTCAATATCAAGAGGCTCATGGATATCGGCTGCTACCGGGGACTGCGCCACAGAAAGGGGCTTCCGGTACGCGGACAGAGAACCAAGACCAACTCCCGAACGCGTAAAGGGAAGAAGAAAACGGTCGCTGGAAAGAAGAAATAGTGCGGGAGGAAATAAACATTGGCTAAAGCTGGAAAGAGAAAGGTCAAGAAAACCGTATACGAGGGCAATGTCTACGTACAGGCCACGTTTAACAATACCATTATCACCATAACCGACCGCCAGGGAAACTCCATTTCCTGGGCAAGTGCAGGTGGTCTCGGTTTCAGAGGTGCAAAGAAGTCGACCCCGTTTGCCGCACAGACGACTGCGGAGACCGCCGCAAAGAAGGCGATGGATTTTGGACTCAGAGAGGTCCACGTCTTCGTAAAGGGGCCGGGCGTCGGACGAGAGTCGGCAATACGTTCTCTCGGAAATCTCGGCCTCACTGTGCGGAGTATAAAAGACGTAACGCCTATTCCACACAACGGGTGCCGACCAAGAAAGAGCAGAAGGGTATAGAGGAGAGAATAGCATGGCGCGATATTTAGGTTCACAGTGCAGATTGTGCAGAGCAGAAGGAACGAAGCTCTTTCTCAAGGGAGAGCGGTGCTATTCGGCTAAGTGCCCGATTTCGAAGAAATCCGGGATGCCGGGCAAGGATCCCAGGTACCGACCGAGGAAGATGTCCGACTACGGATTGCAGCTGCGTGAGAAACAGAAGCTGAGAAGGATGTACGGGATGCTCGAGCGGCAGTTCAAGATCTTCTTCGATGAAGCCGAGCGGAAGCCCGGAAAGACCGGTGAGAACCTCATCGGAATGCTCGAAAGTCGTTTGGATAACGTGATTTATCGGATGCATTTTGCTTCCTCCAGAAATCAGGCGCGGCAGTTGGTCAATCATGGCCACGTCCGAGTAAATGACCGTCGTGTCGATATTCCCTCCTTCGTGACGAAGGAGAACGATGTGGTAACGATTAAGGAGAAGAGTAAGAAGATGCACACGGTGAAGGAGAGCCTGAAAGAGCTTTCCAAATCCGGCGTGAGTCCCTGGCTCGACGTAGACCCCGACGAATTGAAAGGAACGGTAAAAGCGATCCCGAGAAAGAGCGACATAAGCGAACTGGCTGAAGTAAACGAACAGTTGATCGTTGAGCTATATAGTAGATAGGAGTTGCTATGGCGCGGAAAAACCTACTAAAGGGATTCAAGAGGCCGAAGGGCATAACCTTCGAGCACGGAGAGAACGGCGAGAGCTACGGCAAGTTCATCGCTTATCCGTTCGAGCGTGGCTACGGCACTACGATCGGAAACACGATCAGGAGGATACTACTCTCCTCGATACAGGGATACGCGATCACAGCTATCAAGATAACCAGTTACGATGAGGAGGACAATCCTCATGTAGTCAGCAGTGAGTACGAGGCCATACCCCACATCGTTGAGGACACGCCGATAGTCGTAAGTAACCTGCGGCAGCTGTGTATCAAGGTCCCAGACAATGCCGATCAGAAGCTCATACACGTCGAGTTAGCGGGCCCCGGAGAGGCTACCGGTGCCGATATAGATAAGAGCAGCGACGTGGAGGTGCTGAACAAGGATCAGAAGCTGCTTACCATGATGGAAGGCGCAAAACTCGATATAGAACTGCAGATCGACCTCGGTCGGGGATACATCCCCGCGGAGGTAAACGAGAAGTACATCGAGGAAATCGGCACCATTGCGGTCGATGCAGTCTTCTCGCCTATAAAGCGGGTGAAGTACAGCATCGAAAACACCCGTGTGGGGCAGAGAAGCGATTACGACAAGCTCATACTAGAGGTCTACACCAACGGAACTCTGTCTCCGGAGGATGCGATAGCCGAGGCGGCAAAGATCGCAAAGGACCACTTTACCATATTCATCAATTTCGACGAGGAAGCGATAGACGGAGACGAAGAGATCGATGAAGAGGAGGAGCGGGTTCGCAACATCCTCAATACGCCGGTCGAGGAGCTCGAGCTCTCTGTGAGATCGAGCAACTGTCTGAAAAACGCGAACATCCGTACTATAGGTGATCTTACCAAGAAGACGGAAGACGAGATCGCGAAGACGAGGAATTTCGGAAAGAAGTCCTTGAACGAGATCAAAGAGAAGCTCAAGGAGTGGAATCTCAGTCTCGGCATGACGGATTACAGCGTATTGAAGACCTCTACGAAACTTCAGATGAACAAGGACGAGAAAGATGAAGCATAGGGTAGGATACAACAGGCTCGGACGAAAGGCGAGTCACCGGAAGTCACTCCATCGGAATATGGCCACCTCTCTCTTCAAGTACGAGAGGATCAAAACCACCAAGGCGAAGGCTCTTGCGGTGCGACGTACCGCAGAGAAGATGATCACCAAGGCCAAGGACGATAGTCTACACAACCGCAGGGTGGTGGGGCGTGATATAAAGGATCAAGCGGTGCTCGCAAAGTTGTTTACCGACATAGGTCCCCGCTACAAGAGTAGGCCCGGCGGATACACGAGAATACTCAAGCTCGGCCACCGTCAGGGTGACGCTGCTGAGATGGTGCTTCTCGAGTTGGTGGGAGAGGAGACTCCCGAGGGAAAGAAGAAAGGTAAGAAGGGCGAGAAGAAGTCATCTGCCAAGAAGCCGGAGAAGCAGGAGTCCGCTGAGGTTGCTGCGAAAGAGCCGGCACAGGAGGACGAGACCTCCGAGGTGCCTGAAGTGAGTGGGTCCGAAAGCAGCACCGAGGATACGCAGGCCTCTTCCGGTGGCGACGAAGAGAAAAAAGAAGAGTAGCACTTCCTTCTATTCTTTTACATGCATACGGGGGTCGTCCTTTATGGGGCGACCCTTTTTCTTTTGTAAGACAGAGTGTTCGTGATGGTTCGATCTAGTGCTCTATATTTATAGCTGCTTTATATAAAGTTCAAAAGGGTGTATACTGTAATAGGTGGTTCAAAGCTTGTGGGTTGGTATGTTCAAACCTATGTATCTACAAACTATACACATGGTTTTTCCGATATGAGTTCTCAATGAGCGCATAAAAGCTGTCAACCAAATCGTTTCCACAATGTTTGAATCATTCGAAAAAAAGTGCCGATAATAGTATAGAAGCTGTAGAAGATATACAGGAGAGATACACTAGTAGAGAGCGCTTAATGACTAATTTACAAAGAATTTCTCTCAGTCTACTCATATCTATAGTCCTCGTTACGGGTTTTACTTTTCTGGCGTACTCCGGCCTCTTCGAGTATATCGAAACCTCTTTTTATCATCAGCGGGTTGCACAGGTCATAGAGAAAGATGTGGGCTACAAGGCGCAAAAGGTGGCCGATTTCAATGAACTATTTTTCAGCAGATTCGAGAATCTGCTGAAAAAGCTCGAGCCTGGTAAAACCTTCGAGCCAAACTGGGACAGGGAATACATATTCAGGCAAAATAATCTGTTCGAAAAACTCTCCGATGATTTCCAGGGATTTCTATTTGCCCGTTTCGTTGATACAGAAGGGAGAATTCACTACAGTACACGAGAAGATGATATCGACAGAAGAGGAGAGTACAGAACTATATTCAAGAAGCTCGATGAGCAGATCTCTTCCATTCCTGCAGATAGTCTACTGCTCGATAGTCCGGAGCAGGGGAGCTCGTTGCATATCGATGACGAGTCAAGCCGACTCATATACCGGTTTCCTCTCGTCGATTATCTCGATCGTTACCGAGGGACCGCACTATTCTACGTGGCAAAAAGTCAGCTAGAGCGATATCTCGTTCGGGTAGGTGCTCTCGAAATCGACAAGAATATTTCGTTCACAGACAACGGGTATCTTTTTTACGGAGAAACGGGGGATCCCTCGGCTCTCCTTTCGAAGGAGAAGAACTGGTGGACCACGGGTGTAGAGGAAGAGCGCAGCACCTTCGAAAACCCGGATAACCAAATACGCTACGTGCTCTTTACAGAGAATGCTGGCGATTTCGGACATGTTGGAGTTTTTGTCAAGCAATCGGAGTTCGAACTTAGCGAGCCGTTAAAAATATTGCTCCTAGTCGCCGGCGGTCTAACACTGTTCCTTCTCGTCCTTCTCATTCTCAGCATGCGCCAAGACAAGGAGGTTATCCTCCGTAACAGACTCAAACGATTCCAGCTGCAGTTCATTCGCGAGTACCTCGAGAATAAGGACTCGGTGAGTTGGCGGCAGATGAAGAGCGAGTTGGGCAGGAAAAAGGAGCTCCTGCGCGACGACATTAAAAAGGGAATCGGCAAGGTCAAGCCGGAGAAGAGGGAACAACTCGACTCGCTTATCGATGAAAGTTGGAACGATATCTTTCAGGTACTCGACAAACGAATAGAAGAGAAGAGCTCAACCAATGTCGACATATCTAACCTCGAAGAAGTGATTCAGAAAATTCTCGCCTACCAGCCCGAAGTGACCCAGCAGCAGGGACTCTCCACAAAACAAGCCGGGACAACACAGCCCCAGTCAACAGCGACGGGTAGTTCAGCACCGGCAGCCCCTGGAACGCAAGAAACAACAGAAGACTTCGGGGAACTCGAGGAGGCGGAAGAGGTACCCGAAGCCGAGGAGGCCGAGGAGCTCGAGGAGGCCGAGGAAGCCGAAGAAGTTTCTGAGGCCGAGCCGGTAGAAGAGGCCGAGGAACTCGAGGAGGCAGAAGAGCTCTCCGAGGCCGAAGAGCTCGAGGAGGCCGAGGAAGTCGAAGAAGTTTCTGAGGCCGAACCGGTAGAAGAGGCCGAGGAGCTCGAGGAGCTCGAGGAGGCCGAGCCGGTAGAAGAGGCCGGGGAACTCGAGGAGGCAGAAGAGGTACCCGAAGCCGAAG
>CAYFVU010000113.1:0-10343 GCA_964346645.1 uncultured Spirochaetaceae bacterium | reverse complement strand
CGTATGAATTCCTATGAAATAGGCCGTTACATTAGGCTCCTGAGAAAACGAGAGGCAATGAGCCAGGAGAGACTCGGTGAGATGCTCGAGCTCTCCTACCAACAGGTACAGAAGTATGAGCAGGGAAAGAGCAGGATTACGGTGGAGCTCCTCTCAAAAATTGCCGAGATATTCTCCATCCCGGTTGTCGAACTCTTAGAGGCTTCTGCGAAAGAGTACTCCTCCCCGCATCTCTCCGGAGATGCGGCCGAAGCCGGCGAATACGAGGCAAAGGAGCTCCAGGAAACCGAGCTTCTTCGTCAATTCCGAAAACTGAAAACGCCGCTTTCACGGGAATTCGTGCTGCGCTGGATAAGAGGGTTAAGAGAGATCGAACGGCAGTGTGGCCGTGAAAGGCCGGAAACCGGCGGTTTTTACGACCGAAGCGAGAGCCATGACCCCTATGCAGCTGAGGATGAGTAGGAGACGGCTTTCGGGACACTCTTTCCTCCTGCTCGTACCTTAATATCCCCCATATGGCTTCTCTATATTCGCGGTCTGTTTCAAAAGTTTCTTGACATATTACATGACCTCCCGTAATATTTCACTTCTAGAGTAATAAATTTTAATAGGAGTAAAGGATGAGAAAATTTCTTTCTGTTCTTACGGCACTCCTGCTGATCATTGCAGTAGGAGGTCTCTTCATCGGATGCCAAAAGGAGGCGGCCGAAGAAGAAGCGGCAAAAGAGGAGCCTGCGGAAGAGGAGGCTAAGGAAGCTGAGAAGCCCAAGGTCAAGAATCCGGACACCTTCATCTGGGCGAGTCTGAGCGACCCGCAGAGTCTCGATCTGGCCCGCGCCTACGACAATGCATCGTGGAGCGTGCTGTCGAACCTGTACGAAACCCTGATCGACTTCGACCGCGAAGCAACCGACGAGTTCGTACCGGTCCTCGCCACCGAGATACCGTCCGAAGAGAACGGCGGCATCACCAACGGGGGCAAGACCTACCGGTTCAAGATCCGCGACGGTGTTACCTTCCACAACGGCAACGAGCTGACCCCCGAAGACGTGGAGTACACCTTCGAGCGTAACATGGTCGTCGATGCAGACGGCGGACCGAACTGGGTGTGGTTCTCCTATCTGGTGGGAGTCGGCAGCTCCGGCGACATCGAGGACTTTTCGCAGATCGACAAGGCTGTCGAGGTAGACGGCGACTACGTGGTCTTCAATCTTCCCAAACCCTTTCCCCCGTTTCTCAGCGTCATTGCATCGACCTGGGCGGGCATATTCGACAAGGAATGGGTCATAGAGCAGGGCGGCTGGCCCGGCACCGCCGAAACATGGAAAGACTACAACAAGCCCGGAGAGGGCAACTACACCATGGGCGAGATCGCCAACGGCACCGCTCCCTACCAGCTCGGACGCTGGGAGAAGGACAATCAGGTAATCCTCAATCGCTACGAGGACTACTGGGGCGAGAAGCCTGCGATGAAGCAGGGCATCCTGAAGAAGGTAGCCGAGTGGTCCACGAGAAGGCTGATGCTCATGCAGGGCGATGCCGATGCGGTAGAGGTGACCAGGCAGTACTACGATCAGATCTCCCAGGAAGACAACCTGAAGATCCTGGACGACAACCCCACCCTCAACGTGACCGGTTTCCACTTCAACTACGACATCAACACCCAGGACAATCCCCTCGTCGGCTCGGGTAAGCTCGACGGAAACGGAATTCCCGGCGACTTCTTTACCGACAAAAACGTAAGACTCGCCTTCGCCAGCGCTTTCGACCACGATGCCTACATCAACGACGTGTTGAAGGGCTACGGCCGCAACCCCGTCACCCCGATCCCCTACGGTCTCGCCTTCAAAAACGAGAGCCTCGAGGGCCACGAGTTCGATCTCGACAAGGCCGAGGAGCTCATGAAGAAGGCCCACGGCGGAAAGGTCTGGGAGAACGGCTTCAAGATGGAGATCCTCTACAACGAGGGCAACACCGAGCGTCAGGTAGCCGCCAAGATGATAGCGGAAAACATCACCGGCCTCAACGACAAGTTCGAGATAAGCACCCGTGCCGTGCCCTGGCCGGACTACCTGGAGAACATCCAGACCAGCACGATGCCCGCCTTCATCATCGGCTGGCTGCCGGACTATCCGGATGCAGACAACTTCGTGACCCCCTTCATGCACTCCGAGAAGGGGACCTTCGCCGCATGGGCCCACTACGAGAACGAGAGAGCAGACGAGCTCATCGACGAGGCGGCGACCACCCTCGATTCGGAGGAGCGCAAGGAGATGTACTACGAGCTGCAGGACATCTATCTCGAAGATGTTACGAGTGTAATGACTCATCAGCCCCAGGACTGGTACTTCTTCCGCGACTGGGTACAGGGAGTCTTCTACAACCCGATGCAATCCGATCCGTTCGATCTTCTTCCCTACATAGAGAAGGGCTACGAATAACAATCGATCCCGGCGCCCCTTTCGGGGCGCCGGGTTTTCAATATAGTGAGTTCGCTCCCGTACAACCGGAGCGCCGGGCGTGAGAAAGCCCTCGCAACGGAGGGTTTTTTTCCGCACTGCGTTTCTACGGGGTTTTCTAATCCACAGCGATGCATTAGAATGAACAAAACTCCACTACCTTTATTAATACTAAATATTTAATCAATCAACAACGGAGAGCGTTTTGAATCTACTGAACTACATAATCAGACGGCTGTTGTTACTCATTCTGGTCATGTTCGGGGTGTCCGTACTCGTGTTCGGACTGATGATGCTGATTCCGCCCGGCATGCGGGTGGCGGTATATGTACAGACCGAAAAGGTCACTCCCGACGACATGGAGCAACTCATCGAAAGGTACGGACTGAACGACCCGGCATACGAGCAGTACATAGACTGGGTGGGAAGCGTCTTCAAGGGCAACTTCGGGTACTCGATAACGGCACAGGCCCCGGTTACCGAGGCCTTTACACGTTACTTTCCCGTATCCGTTGAGTTGGTGCTGATAGCCGCACCGTTCATCATACTCCTCGGGATATGGCTCGGAATGCTGGGGGCGATACACAAGGACAAACCTATCGACCACACGACACGGGTTCTGGCAATCGTCGGATACTCCCTCCCCACCTTCTGGCTAGGCCTCCTGTTGATGATGTTGTTCTACGGCTACGGGGGCATCTTTCCCCCCGGTTATCTCTCCGACTCCGGAAAGGATATCGTCTTCAGCGAAGGCTTTACACGCTACACGCAGCTCTTCATCATCGACGGGATCCTCAACTGGCGATGGTCCGTGGTCCTGGACTCACTCTACCACCTCGCGTTGCCGGTAATCACGCTGGTCATCCTCGCCTCTGCGCTCATCATGCGGCTCATGCGCTCGAGCATGCTCGAGGCCCTCGGACAGGACTACATCCGTACGGCGATGGCCAAGGGCGCCGACAGGCGCACGATCTACCGCAAGCACGCCAGACGAAACGGAATGATACCCGTCATTACCGTTGCGGGTATCCTCGTGGCACGCATGTTGGCCGGTCTCATCATTACCGAGACCGTCTTCAACCGGCAGGGACTCGGTTGGTGGGTCGCACAGGCGGCCAAGCAGCTCGACGTACCGGCGATAATGTTCAACGTGCTCTTCCTGAGCGTGGTATTCGTTCTGGTCAACCTCATCGTCGACATACTCTACGCCTACATCGATCCGAGAATTCGTTTGAGCTAAGAAGAGGAAGCAGATGGAATACGAACACAACAGAGAAAATCCATACGAGGCTCTTCCGAAAGAGGAGATTGCCGAAACACGAAAGCAGGAGACCGAGGTCGTCTTCAGCAACCATCCCCGGCTGCGCGAGTTCATCTTTTCGATGAAGCGTTTTCTGCGCAATCCCCTGACGATCATCGGCCTCGTGATAATCGTCGGCTTTGCACTGATAGCCATTTTCGCACCGGTACTCGCCCCTCCTGAGAATCCGGCAAAACCGTTTGAGATGCCCCACGAAGGGTGGAGCACCGCTCCGTCCCCGCCGTCCGCCGAGCATCCATTCGGCACCCTGGAACAGCAGTACGACATCTACTACGGCATAATCTGGGGTACGCGGAGCGCATTTCGGGTCGGATTCTTCGTCGTCGTGGTCAATCTGATTACAGGGCTCATCCTCGGGTCTCTGGCCGGATACTTCGGCGGCATTCTCGATGAGATCATCATGCGGGTGGCCGACATTTTCTTCTCCATACCGTATCTGGTAATGGCGATTGCACTGGTGGTAGCCATAGGGAGGGGCTTAGACTCGATCATCATCACCCTCATCATCCTTCTCTGGCCTCAATATACCCGTGTGGTTCGGAGTGAAATATTGTCCATCAGGGACAACGACTACGTAATGGCCGCAAGGGCGAGCGGCGCCAACCACCTGCAGATCATACTCAGACACATCCTCCCCAACAGCATCTACTCGGTACTCATTGTCGCCTCTATGCAGATCGGTGTGACCGTTCTCTCCGCCGCCGCGCTCTCCTTTCTCGGTCTCGGGGCGGAGGTCGGATATGCCGACTGGGGCCAAATGGTCTCGACAGCGCGCAACTGGATCATCGGTTCTGCCGGCTCGAGACTGCAGTACTGGTTCGTCGTCTTCATTCCCGGCGCCGCCATCGCGCTCTTCGTGCTCGGCTGGAACCTGCTGGGAGACGCGGCACGAGACGTTTTCGATCCGAGGATGCGGAGGAAATAGAACAGATGAACACCAGCGAAGCGACATACAAGAAAAGACTGCTGCAAACCAAGGATCTCCGTACCAACTTCTACACCTACGAGGGGGTGGTCAAGGCCCTCAACGGAGTCAGCGTAGCGGTTCACCCCGGAGAGACCTACGGTCTGGTCGGCGAATCGGGCTGCGGCAAGAGCGTTACCGTGAGGTCGATGATGCGGATAGTCCAGGCGCCGGGCTACATCGAGGGAGGCGAGATCCGGCTCTTTCTGAACAAGGAAGACCGCGACAAGGGCATAAACCTGCTCGCCCGCAGCGACGCCTACATGCGCTCGATCAGGGGAAACGACATCTCGATGATCTTCCAAGAGGCGAGCACCGCTCTGAATCCGATACTCTCCATAAAAGAACAGGTGGGAGAGAGTTTCTATTTTCACCGGCGGGCCGAAATGCTCGAGAAGACCATCGCTCAGTTGAACGAGGAGCTGGAGAACGGGTCCATCTTTCCCGTTACCGCATGGCGTCGCCTCCAGCGTTCTCTCTTCTCGAGGGAGCTGGCGGTCGCAAACCGGGCAAACGAAAAGATAGCCGAGATCGACTCCGCACTCCTGGAGATCGAGGGTAAGGAGGACTCCCACTCCCTTCGCAAGAAGCGGAGCCTGCAGGCAACACGAGAGCGTGTGCGCCGATTCGACATACTGAGTCAGTTCGTGAAACGGGTCCCCATCCTCAAGCACTACTACTCACGTCTGTTCAGAACTATCCGATCCCATTCGGTGGAGCTCCTGAAGCTGCTCGGCGTTCCGAATCCTGAGAACGCGGTCGAGCGTTATCCCTATGAACTCTCGGGGGGCATGCAGCAGCGCATCGTCATAGCTATAGCCCTTGCCTGCAGTCCGACTCTCCTCATCGCCGACGAACCGACATCCAATCTGGACGTGACTATTCAGGCACAGATACTGGATCTGATAAAAAAGCTGAAGGAAAACGTCATCACCTCGGTCCTCTTCATTACGCATGACCTCGGTGTCGTGGCCGAAATCTGTGACCGGGTTACTGTCATGTACGCAGGAGACACATGTGAAACCGCCGAGGTCGAGGAGCTCTTCCGAGAACCGCTCCATCCCTACGCAGTGGCACTTCTGGAGTCCGTACCGAAGGAAGAGCAGGAAGGAAAGTTGGCTACGATTCCCGGCACGGTGCCCAACCTCGTCACACCGCCTAGCGGATGCCGGTTCCATCCCCGTTGCCGACATGCCATGAGAATCTGCCGCGAGAAGAAGCCTGCGACCGTGGAGTATCGACCGGGACACACGGTCTCCTGTTTCCTCTACCCCGAAGAAAAGTACCCCAGGGTTGATATCACGAATGGAGAATAGAAAGACAATGGGAAATCACAACGATAACAGCACACACATAATCGATATACGCGACTTGAAGAAGTACTATCCCATAAAAGGCGGGGTATTTCGAAAACACGTAGCCGACGTCCGTGCGGTCGATGGAATCGATCTCCAGATACGCAGAGGAGAGTGCCTCGGTCTCGTAGGCGAATCGGGCTGCGGCAAAACTACCCTCGGAAAGACGATCATGAAACTCCATGACGCCACTGCCGGCCGCATCTATCTCGATCAAGATAATGAGGAGATCGAGAAGATCGAGGAGACGATCCACAGCGATGGAGACGAGAGACATCACGGTGTCCGAGAGAAGCTGAAGAAGATGGACATCACCAGGATGGACAAGAAGACACTCAACCGCGTACGCCGGAAGATCCAGATCGTTTTTCAGGATCCCACGAACTCACTCGACCCTCGGATGCTCATAAAGAACATAGTGGCCGAGCCCCTCGACTACCAACACCGGCTCAAGGGAGGACAGACGGAAGAACGAGTCCTCGAGCTCCTGAACCACGTGGGACTGTCGAAGGAGCACATGATGCGGTATCCCCACGAGTTCTCGGGGGGACAGCGTCAGCGGATCGCCGTCGCCCGCGCACTGGCGACCAACCCCGAATTCGTGCTCATGGACGAGCCTACGAGCGCACTCGATGTCTCCGTACAGGCCCAGATACTCAACCTTTTGAAGAATCTCCAGCAGGAGTTCAATCTTACCTACCTCTTCGTTACCCACCACCTCCTGGTGGTCAAGTACATAAGCGACAGGATCGCCGTCATGTATTTAGGGAAAATCGTCGAGCTCGCGAAGACCGATGACATTTTCAAAAACGCTCTCCACCCCTACACGAAGGCTCTTCTCTCGGCCATCCCGATCCCGGACCCGGAGACGAAGCGCGAGAGAATCATCCTCTCGGGCGATGTGCCCAATCCGATCGATCCGCCGAGCGGGTGCCGCTTCCATCCCCGATGCCCCTACGTACGCGAGGTGTGCAGACAGCAGGAACCGGAACTCGAAACTACCAACGAGGGGCACATGGTAGCATGCCATCGATGGCAGGAAATAAAACAGCAGAATACCTGACTTAGCAGCAAAGGCGGCGAGATCGACGAAGGACCGAGGTTTCGCCGCCACTCACTTCAGTCGAACTTGCTCCAGCGCAGCGAATAGCTCCTTACGTACTCGGAAAAAGCCCGCTCGCGAAGCTCCCGCTCGAGGAAGGCGCTTCCCGAAGGTACATCGACCACGAGCTCCTTCGCCTCGAGCCTCTTCGCCGTCTCGCTCACACGGTCGAGCAGGAGCCGGCTCAAGCCCATGCCCCTATATGCCGGCGCAACGTAGAGGTAGAGGAGCTTGAAGATGTCGCCGCCGTCGGCCGAGAAGATCTCTCCCCCGGCGGTGCCGGCTATCTCGCTGTCCGTACTGTCTGACGCATCGCTGCCTGTTTTGTCTGTCTTATCGCTGTCTGTCCCGGAGCTCCAGGAAGGGGTGCGCGCCTCGATGGTATAGCCGGGTGTCGAATAGCAGGCGGCAATCTTGTTGTCTATTGTCAGCTCCCGCAGCTCCGAAGAGACGTCGTAAAAGGCCTCCTCGTACGAGCGTTCGATCTTCCCGTCCCGCTCCTCGGCAGTCTCCTCCCGCTCCTCGATCATCAGGTCGCTGAGCAGGAGTTGTTCGGTCTCCTCGGGCTCTTCACCGAGCCGTTCGAACTCCTCCGCCTCGGTGATGGACGCGTACCAGCGGCGGACCACCTTACGCATCTCGCGCTCTTTGAAGCTGAACCAGAGTTTCTCCAGCGGCTCATGCTTCTTGAGCAGGTCCTTGAACCTGCGGAACACGCCTCTGCCCCCCTTCAGTGTCTCACGGAGCTCCTCTCGATAGATGGGATTGCGTAACGTACCGGTGAACTGCTCCATCATGTGGAACCCGTCCACCGGGCGCCACTCCGGGAGAGACACGAAGCGATTTCCCGACTCTTCTATCTCCTCTTCGGAGAGTTCCTCCTCGTGTATCAGCACCTGTTTTTCACGGTCGAAGTAGTAGGACTCCTCCTGGTTCTCCATGCCGAAGACGATCTGGTCGACCACCTCGTCGCTCAGTTCATCGCTCATGAGACTCCCCTCCTCGCTTCACTCCGCAGCCGGTGTACCGTCGGAATGACCTTGTTCATCGGAACCAGCCAACTCTGCCGGGTACGCCGGTTGTAGAACTCCACCTCCCCCTGCTCGTAGCGCTTCTGCGAGAGCACGATGCGATAGGGTATGCCGATCAACTCCGCATCCTTGAACTTCACCCCCGGAGACTCCTTTCGGTTGTCGAGAAGAGTATCCTCGTAGATTTCCGCGTATATCTCGTCGACCTTCTCCTTTACCGAGTGACTCTTTCCTATTCCCATGAGGAAGAAGAGAAACGGCGCGATCTCCGGCGGCCAGAGCAGTCCGCGGCGGTCCCTCAGATGCTCCGCCATTGCGCCGATGAGCCTCCCAATCCCTATTCCGTAGGAGCCCATGTGGGGATAGACCTGACGTCCGCTCTCCTCCTGGAAGATGAGCCCCATGGAACGGGTGTAGAAATCTCCGAGCTTGAATATGTTGCCGAGCTCGAGCGAGCGCTGCTGTTCGAGCCTGCTTCCGCACTGCAGGCAGCTATTCTCCTCTTTTATCATCGTGATGTCGGCGACGTGTTCCGATTCGAAGTCGCGGCCGAAATTGGCGTTCTTGTAGTGGTAATCCTCCTCGTGTGCCCCGATGACGAGGTTGGTCGACTTGGCGACCGTTCCGTCTACTATGATCGGTATGTCCTCGTCCACGTTGACGGGAGAGAGGGAGCCGGGGACGAAGCCGAGCTCCTCGATCTCCTCCTCGTCGGCCATTTTGAGAATGGGCTCGCCGAGATACCTGCTGAGCTTCTCGCCGCTCACCTCGTAGTCACCGCGCACGATAGCCATGACTATGCCGCCCAGGGTCTTGAAGACCATCGTCTTGGCGAGATTCTCCTTCGGGAGGTCGAAGAACTCGGCGAGCTCTTCCATCGTCTTTACTCCCGGTGTCTTCACCCGCTCCATTGGTTTAGGAGTGCCGGCCGTGTACTCCTTGAATCCCATGGCGACGCTTCGATTGGCCCGGTAGCCGCAGCCGGTGCAGCGGACGAGTATGTCGTCGCCGAGCTCGCAGGGGACGAGGAATTCGTAGGCCTTCTCGCCTCCCATGTAGCCCACTCCGGACTCTGCCGCCTCTACCTCCAGACCGCAGCGCTCGAAGATACGGGTATAGGCTTGGAATGCCTTCGGATAGAAGTTGTTCAGATCGGAGTAGCTGCGATGGAACGAGTAGGCATCCTTCATCGAGAACTCCTTGGTTCTCAACAGTCCGTTTCTCGTTCGCTCCTCGTCCCTGAATTTGTGCTGGAATTGGTAGAGAAAGACAGGCAGATCCCGGTAAGAGCGGAGTCCCACCCGGACGAGCTCGACGAAGGCCTCTTCGTGGCTCGGAGCAAGCACCAGCTCCCTATCGGTTCGATCCCTGAATCTTACCATGTCCGCCCCGATGAGCAGGTCCCGGCCGCTGCGCGCCCAGATGTCGTGGGGATTGACCATAGGGACGGATACCTCCTGCCCGCCGAGCTCATTCATCTCTTCTCTTATTATCTTCTGCACGTTCTGCACCACACGAAACCCGAGGGGGAGATAGGAGAAGAGGCCGTTGCCGAGCGGTCGGATAAAACCTCCCCGCATCAACAGCGCATGCCCCTCGCTCTTGACTTCGTGCCGGATGTTCCTCAGGGTCTTACCGAAGAGTTGGCTGTACTTCATATTCGGCATTCTACTTTTCAGCACCCCTGCGGTCAAGGATACCCATGACCCTTGACGTAACGCCTCATACAAGAGATATTGGAACCACTATCGTGAAATAACAAAGACAAGGAAGAGGAGAGGTATAGGTATGAGTATTATTGAATTTATCGAAGGGAGGGAGATACTCGACTCCAGGGGTAATCCCACCGTCGAGGTGGACGTAATTCTCGAGGACGGTTCCATGGGACGAGCGGCGGTTCCCTCGGGCGCCTCCACCGGTGTACACGAGGCGGTAGAGCTGCGTGACGGCGACAAGTCCCGCTTCATGGGCAAGGGTGTGCTCAAGGCCGTCGAAAACGTCAACGACATCATCACCAAGGAGCTCGAAGGACTCGATGCCCTCGACCAGGTCGAGATAGACCGCACCATGATCGACCTCGACGGAACGGAGAACAAGAGCAAACTCGGCGC
>CAYFVU010000112.1:0-10559 GCA_964346645.1 uncultured Spirochaetaceae bacterium | reverse complement strand
ATTTTCATCTCTTCGATTTTCATCTATTTACGAGTTTCACCTTCGAATCAAGAGCGTCCGATCCACCACTTTTCTTATAATTTTTATCAGTATTAGTTGAATTACCTCCACTTATTGATTACAATAATACTAGTGTATTTGAGCCGATGAGCTACAGATCCAAGTATGGGCTCATCATTTCATAGACACAAGAGGAGGTAATCACATGAGTAGACTTCATACGAACTTTTCGATAACGGATTTATCACCGAATGGGTCTCGTAAGATTCACGGCTACTCCGTGTCAGGGGTAATAGTACTGCTGCTCATCCTGCTCTTAGCTGCCTGTAACGTTGAGCCGAGAGCAGGATCCACCGTTGCTCCCACATTGAGCTTGAAAGGATTTTCGAGCGATGTGAGCCAAATCATCGTTACCATAAAGGGGCCGGGGATCGATCAAAGAGAGTCCTTTTCCGCTTCTACGGAACAGATAGCCATACCACTTCCCCCCGCCGACAACGTGCTCTTCGATGTCGAGGCCCCGAAGAAGAGCGTTGGAGATCAGCACATCCGCTCCTACGGCCAGCAAAAACACGCCGACATCGAAGTGGGGAAGCTCACGAATCTCGAGTTCGTCATGGCCCCTTACGAGACAAAGATTCTCATTCCTAACTACGGGAATTACAGCACGAGCAAGATTATCCAGGTGAAGGATATGTCGATAGCAAAATATTTTCCAGAGTCTCCTGACTTTATCGAGTATAGCGTGAGCATCACGAACCCCACCGATGTGGAGCTCGATAATTATGGAAGAATATGGTTAGCTAATGTGGACGGAGGTGAATCCCCCCTTGGATGGATATCCGACATTCAAGATTCTAACTTTCACGATGTAGGATTCAGTCAGGATGTATACGCACTCTCCTTCGACCGCAGCAACGAGTATCTCTACTATATCGGAGAAATTTCGGGTGGAGATCTAGGGGTCTTCCGTATGCGAGTCTCAAGCTCCATCGGGAGTGCTCCGGATAACTACTCGCCGATATTCCATGAGGTCCTTGGCGGAGGTGATGTCGACCCCACCTTTCCCGAATTGGTGAGGCTCTACCCGTTCGGCATCGCGGTCGACGACGACGGCTTCGTATATGTGGCGGGCGATGACTACGGAGATCCCACTAAGAGTTACATTTTCAAGATTGATCCCGATTCGAACAGCATTGTAAAGAAGGTCAACGGATATATTCCTGACGGAATATCCGCAAGCCACTATTACTATCCCGACATCATGTACAAACACGGATACATTTACGTGACGAACCAGGATGACACCACGGGCGATCAAATTCTCCAGTTCGACACGGATTTGAACTTCGTAAAGGGCTATGGGACACAGGATTCCACACCTACACAGCCCGGTCAGTTTTATCGGCCTTCGAGATTCGTGGCAACGACGAGCAGAAAAATCTACGTACTTGACAACAATCCGTATAACAACTATGGAGATAATCGCTTGGTGAGTTTCAGCGACCTCGACGGGAACGGATGGGACACCTACACGCCGCGCGAGGGTAGCTCCGGTCAGGACATTTTCGGCTTCTATCCGAGCTGAGGAGTGCATCCAAACGGCCTCACGGTAAGTACGAAATAATGTGAGGCCGTTTATTGAGTCATGTGGAGAAGGAAAAAACAGAATCAGGGCGCACTGAGTACAAAAATTGGACCTCTCTACCGGCGCGCATATCCGGTAGGCAGCGACAGGGTCTACGTGGTAGGCGGACTTGAAAATCGAGGACGCTTCATCGCTTCGGAGCTCTACGGCGTGCTGCAGCGCCTGAAGGGATTCAAAAGCGTGGAGAACCATGTGCACGAACTCGGCACGCGCATGCACAGCACTGAACCGGGCTTTATCTCTCCGTCGCAGCTCAGCAGAACTGTACAGACTCTCTTCGACGAAGGCTTACTCGTCTCACAGGAAGACATCCTCTCGATGCTGCGCTCTTCGGATACCGATGAAACCTCACCCGAACACGGTAACTCGATCTCGGTCATCGCCTGGCCTACAAAGAACAGACACATTTCTCTGCTGCGCAGCATTTCGAGCGCCGTGCACAACTTCCGGCTCCACCATCACGATGTGGAGCTCCACGTATACGATGACGAGAATCCACCCGATTCCTCACTCTCTGCGAAGCTCCTCCGTTTTTCCCGCCGACATCACATGAAGCTGAGATATTGCAACTTCACAGAAAAGAAAACCTATACCGACGAGTTGAGCGGCTATGCTGAGCTCAGCGGCGAAGAACGCAAGCTTCTCGACTTCGCCCTCTTTGGGGTGTCCGACATTCCGAACACGAACGGTGCTAACCGGAATGCACTCCTGCTCGGGACCGCAGGGCAGAGGCTGTATTCCGCAGATGATGACACGGTATTCCGTTTCACGGAAAGATTCGATCACGGCACTGAAGGGCGAGTCGAGGTCAATCAAAGGGAACAACTCCTCTCTGCGAGGCACTTTTCGACCATTTCACAGGCCCTCTCTTCGGTCGATTATCGGGATCACGACCTTCTCGAGCTCCATTCGAGGTTTCTCGGGAAAACATTGACGGAGATCCTCCGCGATTCACCAGATATGGAGTTCGAACTCTCGCGCATGGAGCCTTTGCAAACCGTGGAACTCATGAGGCATTCCGACAATCCTGTACGCCTCAGCCTCTCGGGTTTGGTCGGAGACAGCGGTCGTCCGAACAACCACATGCTCATCGGGGAATCGACCCTCGGACAGCTCATCCGAGAAGTCGAGGAAGAGGAGTTCAGCTCCCTGCTCGAGAGCAGGAGTATACTGCGATATACACCTTCACAGGTCCTCAGCAGCCATGGCCACTTCATGAGCACCCAGTTCGCCGTGGACAATAGAGAGCTCATTCCTCCCTTTTTCCCCAACGGAATAGGCAGCGACGGCCACTTCGGCACTCTCTTTCACTTCATCTCCCGGGGAGGTTTGATCGCCTATCTCCCCTTCGCTTTCATCCACGCTCCTGTAAAACGCAGCAACACCTATACCGACGGGATGGCCGCCATACACACGAGAGTCAACGACTTCTTTATACGCATGATCGATTACATCTACAAGAGTTCGGAAATGATCGAAGAGAACGAAGAAGGGAGAATGAGGTTTCTCGGCGAACGTTTTGTCGACATCGCCGGCTTATCCGCAGGACATTTTTCAGACTTTCTGAGAGAGGTCAACGTCGCGTACCTGTCGAAGTACATCGAGCACATCAAACATAGTTTTTCACGGATCGATGCCCCTCCCGAGTATCTATCAAAGGTCTACCATACCCATCTCGATGCGGTGAAAGACTACATGCTCAGTGACGAGATCGCCATAGTCAAAAATCTCGAAGCAGATCCGGGCTCACAGAGAGATCGTTTTCGCCGCATAGTTGAGCTATTCGGAAAACTCCTTATTTGCTGGCCGAAAATCCACAAAGGAGCAATAGCTGCCCGTGAAGAGGGAGTACTACCGGGGAGGTTCCTACGAGAGGCATGATTTCGGATAACAGCGTTACTTACATCTCCGCCGATCTTTCGTTTCTCGATATCGCAGACGGCGAATACTATGTATGGAACGCAGATCGTTGCGAAAGCAGAATCATTTCCGCCGCGCAGGCAGAAATACTCACTGCATGGAGACAACCCTCCACTTTTTATGAAATGGTGGAACTCCTCACTTCGCGGGGCTGGACGATCGAAGATAGTGAAGCGCTGCTACATGAATTCGTGGGTCTCCTACGCCACGGACTGATCAAAGATATCGAAAATATTTGCGCCCGGTTTTTCAGCACAGATGTAGGTAATGGTGAGAAAGAAGAGGTTTCGCAGATTCCACTTGCCTGGGTGAGCGCGGACAGGCCCCAGACACTCTCTCACAGCATATCCTCTTTCATTAGTAATCTCGATCGTCATGGGAAAGAAACGAAACTTTTTGTGTTCGAAAACAGCAGAGAGTCTCATATGAGTGCCGAATATCAGCGAACTCTAAACAAGCTCAGAGAAAAGCACGGGGTAAATATTCTATATGCGGGAAAGATGGAGAAGCAACGTTTTCTCCACGAGTTGAAGATGAGGATTCGCAGAGATAAAGTGCCCGAACGACTCATCGATTTCGCTCTCGAGTCCGAAGAATGGCCGTATACCTTAGGAGTCCAGAGGAACACTGCCATGCTTGCCTTCGCCGGCGAGCCCTTCATACTCCACGATGACGATGTATACTGCAACCTCGCCCGCAGCGAACAATACGGGCATTCACATACACATACACTGCAGATTTCTTCCGATCCTTCGACCTACTTCACTAGACGTTTCAAATCCATCGACGAGCTGAAAACCGGATTACGCATTGAGGATCATGACTATCTGTCGCTGTTTACGGCCGTAGGACGGTGCCTAAAGACCTACCTCCGGCGCAATTTCGACTCATGTGACCTCTCAGGAGCGGATCCATCCCTCTCAGCCACGCTCGAACGGGGATTAGGAAGGATCGTCGTCGAAACCCTCGGTTTTTATGGCGACTCCGCCAAAACGGAAAATCACTATGCACTGTCCTTGCGTGAAGAAGAGGGCCGCAGCGAGCTCTTCGCCGACGAAGCAAGCTATCTCAGCTACCTCTGTACACGCAACGTATACAGAGAGATAGCACAGGAGCTCTTGAGAAAGAATTCACCCTTTTTCGGCACGGTCCTGGCCCTGGACAACGAGGCTCCTCTGCCGCCCTTCTTTCCCCTCTTCAGGAATACAGATTCGATCTTCTCCGCAACTCTCAGCCTCTGCCGGCCACATACCTTCAGAGCTTATCATCCATGGATGGTCGAGCAACGCCCTCAGTCCTCGCGCAGTTTCAACCGTGAACAGACACGTCGAATCTACCCGCGCTTCAGTGATCTGCTCCTCTTGCTCCATGTCGAATTCCAGAGAAAAGGTTCTTATCAGGTATCGAACTGCACGGGAGAGGATTTGAGCATGATCTATCGGCAGGATTTCGGCACGTTCCTTCGTTCCGTCGGCTCATTGTCCGAAAAAAGTTTTATCGAATACGAGTACCATCTATGGCGCGTATTCCTGAGCAGACAAATGTACCACCTCAGCAGTCTTCTCGAGCGTTACGACTTCTCCCCCACCTACTGGGCGGAGGATGTGCAGGCTCTCGTGCAGCATGCGGAGTTGCTCTTGACCGACGGGAGGCTTCCTGTACCCGCAGAACTCAGTCATGTAGAACCTCCCGAAGAGGCAATGAAGCTCTTTAAGACCATGCTGAGCGACTTCGGTACGCTTATAGAGACCTGGCCTTCTATTTGGAATACGGCACTAGAGTTGAAGCGAGAGGGTCTGCATTTCGCTCGCGAGCTGTAGAAGGCGCTTCAGTTACGTATCTGTCATTGACAGCTTACTTCGACTTTCAGATCCGGTATCCTATAGAACTCCCGTGTACTTTAGGTAATGACGGTGAGCCGCCATCCTTTCCGCATCCCGGGCGGCGCCTCTCGCACGCCTGGCGTCAGGCGCTCGGCACTCCGAACCAGTAGACAGGCCGGGCTCTGGCCGCCCCTCCCCTACACGTCGAGCTCGCTCACATACCCCCTGAGCTCATCGCGCAGGCCGTTGATTTGCCCGGTCAGCCGCTCCTTCTCCTCTGTCAGCTCCTCTATCCGGTCCTCCTGATCCTGGAACTTCTTCACATAGCGCCGGTAGAGGTCGGAGTCGTTCGAGATGCGTGACATGTTCGAGCGTATGCGGCTCTGCTCATCGTGGATCTGCCGGATCTCCCCCTCCGCCGACTCTTTCTGTCTCTCGAGTTTCGAAATCCGAAGATGGAAATTTCTTATCTTCTCGAGTGCGCTCCGCAATTCGGCGCTAAGGTCGAAGTTCTGGAGGAAGAACTCCACCCGGTCGTCTTCGACGGTGCCTAAAGAAACTCTGCGAGTGTGCGGGCGCTCCTCCTCGACCTCGAGCTGCATTAGATCATCTATCTGCCTCTCGAAGCGATAGGCCGACGGCGTTTCCGCCGCTCCGGTCTCGTTCGAAGAGCCGTTGTTTGACGAACCGGCGCCGGAAGCCGAGAGGCTCGGAGAGACGAGCCGCCATCCCGAGCTCTTCGGGTGCTCGATGATGAGCCTCTTCGTTTCATCGCCCCTGTTCATCACACGGTAGACGGTACTGCGCCGGTCGAGCTCGGTGTAGACGAAGGTCCCGCCCTCGATGCGCATCTTTACCACGCGCTTTTCTCTACTTCTCTCGTCACTGAGCACGACGAGGTCGCGATCGACCGCAAAGGTCAGCAGCCGTTCTTCTCCCGGCACGATATCGGATGCGAGGGCATCCCCCGCATATCCGCCCTCGCGGTAGACGGTATAAGGACCGGCATGAAGATGCGAATCGCTTGTGTTTTCAAGAAGAAGACCGGCAAGAGGATTCGTGCTCTCCTCATTCGCAGAGTACACCGACACTTCAGTCGCCCCGACATCGGAGACGATGATCGGCACCATGGCCGAGCTGTTTTTCGGCACCGTAACCGGCTCGGTGATGTCGTAGGAGAAGAGGGCTCCCATGTCCGTACCCACGGATCTCGAGTCGACCCCGGCCGAACCGTAGCCGGCAGCGGTATCCTCCATGCTCCGCGGAGCGGAACGCTTTCTCATGGGAGCAGGCGCGGCAGATTCTGACGCGGCAAAGTCGTCGTACTGAGGCTCATACTGCTTCGGTTCCCGCATCTTCGCAACAGGTGGAGAGATCTCCGGCCGTTCCGCGTAGATCGGACTGTAGAGATCCATGATGAATGAGAGCGGGGTTCCGGCTACGAGGGAGAGCTCGACGCCGCTCCAGTCGGTGTCGCTCGTGTTTTCTACCACTCCCCATCCCTGCAGACGGTAGCTACCGTTCTCTTCGATGAGCCGGTAGGAGGTCTTCCACACCGGTACCGGTCGAAGGTATCCGATACTCACCCGTCTGCGCCCCTCTCCGCTGAACTCGACCCGTACACTCTTCGTGTCACGGCTCCGCTCCGAGGCGATAAGAGTAAGAGCCTGCTCGAGCTCATTCTGCAGCTGCGGATCGGTGAAACGCACGGATTCTACCTCCTCCATGCTCATCGTTCTGAGCAATCCGTTCGAGAGGAGGTGGAGTACCGCTATCTGCGGCCCCTCCTTCTCCTTCCGTTTCTGCTCTATAGCCAGAATACGACCCTTCAAGACTTTCGTCCCCCGAAGCTCTACCTCCTCGCCCTTTGCCTGCATTAGCAGATCCTCTATCCGCGTAGAACCGGAAAGATCGAGCGAAAACGACTCGAGGCTTCGCGAGAGGGGCTCCTTCGACTCGTAGTGGATGAGCTCAACGCTTCCGCCGTCGTGGTCCTGCAGCACGAAGCTCTTCAGGATGTCTTTCATCTCTTCGAGAGGAAAGGAGAGACGCACTTCCGCCTCTCCCTCTACGTAACCTCGATGCTGAAAATATCCGACACCCGAAGAGAATAGTACTACTCTGCTCAGCTGAACCGGCGCATCCCTATTTCCCGTTCCCGAGTCTCTCACCTCCGCGATTCCCTCGGCGGGAATGGAGAAGAGGACCACGGAGGAGAGCACCAGGGCTTGAAAAATTCCTCTTGTATGCTTCACGAACGTTATTCCGATGAGATAAAGGCTTTTGGATATGGAGAGCCATCGTCGAGGTGGAGCCGCACATGCTTCGGTCTTCCGAGCTTCTCGACGGTCTTGAGGCTCAACTCGATTGTGCCGAGCTTGCACTCATTCTTCTGGTAGATTCGCGCATACAATGTCTCGGCATTCGGATCCTGCAGCGCATCGAGCGAATCCCCCTTATGTACTTGTACGGTGGCCTCCGTCATCAACAAACCAAGATCGAATCCATCGTTCGGATTGATGATTATCACCTTCTCACTAAAGGATCGATCGGCTATTACCTTGAGAAAACCAGTCTCTTTCATCTCGCGTGCCTCTCACAATGGAATATGCGTATCATAGTATGAACTCGCAGTTTTTGCAAATCGCCTATGTGATCTCCATGTGTTCTCGCCTCGCCTATGTGGGCTCGCATAACCCACAACAATAGGAGCACCCGCGGTTATTGTCCTCTTGCAAAGGCTGTGATAGTATCTTCTGGATTCTATGGGCATCTACTTTACTCCTGTACTACACACCGTTCTGCAGATCCTCACGATGATGGCGATTGGCTTCGTCCTGAGGAAGTTGCGAATTCTCCCCGACTCCTTCTTCTCGACCCTCTCTGCCTTTCTCGTCGAGGTAGCGCTGCCCCTCTACCTGTTCACCAAGATCGCCTCGACCGACAGCAGCGTGCTCGGCAGCAGCCTCGTATTTCCCGTTGCGGCGCTCATCTACGTCGGTCTAGGCATCTTTCTCGGTTTCATCGTCTTCCATTTCTCCTCTTTTCACGGAGTCGAAAAGCGAGCGGGTATCGGTCTCTGCAGTTTCGGCAACTCCGCCTTTCTCCCGCTCACCCTCATGGAGATCTTTCCTCACACCGTACCCATGATAGCAGACTCCTTCGGCACTACGGTGCCCGCACTCTACATCAGCTCCTTCGTCCTCGCGCAGAGCCCTCTGCTCTGGTCGGTCGGCTACGCACTCATCTCGGGAAGCACCAGGGGGCTGCGCCTCTCCAAGGTACTCAACGCACCCATAGTGGCGATCTTTCTCGGATTCGCGAGTCTGATTACCGGATTCAATAGCGTGCTCACCGATCAAGGATTCTTTCTCTTTCACGTCTTCGAGGGAGCACGAGCGGTCGGCGGCACTACCCTGCCTCTCATCCTTATTTCGATAGGAGCAATGATCGCCACGATAGAAACCCATGTAGAGGGTAAGAAGAAGCTCGCGAGCATGGCACTGAGGGTTGCGGGGGTTCGCTTTCTCCTTTTTCCTGCCCTGTTCTTCGCATCGTACTTTATTTTCCTGCGGGAGCTCGACTTTTTGACACCTACCCACATATGGGTGCTCTTTCTCGAGGCGCATCTGCCGCCTGCAAACAACCTCGCTCTTATGGCGAACAAGTCCGGCGTGAACGAGGGCTATACCGCATTTACCACCCTCGTTACCTACGGGGGCTATCTCGTGGTCCTGCCCCTCTATATGAGCTTTTTTCTCTCTACTCTTTAGCCCCGGCCAGTGCAGGAACATACCCATTTCGTTCTGCTCCCGAGAAAAGTTCCGCAATTATCGGTTGCATTCGGTTTTCCACTCTACTACGCTTTTTGATATACAGCGTGTGTGGGGAGGAGAGAGTTGAACAGTTTTTCCGTTTATGTGACCAGGGAAATCCCCAAGAAAGGAATAGATTTACTCAGACAAGCCTGCGATGTAGAAGTACAGCCGGAGGACAGGCCGGTAGAGCGGGAGGAATTGCTCGAAAAGATAAAGGGGCGCGACGGCCTTCTTTCTCTCGTGACGGACAAGATAGATGCACAGGTCATGGATGCGGCTAAGGAAATAAGGGGTATCGCGAACTATGCCGTGGGCTACGACAACATCGATGTCAAAGAGGCCACGAAGCGGGGAATTCCCGTGTCTAATACTCCCGGGGTCTTGACGGATGCAACGGCGGAAACGGCGTGGGCGCTTCTCTTCTCCGCAGCCCGGCGTGTGGTAGAGTCGGACGGGCATCTGCGGGCAGACAAGTGGAAAGGCTGGGGGCCGCTGCAGTTTCTCGGCGGCGACATAGCGGGGAAGACTCTCGGCGTTATAGGCGCTGGGAGGATCGGTACGGCAATGGCCCTGAAATCGGCGGGCTTCAAAATGAATATCATCTACTACGATACGCGGCCTAACGAACGTCTCGAGAAGGAGATCGGCGCAAAGCGCACGGATTTCTCGACTGTCGTGCACGAGGCGGACTTCATCAGCATTCACACGCCCCTCATCGAGGAGACACGCCACCTCTTTACCTACGATGTCTTCACTCGTATGAAGAAGACCGCCTACCTCATCAACACAGCGAGAGGACCGATTATTAAGGAGGACGATCTGCTTACCGCTCTACGTGAGGGACTCATTGCGGGAGCGGGGATAGATGTCTACGAGTACGAACCGAAGGTCACCGAGGGACTGAAGGAACTGTCGAACGTGACACTCACTCCGCACATCGGCTCAGCAACGGTCGGCGCACGCACCGTCATGGCCACCACCGCCGCTCAAAATCTCCTCGCTATGCTCCGCGGAGAGGAGGCTCCGAACTGCGTCAATCCCGAGATTTACGAAAAATAGGACACAATCGTGAGCTTGCCGTACCGCGCGAAATACGGATTTTTCGCCGCTTCGGCTTGACATAGGAACATTTTTACGGCGATAATGTGGTTCGAAACGGACGATTAACTCAGCGGGAGAGTGCTACCTTCACACGGTAGAAGTCGCTGGTTCAAATCCAGCATCGTCCAGGCCTTGATTGAACCGCCGGTTTCCGCCGGCGGTTTTTTATACCCGTTGATACAATAGAATATATGCCTACCCGATAATCAACTCATCGAGAGAGCGCTTGGGCACGTGGTGCCTGTCCTT
>CAYFVU010000111.1:0-10657 GCA_964346645.1 uncultured Spirochaetaceae bacterium | reverse complement strand
CTCTCGGCGGGACTCGAGGAGGACATAATCGAGGTAAAGTTCAGCAAGTCTGCGACTGATAAGATGAAGTCGGAGATCGAAGCGGCTAAAGAAGGCATCACCTCCGGGGACATTACCAAGCCCCCCAGAGAGTAAGACCTTTCGAATCTACCCAACGACGGGGTAGAGCACAATCAGGGCCGACCGGTTACATCCGATCGGCCCTTTTTACTGTGCGAACACGGAGATGCGCGTAACAAAACGACTGATCTCCTCTATCACCTCTTCCCTGTTCGTCTCGTTGACGAGCTCGTGCCGTGCACCGGGATAGATCTTGATAACCTTGTTCTGTGACGGCATGCGCTCTACCGCCTCCCGACTCGTCTGGGCGTCCACAAAGGGATCGGCCTCGCCGTGGAGAAAGAGCACAGGCATCGTCATCCTGTCTATCTCCTCGTTGAAACGGTCGAGGGCCTGTACCTCGGCCTCGAGGAGGGGACGCTTGTAGCCTCCGTGATACACCAGCGGATCCTCGGCGTACTCTCGGACCGTTTGCGGATCACGAGACATGCCGGAGGGATCGCTCGGTTCCTGAGGCAGCTGCGGCAGAGATAGCACTTCCCTCGCCCAGTTCCAGTTGCCGAGGACTGCGCCGAGAAATCCGACGCCGGCAACCGTATCGGGATACCGTTCGGCATATCGGGCCGCTATAAGTCCCCCCATCGAGTGGCCGATGACGACCAGCGGCAGACCCGGATGATCATCCATGGCAATATCTTTTAGTGAATGGATATCGTCTACCACGTTCTCGAAATCCCGGATGAGGGCACGCTCACCCTCGCTCCGCCCGTGTCCTATGTGGTCTGGCGCATAGACTACGGCTCCCTCGTCGTTCAGACGCCTTGCCACATGCGCGTAGCGCCCCCCGTGCTCGGCATATCCGTGAACAAAGATCACCGCAGAGCGCGGATCCGTCTTTGCATCCCATCTTCTGTAGAAGATCTTGCCTTCGATGCCGTCGAACTTCGCCTCGTACATTGGATCCTCCTTGGAGCAAATTTGACTATATTTATAAGGTATTATCTCAAGGGGGCAGCGTCCAGTTGATTTGGAGAATGGCTCATCAGTATTACTCCTGCATCGGTATGGTAAAGGTGAAGATGGGGCTCGGCTCCCGCTGCAGCCGGTACTCGGCCTTCAGTTGAGAAACCAGCGTCGAGATCAGCTGCAAGCCGAGGGTTTCGGTGTTGTGTACATCCACCTCCTCCGGAAAGGGATTTCCCGTGTTGCCGAGGCTGAGTACATAGCGGCCGGAAGAAGCGTCCCGGGTAAACGAGATGCTGAATCGCGGCTCTTCGAGTTCGTTAAAACCGTGCTTTATGGCGTTGGTCCCGATCTCGTTTACGATGAGCCCGAGCGGAATCGCCGTCTTCGTGGGCACCGTGAGCTCTTCGATATTACTCTCTATCTCTATTCTTCGCTCCGAGAAGGTGGAGAAGAGGGTCCGCACTATCTTCTGGAGGTAGTCCTTTACCTCGATGTGGGTGACCTCTTCGGACTGGTAGAGCTTCTCGTGTATCGTCTTGATCGCATCTATCTGCAGCTTAATATCGGTGAGATCCGCGCTGTTGCCTACCTTATCGTCTTTCAGGCTGATGAGGGAGGAGACCATGGCGAGGTTGTTCTTGACCCGGTGGTTCAGCTCTTGGATCAGATTATGCTTCTCCTCGAGCGCCTTCTCGAGCCGCTCCCGAACGAGTCGCTGATCGGTGACATCCGTGTGGGTCCCCACCACCCGCAGGGCCTTCCCATTTTTGCTTCTCTCGACCACCTTTCCTCTGTCGAGGATCCACCGGTAGTCGCCGGATTTGCACCTCACGCGGTGCTCATTCTCGTAGTATTCGGTCTCTCCGTGTAAGTGCGCCTGCAGATCGGCGATAGTTTGCTCCCTGTCGTCGGGATGGATTCGGCTCTCCCACTCCTCTACGTGGTTGCCGATCTCCTCCTCAGTATAACCGAGCATCGCCTTCCACTGCCTCGAAAAGTAGACTTCACCGGTCTGTGCATTCCAATCCCACACGCCGTCGCGCGCTCCCTCGAGGGCGAACTGCCACCTCGCCTCGCTCTCCTCCAGACGCTTTTCGGCGGACTTCCTCTCGGTAATGTCACGCACGAACTCGATGACCCCGGTTATCTCGCCCGTTGAGCTGTCCCTCAAGGGGTAGCTGAAGACTTCTACCCACTGCACAGGAGCGCCGGCTACCGGTACACCCGGCACCTCCTCGGACTCGGTGGTTCCGCTCTCCATGCTCCGCAGGGAGGGACAGGCGCTGCAGTGCTCCCCGCGGTCGTGGTACATCTTGTAGCACTTCTTTCCCACGAGGGATTCTCCCTGTCCGTACCACTCCTGCATGACCGGATTCACATAACGGATGGTCAGGTCAGAGTTCAACACACTCACCCCGTCCTGGATGCTGTTCATGACCGCATCGAGGAACTCCTTGGATTCGGCGATCTCCCGGCTCTTCCTGTACTCCTCCGTCACATCCCGAAAGACGAGCACTACCCCCGTAATCTGCTCTTCCCGATTCCTGATCGGTGCGGCGGAGTCGGCGATCTGGTACCTCTCGCCTCCTCTCGAGACGAGGATGGTGTGGTTCGCCAGTCCGACGATGCTTCCCGTCCGTCTGACCTTGTTTACGGGATCTTCCACCCTCACCCCCGTATCGACATTGATGATGTAAAAGATCTTCCCGAGAGGCTTTCCGTTCGCTTCCTCCTTAGACCAGCCTGTCAATCTTTCGGCCACCCCGTTCATCCGTGCAATCCGTCCCTCGAGATCGGTGGCAATGACCGCGTCGCCGATGGAATCGAGGGTAATGCGGAGGTTCTCCTCGCTCAGCCTCAGCGCCTCTACCGCCTCTCGCTTCTCTTCGTTCATCCTGATGTTGTGCAGAGCGAAGGAGATGTCTCCCGCCACCTCCTTAAAGAGATGGATCTCGTCAGGATTGTCGATGTGGAAAGTCGGAAGTATGACGCTCAGCCAGCCGAAGCTCTCCCCGTTGTACTCGAGGGAGACCGTCATGGTGACCGTCTCCCCATATCCGCAGGCATCGGGAGCATACTGCCTCTGGAACATGCAGTCGGAGCACTCATTCGCCGGATCCTCGTTGATCACGAGCTCATGCCCTTCGAGTGCCTTCCGCGCGCATCTCGGGATCCGCCCATCCTTCAGCTCCGCCTCCATCGGCTCGAAGGAGGAGTCGAATCCCGAGTGATAGAATGGCTCGACCGGCACTCCGTTCGCCGTGCGCACTATCCATGCCTTGTGGTAGCCGCTCGTCTCTATGAGAATGCGGCAGGCGGTGTCGAGCAGCGTATCGGTTTCGCTCACCTCGGTGATGATCTGATTCACGTTGCGGATGGAGTGCAATACTCGGTTTACGTGCTGCAGCCGGGTCTCCCGCGCCTCCAGCTCCCGGTAGGCCTCTTTGTTGTCGGCGAGGTGCTGCTGCGCCTCTTGTTTCGCCTCGAACAAGGTAAAGGCTATGTGTATCGACTCTATCAACACGAACTCTCCGGCATCCTTCAGCACATAGCCGTAGCCGGTAATCTTCTTTACCTTATCTACGTACTCCTTCTCCGTGTGGCTAGTGAGAAAGATGATGGGTAGCTCCCGCTTCTGTAAAATGTACTCCGCAGCCTGCGTACCGTCCATACCTGTACCGAGATCAATATCCATGAGTACAAGAGAGATCTCGGGATCGACATCTACGGCCCGCAACGCATTCTCTCCGTCGTTCGCAACTTCGACGGTAAAGCCGTTTTTCTCGAGGATCCTCTTCTGGTTCATGGCGATGATCGCCTGATCCTCCACGAGGAGGAGCTTCTTTGACATATTTAACCTTTACGATTTTATTCTTTTAATTGGAAGTATAGTAGGCCTGAACTCGGAATACAAGCGTTGGACTGGCTTCGTAGTCTAAGCTTGCACGGCTCCTCCACAATTCGTAGAATGAAATAGATTCGGAACCAGGTCGACTACTGAGATGAGTAACGGAACCCATGACTCCTACATTTACCTCGCATCCTTCGTAATGCATGTGCTCACGGCTGTCTGCGCGGCGGGTCTTCTCCTCAGCTGCGCTACTGCCGGATTCAGGGACCATGCCGCCGAAGGCGCTGCGGAGCAGCTTCCGGCAGAAGATCGCTTCTTCGCAGAACGATTCGATTACCGCATTGCCCCCTGGCGCGGCTTCGCCCGGGCAGCATGCTCTGTCACGCTCGACGACGGAACCCTCGATCAGTACCTCCTTGCCTTTCCTGAGTTCGAGAAGCGGGATATACGGGCTACCTACTTCCTCATTACCGGCCCGAGAGAGGAGGGGGTGTGGCAGGACGGCCCCCACAGACGCATGCTCTTCTCGTGGGACCATGCCAAAATTTTGGCGAGTGCGGGTCACGAGATTGCGAGCCACGGCGTGTCCCATGCGGATCTCACACGAAACGAGAGCGAGGCCGAACGGGAGCTTCGCAATTCCGAGGCGGCCATTCGCGCACGCATCCCCTCGCTGCCGCCCGGGATGACCTTCAGCTGGCCGTACTGGAGGAGCACACGGACCCTCCGCAGAAAGGCCTCGGGATACTACCTCGGAGCAAGAACGGGCACCGTAGACTTCAAGCGATATGCCAATTTCGGAGTTGATTTTCACGGAGGTGATGTGTATCCTCGAGACCTCTACCGCATAGAGGCCATAGCGCTGCGCTCCGAGGATTCGATCGAAGAGATCAGGGCGCTCGGCAACCGCAGCTACGAGCAGGGCCGATGGCTACTGATCGACCTGCACGGAGTCGACGACGGAAGGCTTCCGCAGGAGGCCCTCGGCTGGGAGCCGATCCCTCTCGAAAGACTTAAGGAAATGCTCGACTACATCCGGCACAGAGGCTACTGGATCGCTCCCTTCGGCGAGGTGCTGAGATACGTGAGGCAGAGGGAAAGCGCGAAGCTCTCCTTTCTCTATCTATCCCGGGACACGCTGTATCTCTCCTTCGACGACGGTCTCGCGGACCATATATACGATCAACCGCTCACGATTCGTCTCCGCCTACCCCGGGGGTGGAAACAGGTAGGCATCTACAAAGACGAGAGACTCATCTCTCAGTCCGCCACCTCCGACGGTTTCCTCACCTGCGACCTTCGCCCCGACGGGAGGCTCATCCGGGTGTTGAGAAAGGGTTCGACTCAATAGCCGTGAGGCCGCGGTTCGTCATTGTCGTCGCTATCACTTACTGGAAATTCGGGCGTATATGCTTTACCATAGCCCCAGACTCTAAAAAGAGGAGAGAAAAACTATGCAGAAAAACATGTTGGATGGAGTAGAAGACGTACTGCTGATGGGCCCCGGCCCCTCCTATATTTCCGAGGAAGTGTACCAGGCGCTTCGGAAGCCTACCCTCGGTCATCTCGATCCCTTCTTTATCGAAATAATGGACGAGATAAAGCGCCTGCAGCAACGCCTCATGCAAACCGAGAACCATCTCACCATCCCGATTTCCGGAACCGGATCGGCGGGAATGGAGGCGGTCTTCGTAAACCTCATAGAGAAAGGAGAGCCCGTGCTCATCCTCATCAACGGGGTATTCGGCACGCGAATGAGGGACGTGGCCGAACGGCTCGGCGCCGACGTAGACGCCCTCGAGTTTACCTGGGGAAGCCCTGTAGAGGTGGACAGGGTCGCTGAGAAGCTCAGAGAAAAGGACTACACGCTGGTGGCAATGGTGCATGCAGAGACATCAACCGGCGTGAGAAATCCCGCCGCCGAAGTAGGAGAGCTGATAAAGGAATCGGGCGCCATGTACCTTCTCGACACCGTCACGAGTCTCGGCGGCATGGAGGTGAAGATCGACGATTGGGGAGTAGATGCGGTCTACAGCGGCTCCCAGAAGTGTCTCTCCGTGCCTCCCGGACTCTCGCCGGCATCCTTCTCCGACCGCGCGGTGGAGAAAATCAAGAACAGGGGAACGAAGGTGCCGAACTGGTACCTCGACATGAGCATGATTGCCAACTACTGGGAGGGAAAAAAGCGCGCCTACCACCACACCGCTCCCATAAACATGCTTTACGCGCTCTACCAGTCTCTCTACCAGATCGTGGAGAAGGAGGGGATGAAGAACGCATTCACCAGACACGAGCGTGCCCACGCACGGCTCGTCGAGGGAGTCGAGTCGATGGGACTCGAGATGCTTGTGGCCAAGGATTACCGCCTGCCCATGCTCAACTCCATCAAGATACCCGAGGGAGCCGACGACGCAGAGGTGCGCTCGGCACTGAGGAAAGAACACAAGATAGAGATCGGGGCAGGTCTCGGCCCGCTCGCCGGCCGGATCTGGCGTGTCGGCATCATGGGTCACACCGCACGCGAAAAATACGTAGACCGCTTCCTGTCCGCATTGAAGAAAATACTCGGGGCATAAGCTCCACGGATATTTGAGGGGGTGGAGATTACGGCTCCGCCCCTTTTATTTTCATTGGGGGGCGAAAGGGATGAGAATGAAGAAGACATGGGGGCTCGAAAGAGGGAGACCGCGGCATTTCGCGAAGCTCCGATTGGTCGGCACCGCCGCAGCGGTGATCGTTTTGCTGCTGGGAGCCGCGAGCAGAGGAGAGGCGCAGAGCTTCGGCTCCACGTTCGACAGTGTCGCCGCCCCCTCTTCCTACCGGGCGCCGACGATAAATGCCGCAGCTCTCTCCTACGGGACAGGCCGCGGAATCGGCTACGCAAAGGGCTTCGACGAGGGGGGCATGAGCGAGGACTTCGACTTCTTCGTCAACCTGACCAATTTCGCCTATCAGTACCAGGGCTACCTGGACGATACTTTTCACACCTTCGCACTCTCTTTTCCCCTCGCAGATAACTTCTACCTCGGAGGATCGGCGAGCACCTACGATTGGGATGCCGGCGATTCGACGTACAGCCTCGCTCTGCTCTCCCGTCCGGCGGATTTCCTCTCCCTCGGCTTTCGGACCGATTTCCCCGGAAATAGGGATACAGAGTACAGAATAGGACTGGGACTCCGCCCCCTCGCCTTTACCCAAGCTTCGCAGCATCGTCTGACCTTTACCCTCGACTTTCCCATCATCGATGAGAAGTTGAAGGCTCCGGTTATCGCGGCGAGGGCGGAGCCTCTAGACGGCCTCGAGATCGGCCTGGGCTTCGACATGGAGAATGAGGGAGTACTTCTCGAAGCCTCGCTCTCCCTGTACAACCTCAAGTCCGGCACCGCAGCGGAAACCGACTCCACCCGGTCTCTCTCCAGGGGAAGAGCCTATGTACACGTATCTCCTGCACCATTCAACAGACCCAAAATGCCGAACGAGGATCTCATCTACGACTACTCACAGGATGGACCTCTCGTGGAGAGCCAAAACGCCGCCCGTTTCGGCAACTTCTACATGCTCTCCGACGAAACCACGCTGTATAAGGCCGCAGAGAGAATACGAGGTCTTGCAGAAGACCCGCTCGTCTCCGGCATCATCTTTATCAACGAGCACCCCGCCTCGACCTATGCCCACGTATTCGAGCTGAAGGAAGCCCTCGATGATTTCAAGGCAAAAGGGAAAAAGGTGATTTTCTTCTCGGAAATGATGTCCTCCCAGGATTACCTCCTTGCAGCCTCCAGCGCCGACAGAATCTACCTCGCGCCGAGTGGAATGATCGATCTGAGGGGTGTTTCCGTATTTTCCATCTATCTCGCTTCCTTCTTCGACAAGTGGGGCATCGAGGTGCAGACATTCCGCAGCAGCATCTACAAGTCTGGTTACGATTTTCTCTCGGAGTCGTCAATGCGCGAGGCTGAACGAGAGGCTCTCATGGGTATGACCGAGGATCTCTACGAGTCCATTACTGGTCTCATCGAGGAAGGTCGGGGGAAGGCCCTCCAGGGAACGGTGGAAGAGATCGTCGACGCCGGGCCGTATTTGAAGGCTTCGAGAGCACTTGAGCGCGGCCTGGTGGACGAGCTCATCTACCGGGACCAGCTCGAGGAAACCATCCCTTTCTACGAGAATACAAAAATACGCCGCAGCCTGCCGGACCGGACTGTGCGGAAGGACTGGAGCACCCCGAGCTCGGCTAAGATCGCCGTCATCAACGCTGCAGGTCCCATTCACTCCGGCACGGGGATACCCGGCAACAGCATCGGTTCCGAAAGCATCTCCCGCGCAATAAAGAAGGCAAGAAATGACAGCTCGGTACGTGCCATCCTCCTCAGGATCGACAGCAGCGGCGGTTCGGTTATTGCCTCGGATACCATTGCACGGGAGATAAAACTCTGCAGCGGGGGAGATAATGCCAAGCCTATTGTCGCCTCGATGGGTCCGACCGCAGCCTCCGGCGGATACTATATCGCCGCCTATGCCGACGAGATAATTGCCTATCCCACCACCCTCACCGGCTCCATAGGGGTAGTGGCCACCTTCCCCAACATCGAAATGCTCCTGCAGAAACAGCAGATCGGCTCGGATATGGTAAAGACCAGTGAGAATGCCGACTTCGGCTCCCTCTACCGCAGGCTCAGCGAGGAGGAGCAGGAGCAGATGCACACCTACATCGAGTCTGCCTATACCAGCTTCGTATCCACCGTCGCCGAGGGGCGTGATATGAGTGAGGAGGAGGTAGAGGAGTCCGCACGCGGGAGAGTGTGGACGGGCCGCCAAGCGGAACAGCGCAATCTCGTCGACAAGCTCGGCGGCATCTCCCGGGCCGTCGCCTCTCTGCGGGAGCTGGCGGACCTTCCGGGCGATGTGGAGCTCGTCGACTATAGCTATGCCGGCACCGCCTGGGGCACCTTCACCATCGACACCCTTTCAGGAGATACGCTGTCGCTCCTGGCTGCGCCGCGATGGCCCGCCTCCCCATTGACGGCAGGGCAACCGCCCTACCCGCTTGCTGCGCTGCCGAAGGAGCTGCGGCCCCTTGCAGAATACCTTCGGGCCGCCGGCCCCGAGGAGCAAAAGAGTCCCCTCTACCTGATGACGTATCACGTGCCGGGCTTCAGCGAGTGAGTCCGTAGCCGTACCGCACGGCCGATTTTGCCGGCGGGGAGTGATCGCCGCGGTCGGACTGCGTATTCGGGCCACGGCTCGTTGTGGCTCAAAGGGTGTGCATTCATGATTCTTCGCCGATCCTAAAAGCCCTGCACCCAGCTCGGTCCTAGTAGGGGACATGAACTACCTACACGAAGTACACGAGGCTCCTCGAAGCCTCGAGTCCGAAAGGCCGCGTGAGCGGCTCCTCGCCTTCGGTGCCGACAGGCTTTCCGACGTCGACCTCCTCTCGCTGTTGATTGGATCCGGCGTACACGGAAACCGAGTCGAAACCATCGCCGGACGGCTTCTCGAGCTGCTCGACAGGAGCAACGGAGGTATCGACATCGATCGCATCCGTTCCATCCAGGGCATCGGTAACGCAAGGGCGGCTCAAATTTCCGCTGCCCTAGAGTTCGCCCGCCGTCGCTTTCTACCCGAGCGAAGCCGCATCCGCTACCCGCAGGACGTGCTCCCCTACATCCGCCACTTCGGCGACCGCAAGCAGGAGCACTTCCTCTGTCTCAGCCTCAACGGGGCCCACGAGGTCATTGCAGTCCGTGTCGTCTCGATCGGACTCGTAAACCGCACTATCGTCCACCCGAGGGAAGTCTACGCAGACCCGTTGCAGGACAGGGCGGCGGCGGTGATCGCCGCCCACAACCACCCCTCGGGCAACGTGGAGCCGAGCAGCGAGGACCGGGAGATTACCGAGCGGCTGCGGCAGGCCGGCGAAACGCTGGGGGTGCGGCTGCTCGACCACATCGTCTTCGCGGCGGGTTGGAATACCAAGGCAGCCGGAGTTGCAGGCTCGGACCGGACTGCGGTGTCGGCCGCTCATGAGGCAATCTCCGGGGCACAGGTGTGCGGCCTCGACGCCAAGGCCGGGAGCCCCGTTGCTATGAATGGCGGCTCAGGAGGTGGCTCGGCAAGCGGCTCGGCCGCCTTTGCAGAGGGCTCTGCCGTCTCCAGCGGCCTTGCCGGCCTCGACGGCATCAGGTACTACAGCTTTCTCGAGAAGGGGGCGTTGTGATTCCTCCGGCTCGGATTGGATATTGTAGTAGGGTATATCTTTCATAAATGGAGAACCAGATGTATAATTCGCTTATGGGTACGACGAAGGACAACGCGATAATGGCGATCCGAGAGCTCCCCGACGACGCCACCTACGAAGTCATCATGGAAAAGCTCTATTTTATGGAAAGGGTGGAAGAAGGCCGCAAAGATATCAAAGAAGGGGCGACCGTCACACACGAGGAAGCGAGAGAACGTATCCGTAGATGGCTGAAATAGAAATATTTTTTTGTGGTTCAAATCCTGGGGATGTTGAAAGCAGAGGGAGGGGTTCCCCGCTAGGAGAGAGTACAGCCTATTTCAAGGAGGCACTCTCATGCACACCCCTCCCTTTTGTCCCCACGCAGACTGTAGCTACCACCACAAGGCCCCCGAGGGCCGGAGGTGGTACCACCTCGCAGGCACCTACCAGACGAAGGCCTTCGGCACGGTCACCCGCTTTCGCTGCCTCTCCTGCGGCGGCATCTATCAGATGCAGCACAACTACCGCAAGCCCTATCGGGTCGCCCGCAAGGAGGG
>CAYFVU010000110.1:8581-10721 GCA_964346645.1 uncultured Spirochaetaceae bacterium | reverse complement strand
GGAATCCGCCATGGATAAAAAGATTATTGCGTTCGCGAATCAAAAAGGCGGAGTCGGCAAGACGACCTCCGCCGTCAACATAGGTGGTTACCTTGCAGAGCTGGGCAACAAGGTGCTCCTAATCGACTTCGATCCTCAGGGGAACCTCTCGAGCAGTGTCGGCGCAGAACGGGAGAAGCCGGGCATCTACGAGCTCATCAACGAGCGGGCGGTTGCTTCCGAGACGCTCCAGGAGACGACCGTAGGTGGGCTCTACGTAGTACCCTCGGACATCAACCTCACGGGGGCGAACGTCGAGCTCATCGGCGCTGAGCGGAGGGAGTTTTTCCTCAAGACGGCCTTAGAGGGGCTCGAGGATTCCTGGGACTACGTGCTCATCGATTCTCCGCCCTCTCTTGGCCTGCTCACACTCAATGTCCTCGTCGCGGCGGACAAGGTTTTCATACCCCTCCAGTGCGAGTACTTCGCCATGGAGGGAGTGAGCCAGCTCCTGCAGACGATTCGCCGCGTGCAGAAGTCACTCAACCCCGAACTGACCATCGGCGGTATTTTCTTCACCATGTACGACTCGCGCACGAAGCTCGCCCACGAGGTGGTGCAGGAGGTTACCTCCTACTTCAAGAGCACCGTATTCAAGACCATTATCCCGAGAAACGTCCGTCTCTCCGAGGCCCCGAGCCACGGCGTGCCTATCGGTCAGTACGATGCGACCTGCATAGGGGCGAAGAGTTACCGTAAACTCGCCGAGGAGGTGAACGCTCGTGTCTAAGAAGGCGTTGGGAAAGGGCATCGACGCCCTCATCAATCAGGTCGAGGAGCCGCAGCCGACTGACAAAGGCGATGTACAAAAGGTGGCGCTGCGCAACATCGAGGCCAACCCGTACCAGCCGAGAGACCGCTTCGACGAGGAGGGGCTCGCCGAGCTGGCGGATTCCATCAAGCAGCAGGGGATTATCCAACCCCTGGTGGTCGAGGGAAACGAACAGGGCGGATACACCATCATCGCCGGCGAACGCCGGTTTCGCGCCGCGCGCATGGCGGGCCTCTCCGAGGTGCCCGTCATCATCCGGAGTTTCAACGAGCAGGAGAAGCTCGAAATTGCCCTGATCGAGAACATCCAGCGCGAGGATCTCAACGACATAGAGGAGGCGAAGGCCTACAAGCAGCTGATGGACCGCTACGAGCTCAACCAGGAGGCATTGGCTCGAAAAATCGGCAAGAAACGTTCTACGGTGGCCAACGCCGTCCGACTGCTCAAGCTTCCCGATGACATGCAGGAGGCCATAGTCGAGGGGACGCTCAGCTCAGGACATGCCAGAGCGATACTCTCGGTGGTAAATCCGGCCGACCAGCGCATCCTCTTCTCCCGCATACTCTCCGAGGGGCTCTCCGTACGCGAGGCCGAACGCCAGGCGGCCGGTTTCAACAAGGGGGTCCGCTCCTCCGAGAAGAGCAAAGAGCAGAAGAGGGGCGACCGCCAAGTTTCTCCGGAGGTGCAGCAGATCGAGGAGAAGTTCCTCGATGCACTCGGGACGAAGGTCACTCTCAAGGGAAATCTAAACAAAGGAAAAATAGAGATTGCCTACTACTCGAAAGAGGATTTAGAGCGTCTCTACGAGATCATCGCCGAAGAGTAGGAAGGAGCTCGAAGCGACGCTTCCACTCCTCGGTCTCTTTTCGGATCTCCTCGATCAGCGGATCGTCTTCCACATTCCCGAGTACCGCCTCCATCTCCTCTTTGTCTGAGAAAGTGCAGCTGCGGAAGGGATCGCTGAAGTCCTTCTCTCTGCTCTCGCGCACGGCGCTCGAGAGCCTCTCCTGCTCGCTCGCCGCATCTTCGGCGAGCCGACTCCACGGGATGGCGGTACCCTCGAGCTCTTCGGCGCGGAGCTCTCCGATTCTGAGGAGGACGGTGAATGCATGGTTTATTATATCGCTGTGATAATTGAGTGAGAGTTCGCGCAACCTCAGGTGCAGCTCTTCCCAGGAGGCGATTTTTCCGTTCTCCACGTCGCGTATGAGCTCCTCCTTGTCCTTCTCTAAAAAGAGGCTACCCCCGATGGACACCCAGCCCTCGTTGTATTCGGTAAAGACCGCCGAGGCCCCGTTGTCTCTCCCTCTTCTTCCGGTCCCGCCGTCT
>CAYFVU010000110.1:6539-8481 GCA_964346645.1 uncultured Spirochaetaceae bacterium | reverse complement strand
GGTCCCGCCGTCTGAAGGCCTTTCGTCGATGCCGAGCTCGCACGTTGTCAGGATCTTTACGGCGTAGAGCAGCAGGGCCCGCCGATACGCGTAGTAGGCTTCAGGCAGCTTGAGTATGCGGGCGGGTGTCTTCGACCGTTCGAGGTCGCTGCGGCGTATATCGAGGCCTGCGCAAGCCTCACTCTGGGTGGCGAGCAGGAGGTGGCCTATTTCGGCAAGGTCGTGGGAGCCGTTGTCCGCCGTGCGGAGTTCTTCGGGCAGGCTCTCTCTGCCGTACTCCTCTATCCACGCCTCTGCCGTCCACACGGCGAGCAGATGCAGCGCTTCGATAATCTCCTCTGCGGTGTCCGGTGCGAGGGGGTCATAGACGAGGGGGAGCCTCCCCTGCTGTCCTTCGCAGCCTGTTTCGACACCCGCCTCGGTGCCCGGCCTTCGGTCTCTGGAGCGGAACTTGCGGCCGTTCCTCTCGAGGGCGTAGCGGTTGTAGAGAAACCAGAATGCCGGCAGCAGAACGAGCTCGCCGGAGTCCTGCGCTCGGGAGACAAGGGAGAAGGGCAGACGAACCCGCAATTCGTGGGGATAGTCTTCTTTTGCGAGGAGGGTGAAGGAGGCGAAGCTGCTCGGATGCTTCACGCTAACCGTGAGGGCGGGCCAGAAGCCGCGCCGGCAGAGCAGCTCTCCATCCGCCTTTCTCGAGGAGTGGTTCGAGCCGATGGTTGCACCGGCGGCGATGTTGGCCTGTCCCTCGAGTGTGGCGGCAATGAGAAAGGAGGAGTTGTGGTGCTGCTCGTGGAAGGGAAGCAGCAGCGCGTGGGAGACCTCGCAGCAGGAGATGGTCGAGTTCTCGCCGAGGAAGGTGTGGCTCACCCGGACCCCGAGGCTGAGGGTGGTGGCATCGGCGAGAAAGAAGTGCTCCGCCTTTGCTCCGGTCTCGATTCGGCAGCCGTATCCCACGATCCCGTGGGCGAGCTCCACGCCGCCGCCGATGTAGGTGGGATGTTCTTCGCTGCTGGCGATGCTGCAGTCGGTGAGGCCAACGGCGCCTTCGACGAGAGCGGCTTCTCCTACGATCAGGTCCCGCCCGTAGTCGAGCCGGTGGATGAAGGTTCCGGGACCTATGTGCCCCAAGGAGTGGCGAGTCTTCGAGGCGATCCGCTCTTTTGTGAACTCTTCGAGCTTCTCTATGAAGCGAGGCCTGCCGCGCTCGCGGGTCCACAGATGAGCGTCGGCCGTCCACATGCCGCGGAAGGGATATATGGCTCTCTTGCCGTTCTCGTTGCCTACCTCGAGTGCGCCGGATGGAGAGGCGGCTCGGAAATCGGAAGCCGGGCCGGATGATGAGTTGGATGTTGAGTCGGGTAATGAGGAGCGGCCGCCGCCAGCCTCTTTCAGTCCCATCTCACCGAAGCTCGGCGTATCGGTGACCGAGAGTTCGCCTATGTCCTTCAGAAGGCAGCCGTGCTCCACCACGTAACCCGAGAGATACGAGACGCCGTAGACGGCGGAGTTGTCGCCGATGCGGCTGTTTACCACGGTGCTCTCGTTGAGGCCGACGGGAAGGGCCATGGTGCCCGAATCGGTCTGCAGTGCAACGTCGTCGAGACGTCCGATGCGGACCTGCCCGTAGAATCGGCAACGCGAGACTTTCGCCGGATCGAAGCCGTCCCGTACCCTCAGCTCCCCCCAGTCGCCGGCGGTCGAACCGCGGGATTCGAGGATCTCTATCTCTTCTCTCGAGAGAGATCGGTATTCGCTTTCGTCCAATTGATCCATGGTTTTTGCATACCTCCTCGCGGCGTCGGTAAACTCTCCGTAGGACAGCTCTCGTATCATATCTATATAATGCCACAGCGCAGCCGTTTTTTGAAGGAGAACCGGAATTTTCCAGTAATTCGCAAATGCGAATCGCTGGGAATTTTCGTTGCCGCGACTGCCCGGCGGC
>CAYFVU010000110.1:4752-6439 GCA_964346645.1 uncultured Spirochaetaceae bacterium | reverse complement strand
TCAGAATCGCTGCATCGAAAAGCAGCCGTTGGTCTCCTGCCCTAGTATGAGGTATACTCGTATCCGGAGAACACCTTCTTGGGAGATGCATATGGCAAAGAGGCGGAGTACGTTCGAGTGCAGTGAGTGCGGACACGAGGAGCCGAAGTGGCTCGGCCGATGTCCGTCCTGCGGGAGGTGGAACACCTTCATCGAAATCGCGCTTCCCGAGGGGGCTGCGGGAGCGGGTTCTTCCTCCGGCCGCAGAGCCGGCGGCGGTGCCGGCCGCGGAGCGGGTGGAAAGGCTAGATCGAGCGGAGGCACGGGAGCAGATGGCGGTTCTGGGCGCCAAGCCGTCAATCCGACACCCCTTTCCCGTATCGACGCATCCGAGGGAGGACGGATTTCCGCGGGAATCGGAGAGATGGACCGCGTACTCGGCGGGGGGATGACGATAGGTTCCTCCGTGCTTATCGGAGGAGAGCCGGGTATCGGCAAGTCTACCCTCATGCTGCAGCTCGCCTCATCGGTTCGGGGTGACGGGCCCGTTGCCTACGTCTCGGGGGAGGAGTCGGCGAGCCAGATAAAGATGAGGGCCGAGCGCCTCGGCCTCGTGAGCGGAGCAGGCGGCGGGCAAACCCCCTCGCGAGGGGGGCAAAGCGCCGAGCCTCACCTGATTTGCGAAACCGATCTCGAACGGATCATCGGGCTGCTGCGCAAGATGAAGGCGAAGGTGGCGGTGGTGGACTCGATACAGACGCTCCTGAGCGTCGAGGCGGGAAACGTGCCCGGCACGGTGAATCAGCTGAAGTACGGCTGTTACGAGCTGATCGACTGGGCGAGGGAGGAGAATGCCGCCCTCTTTCTCGTGGCGCACGTGACGAAGGAGGGGTCGATCGCCGGGCCGAAGGTGATCGAGCACATGGTGGACACGGTGCTCTATTTCGACCAGGCGAGCTCGGGCCTTCGCATTCTCAGAGCGGTGAAGAACCGCTTCGGCTCGGTCGACGAGATCGGCATCTTTACGATGGAACCGGAGGGGCTCATACAGGTCGCCGACCCCGCCTCCTACTTCCTCGAGCAGCGCGTGGAGGTGCCCCCGGGCATTGCCGCGGCGCCGGTCTACGAGGGCTCGCGGGTCCTGATGGTGGAGATCCAGGCGCTGGTGATTCCGGCGAAAAGCGGCTACACCAGGATCTACTCCGACAAGATCGACACCAACCGTGTCTCACGCGTTGCCGCGGTACTGGAGAAGCATCTCTCGCTCCGCTTCTCCGACAGAGACATCTATATAAACGTGGCGGGAGGTATGAAGCTCGATGAGGTAGGAATAGAGTTGCCGCTTGCCGTGGCCCTCTACTCGGCCCGGATCGAGCTCGCCGTGCCGAAGAACACTGCGGTCGCCGGCGAGATCAGCCTCGCGGGAGAGATACGTCCGACGGCCCACATGCAGCGCCGTGCGCGGACGGCCGCCGAGATGGGATTTACCCGCTTCCTCGGCGCAGCGCCCGCGGGAAGCTCCTCTGCAGCGAGCTCCTCGGTCTCTTCGGTAAAAAGCTCCTCCTCGGGCGGGGTATCGAGCGAGAATGCCTCCGGTGGAGTTGCCGTCGCCAAGTGCTCGTACGGAATCGTCGCTACTGTCAAGAAAAGCATACAGGAGGTCTTCGGCGAGCTACGGGGAGCGAAGTAGGGATGGGGTTTAAGTAGG
>CAYFVU010000110.1:0-4652 GCA_964346645.1 uncultured Spirochaetaceae bacterium | reverse complement strand
TAAGTAGGTATGGCGCGGTCGTCATCGCCTTCCTTCCGGCCTGGGCGACCTCGTCAACCGCCGAGCAGGCTCAGCAGGAAGGGGAAGGCGATGAAGGTGCCGGCGGCGCTGCCGACGCTCGAGAGAAAGAATACGACCAGGGCGTGGGTAAAGCGGTTGCGGAAGAATCCTCGCACCGAGAGGATGTCGGTCTGGATGTTTTCGAAGTCGGAGACCCGGGGCCTGCGGATGTAGCCCTCGAAGAGGCCGGTGACGATGCCCACGCCGATGGTCGGGTTGAGCGAGGTGAAGGGGGCGGCGATGAACGAGAGCAGGACGGTCAGCGGGTGTGCGAGGGCGACGATGGCGCCGACCGACGAAAGTGCGCCGTTGACGACCACCCAGTAGAGGAACATCCTCAGCCCCTGGTTCCAGCCGGAGTGGATGAAGCCGGCGGCGATGAGTCCCACAATGACGGCGGGAATGATCCACGGAAGGATCCTGTTCATCTTCGGCGGTGAGGGGACGTTGGATATCTCCTCCAGGTCGGTCTCCGCGCGACTCTCGTGGAAGGCGTAGAGCCACTCGATGATGCCCCGCACGTGGCCGGCGCCGATGACGGCGACGATGCGTGAACCCGGGGCATTGAAAATGTTCGCAGCGAGATAGCGGTCCCTCTCGTCTATTAGCACCTCCTTGACCGACGGGAGGTAGTCGGCGAGCTCCTCCATCATGTCCTGCAGGGCGTTCTTCTGCTTGAGCTGCTCTATCTCATCTTCCGACAGCTTCTCGTTGCTGAAAATGGAAGCGAGAAGGCTGGCGATCATCTTCATCTTGTTCCAGAGCGATGAGTGGCTCCAGGCCCTGCGGAGGGTGATCTGGATCTCGCGGTCGGCGAGGGTGTGGGGGATCTCCCCCTCGGCGGCTGCATCGATGGCGGCCTTCATCTCCTCTCCGGGTTTTACCCCGAGATTCTCGCCGAGCTTCTTCTGGAAGGCCTGCAGGACGAGGTTAGCGAGCAGGAGGAAGCCCTTGCGTTCCTTCAGGACCTTGTCGATGCTGAGTTTCGACCAATCCTGCCCCTCGGTGAGGGTCTTGTAGCGCTGCGCGTCTATCTCCACGCAGACGTGATCGGGCTCCTCGTCGTGGATAACCTGCTTCACCTCGTCTACGCTGTCCCGCGAGACGTGAGCGGTGCCGAGCAGAATGATCTCCCTCTCGCCGAGGGTGATACGGGTAACGGTTTGGCTCTCCTCGTGCAGAGTGCTATTCATCGTCGACTACCCCTTCGAGCTTGTGTTCTACTATGCGATTCTCGAAAAGGCCGTAGATCGATGCGTCGGAGACCTCCATGTAGTAGGTGTTCGCGAGGGACTGCTTGCCCTTCCACTCGTAGTAGGTAGCCAGGTAGAAGAGGGCGCGGGCGCGGCGCGGCGGATTCTTCTCGTTTTCTACCTTGTTCACGACGTAGGAGTCGTAGCCCTGCTCGATAAAGAGGCGGGCGAGGTGGAAGAAGTGGCCCTCGCGGGGCCAGTTTCCCATCTCGTTTTCCAGGAAACGCTCTCCCCTCTGCTCGTTGCCGGCGAAGAAGTCGCAGATACCCACCATTAGGCCGGCGGCGTACTCATCGGGAAAGCGATGGTACATCCGGAGGAACATCTCGCGGGCGAGCTCGTAGTTGCCCTTTATGTAGGAAATGACCGCCGAGGGGCGGTAGAGCGGATAGTAGTCCGGTTTCTTCTCGTAGACCTTACGGTAGTCTTCGAGCGCCTCGTCTATCTGATCTCTCTCGTTGTAGACACCGGCACGGTAGACGTAGGCGAGAAAGTAGTCTGGGTTGATCTCGATCGCGCGGTTGAAGTCCTCCATGGCGCCCTCGAGGTTGCCCACGTAGAGCCGGAGCTTGCCCCTGTCGATGTAGTGCCAGTAGTGGTCGGGGTCGAGCTCGATGGCTTTGCTCAGGTCTTTGAGAGCGGCGTTAGTGTTGTTCAGCCGCGCATTGGCCTTGCCGCGGTCGACATAGGCGAAGGGGAAATCGGGGTATCGTTCTATCGCCTTGTCGAGATGGGTGATCGACTCTTCGTATTTCTCGTTCTTCAGGAGTGCGTGGCCGTAGCCTACCCGGGCAACGATGTTGTCGGGATCTTCGTCAAGGGCGGCGGAGAACTCCGCCTCCGCCTGGTCGGTTTTGCCTCTCTCCAGGTATATCTCGCCGAGGGTGGAGTGGGCCTGCGGATGGTCGGGATCCAGATCGAGGACCTGCTTCAGGAGCTCGATCTGTCCGGTCTTGTTCCCCTCGATGCCTTCAATCAGCGAGAGGTTGTAGAGAATGTCGGGATTGTTCGGAGACTCGTTGCGGAGCGTTTCGAGAATCTCCTTCGCCTCCGCCGTTCTTCCGGCGGTAATGAGGAGGGAGGAGTAGAGGATCCGCGTCTCCAGGCTCTTCGGATCTTCGGTGTAGGCCTGCTCGAATTTTTCCACCGCCTCGGCCGGTTTTCCGGCGGCCATTGCCGCACTAATGCCCTCGTAGGGCTGCACGCTCACATCGGGGGGCGGCTCTTCTGCGGCGCCTTTATCGGGTTCCTCTTTCTCCGGCACGCCGGCACATCCCCAAAAGAGGAGCAACAATCCGGCAACGCCGATGATAAGGAGGAGAGTCGTTCGTCTTCGCATAAATTATCACCGTTCGCAAGAAGTCTCGTCTCAGTTCTCGTATGCGACACTATACAGATTCAGACACATTTCAGCAAGGTTGAATTTTTACAGGGGTATTGGTAGAATACGGCGCTTATGAGAAGCAGAGTCCCCACAGCATATTTCCTCATACCCGTACTCTATTTGGCGATTATCGGCTTTTTCACTCACCTCCATCTTACCGGAGGCGAGACGGACATCAACGAGCAGGTAGGTCCGTTACAGGTCGAGGCGCAGGTATCCGGAGGGGTAGCAAAGTCGTATGAGTTCGTACGAATCTCCTTCTTCGGCTTTTCTCTCGATCTCTCGGAGGGGATTGCCGTAGAAGGAGCCGGGGGTACCCGCAGAAAGATGCCGGTAACCTCGGTGGAAACGCTCGAGAACTCGATCCGCATCAGCGGCGAGGGAGGAGCCGCCCTCGTGCTCTCCCTCGGACACAACCTGGGAGCCGGTGTATTCTCATATCCTGAAGCGTATACCGGAGATGGAGACGGACAGGGAATTCGGGTGGATTGGATCCCGCCGGAAAAGGAGGCGAAGGCTTCTGTGCAGCTTTCGCTTCTCAGCAGCTACGACATCAGCCGTGTCGCCGAATCAGTGCCCCTCTTCTCTGCGGTGAGCGAGAGCTCATCCTACCTCTGTACGGCAACGGGAAAACCTTCGGTAGACGATGCCGGCATTCTTGACCTCAGGCTCAGTGGGCAGAACGAGGGGGCAGCCGAGAGCGGCTGTATCTTCGTTCCTTTCGAAGGAGAGGAGCCACTGCGGTACTGGTACTTCGGCAACCGGGAGCCGAAGGCACGTGAGTCATACGAAGAGCTCTACGGGAGCTGGCGCGAGGCCGCATACAGCGGCTGGACGAGCAGGTATCAGCCGAACGAGTCCTCCTGGCGTGGGGGTTCAGGCGGCATGAGCGAGTTCGAGGCCGTCATGACCGCCTATGCGGCGGAGACGATGCGGAGAGATGGCGACACCGGACTCGGCAGTTTCACAGAGGCGATGGACGCCTTCGGCGGACGCCACTCCTTCTCTTCGAGCGCATATCTCGGCAACATCATCGGGAACAACGAGGACCATGCCGAGCAGGAGCGATCCCGGGCCGCCCGGATCCTGGAGTCCATGGAAAAGCAAGACCCCTCGTTTCTCTCAGTTGAGCAGAACCTCCTCCTGTTCCTCATCTGGCACGGGGAAGACGAGCTCATAAACGAATTCGAATCCTTCGTTGCCGATCTCGATCCGTTCTCTATCGAAGATCCGGAGGCGCTGGTCAATCTCTTCTCCAGCGCAGTGGAGGCCGCACAGACCTATCCCGAGAGGTTCCCGCGGCTCGTCGAGAGCCTGGAAGGGGTCTACGAGGCGGTTCGACGCAGGATGGTGCGGATCGGTGATGCAACAGTCTTTCCCACCGGCGAGGCGATAGTCGAGTCATCGGCTGCGCTCAGGCTCGGAAAGGCGCTGATGAGCTACGGGGAGTTAAGTGAAAGTACATTCGCCGAAGAGCTGGGACTCGAGTTGACGGTGATGGTGCTCGGACAGGCGGATGAGGAGGGCTTTGTTCCCGCGAGTTTCGCCGTCTCGGGTGGATCTATGATGCCTCAGAAAACACAGACCGCGCCCGAGAAGATCTATCCCATCCTCAGCTCGAACAACTTCTACCCACGGCTTGTGAGCCTTGCGGATGAGTTGGATGCCGACATACGGCTTTGGACGGTGGCAAAGGGGGTCGGAGCTGCCCGCAGCGGCAACTCCATATCCATAACCTTCGATTTCGCCGTCGGCGAGATGCACTACGTGGTCGTACGCGGAGTCCCCCCCTTCGACAACTTCAATCTCTACGGCTACCGTTGGAACTCCGACCGCAGGTTCCAGACCTACGGGGTCGGCGGCTGGTTCTACGACGAGGAGCGTCGTACCCTCTACATCAAGTTCCGCCACCAGACCAAGGTCGAGCGGGTAGAGCTCAGCGGACTGTAGCCCTT
>CAYFVU010000109.1:6245-10948 GCA_964346645.1 uncultured Spirochaetaceae bacterium | reverse complement strand
AGGCGCCGGTGGCCGGCGACTTGGCGCTGACGGTCATCCGCGCCCCGGTCGGCCAATTCGTCCCGGTAAAGGGACCGACGGAGAAGATGAGATGGTTCTCCGCGGCGAGCGGGTCTACCTCCGGTCCCACCCGGTCGTAGAGGATCTTCGCCGCGTAGCCGCGGCTGCCGAGGTAGAGCTCCAAATCCCTCTCGGGAGTATCTACAATATCTATTCTTTCGGAACTGAGATCTATGTATGCGGTAGTAGCCATCGTACCCCCCTTCAGATCACGACATGGTACAAGAAATTCACCATTTAGGCAAACGATTAACTATAAATATTGCGTAATTTTACGCAAATTCCCTCAGTTGATTCGAGAATAAACGGGGTGCGAAAAGCATCCGCTCGCCATGAAGCTGCGGCACTAAGAACCATCCGGCTGGGCCGGATCGAAGTCCGTGTCGCCTGCGTGCAGGCGTCTGCGTATATCGCGAAACCGATGCAAATGCCGGGCATAGAAATCTACCTCCGCAATATCTGCCTCAACTATACCTGTTTGTTTACACGTGTTCAACACATTGCGGTCGAGGCCTCTGCAATTTCCCCGCGCGTACCCCGCCAGGATCGCCGCGCCGACTCCACTGTGCCCCTTCTCGTCGGCGAGCACCTGCCCGCCGAAGACCGCGGCCATGATGCGCCGCACCGGCGCGCTCTTTACCGGCCCACCGGATACAACCACCCGAAGCACTCTATCCATGACCTCATCGGCCCCCTCTCTCGCGAGGAGGGCGACACCCTCTAACGCAGATCTGAAGATGTGTCCCTTCTCCTGTGCGCCTCCGTAGCCGACCATGCTGTCCCTGCTCGAGAGCTCGGACTCTCCTGCACGCCGCTGTTTCAGATGCGGTACGACGAAGAGGCCTCCCGCACCGGCCGGAGCCGCCTCGGCGGCATCGTCGAGCTCCTTCCACGACCGATCGCCCAAAAGACGGCGAAAACGCTCGAGGGTATCTCCGCAGGAGAAGATCCGGCCGACGAACTCTATCTTGCCGGGGCCGAAATGGGGACCTTCGGCAACCTCCTCCAACGGCCTCTCCACCAGCAGCCGGGTACCCGAAGTACCCATATAAACCAGCAGGTCCCCCTTTTCGGACGCTCCTGCGCCTACGAGGGCGGTAAAGGAGTCGCCGCTGCCGACGATCACCGGAGTTCCCGCAGGCAGCCCCGTGGCATTTGCCGCTTCAGCCGACACGACCCCCGCCATGCCTACCGCAGGATATGTCGGGGGCAGGATATTTAGGGGTATCTGCAGCTCTCGGCAGATCCGCTCATTCCATCTCCTGCGCCCGCTGTCGAAGAGGCCCCCGAATATGGAGGCGGTGTCGTAGTCGCAGCTCCTGCGGCCGGTCAGGCTGTAGACGAGGTAGCCGTGGGGCACAAGCAGCGTATCGATCTCAGAAAACCGTTCGGGTTGGTGCTTCTGTACCCAGCGCAGCTTCGGCAGCAGGGTTCCCATGCTGATAGGAGTATCGAGCAGGCCGTTCAGCTCCTCGAGCTCCTCCATCGCACGGGTGTCGGTGTGCATGATCGAATCTCCGATCGGCTGTCCCTTCGCATCCACCATGCAGAGCCCGGGCACGAAGCCGGTAATCCCTATGGCGGAGATCCTTGAGCCCGGCTGCCCACTGTCACTGCCGCCGCGATGTCTCACAAGCCCTCGGCTGCCGTTATGTCTCGGGAGCTCTCGGCCGCCGTTATGTCTCACAAGCCTTCGGCCGCCGGGGTTTCCCGAAGCATAAGGCTCGCCTACCGTCTCGAACTCCACCGTCTCCCGCAGCTCGGCGCAGATCGCGACGAAGGCCTCCCACCATATCGCAGGAGACTGCTCCTCCCAGCCGGGTTGCGGACGGGAGATGCGGTGTGATCTCGAGGCCTCGGCAACCACCTCTCCCGCCGTATCGACCAGCACTCCCTTGCAGCTGTGGGAGCCGATGTCGAAGCCGAGGAGAAGCAGACGACTCGAGGATTCGGCGGAAGGGTACGGCATCAGAGCTCGAGGACCACCCTGTAGGTTTCGAGGGATTCCGAACGTTCGAAGGCCGGGAGAATTTCGTCGAACGGAAACCGTTCGGTGATCAGACCTGAAAATCTGTCAGTGTATTCCGAGAGGAGCTTCGCCGCCTTGCGGAAAGAATCCTTCGTGTGTTTAGTGACTCCGGTTAGATAGATTTCGTCGTAGTGAAAGAGGCCGGGATCGAGGACGAGCTCCTTCTCCGAACCGGTGGAGCCATAGACGACCAAGGTGCCGTTCTTTACCAGCGAGGCGACGCCGTCATGTATCGCGGAGACACCGCCGGCGGTAAAGAAGACCGCCTCCGCTCCCCTGCCTTCGGTACGAGCCTTGACGCGTGCTGCCGTGTCCTCTGAACTCGGGTCTATGACCTCGTCGGCTCCCATCTCCCGCGCCTTTTCCCTCCGCTTTGCGTCGGGCTCGCTCACCAAGACCTTCACGCCGCGCATCTTCGCCAACACGATGTGAACCAGCCCCATCACGCCGGCCCCGAGCACCAGCACGGTGTCTCCCACTTCGAGAGCCCCGCGCTCCACGCTGCGTGTCACACAGGCGACCGGTTCTGCGAGGGTTCCCACCGCAGGATCCATGTCGTCGCGCACCCGAAAGAGCTCATAACCGCGCACCACCAGATATTCGGAAAAACCGCCGGGGCCCCAGAGGCCTCCGGGCTGCGATTCGGCGCCGACGTTTTCACACATGTTGTCCAGGCCGCGCCTACAGTAGTAGCACTCGCCGCAGCGGGTAAGGCTCGCCACCACCACCGCATCCCCCTGGTTCAAATCTTGTGCAACACCCGGACCGACCTCCTCTACAGTCGCAAATATCTCGTGCCCGCCTACGAACGGGTAGGAATCGTCCACGCCGCGGAAGTACTTTCGCTCCCAGGTACAGATGCCTACGGCGCGTATCTTTACCAAGACCTCACCTGCTCCCGGCTCCGGCACTTCGAAGTTTTGAATCTCCAGCTGTCTCGGTCCCGTCATCACTGCCTTTTTCATCACTTCGCATCCCCTCTAAAGATTCCGGCGGCGCGCTTTCCATCGGCACCGTCGTGGATGATCGCGTTCAGGGCCGACGCCATGAGCTCGGGTTTTTCGGCGCCCCAGACGTTTCGGCCGATGGCGACTCCCGCCGCCCCGCAGTCCATCGCGTTCTTGATCGAGTCGAAAAACTTTTCCGTGTTCTCCGTCTTCGCTCCACCGAGGACCACAACTGGACAGAAACTCGCCGCGGCGACCTTTTCGAAGCCTTCTATATACGGAGTCTTTATCAGGTCGACCCCCAGCTCGCCGGCCAGCCGAACCCCCAGCGCAATATTCTCTACCGTTTTGTAGGAGGGATCTGAGTCGAAACCGCCGGGGACGATCTCGCCGATAATCGGTATACCGTACTCATCCGCCCACATGACCGCATCGGAGATGGCGGGCAGGGAGCTCTCCTCCACACCGACACCGGGACCTCCGTTGATGATGACCGCATCAGCACCGAGCTTAACGGCGTACTCCACGTCGTAGGCGACCCGACTCTCGTGCCCCCCACCGAGTGCCGTCGGGGGAAGATCCAAGCGCGCAACCCATCCGAGATGAGAGAGCTCTTTGGCATACCGTTTCGCAAAGCCCATGTTCGCGATTATCGCATCGGCGCCGCCGGCCGCCACCGCGGCAACCGCCTCTCCGGCTCTCTCGAGACCGGCGACCGCGCCTGCATTGGTGCCGTGATCCATGGCAACGATGAAGCTTCGGCCGTCTTCCCTCATCAGCCTCGACATTCGTCTACTCTTGTCCATTGCGTATACTCCTTCTGTGTGGGTAATAAACTATTTGAGCTCGAGCTCGAACACGTACCGGTCGCCCCTGTACCAACTGTAGCAGAACTCTATTGGAAGCCCGTTCGAGAGAAAGGTAAGTCTCTTCGAAAAGAGAATAGGAGCTCCCCTGTCTATTCTCAGCAGTCCGCCGTTCTCCTCGCTCGCTATTTGCGCCTCGAGGCTCTCTCGAGCTATTCCAATCTCCAATTGGTAGTCTTCTCGCAGATGCTGGTATATCGATTCCGTCTCCAGGTTGAATCTATCTATGCCGGTACACTTGTCCGCCACCAGATAGGTCTCCTGCAGCACGATCGGCTCTTCGTTTGCATAGCGCAGCCTCCGGATGCGGTAGACCTCTTCGTGCTGCTCGAGAGCGAGAGGCTCGCAGAGCTCTTCGGGTACGGGCATGCTCCCCGAGGAGATAACTTCGGAGCGCACCGTAAATCCTCTGCGGCGCATGTCTTCCATAAAACCGGTAAACTCCCCCGAACTCGCCTCGACTCGAGGTTGCTTGACGAAGGTTCCCTGCCCCTGCACCCGAAAGAGATAGCCGTCGTTTACCAGCGCGGTAACGGCGTTTCTCGCCGTGAGGCGGCTGACGTTGTACTTCTTCGCCAACTTCGGTTCGGAGGGAATCCGCTCGTTCGGCTTGAGCTCGCCGCTTATGATCTGAGAGTAGATATCCTCCTTGATTTGCCAGTATACGGGAACATGACTATTCTTTTTTACCATGAGAGACTTCCTGCACGCTTATTGGTATAGATGTATATATAAGCTATGCAACTCTATAATAGTATGAGTTCCATTCGGGTGTCAATAATTTTTTCTTCTCAACTGGAA
>CAYFVU010000109.1:0-6145 GCA_964346645.1 uncultured Spirochaetaceae bacterium | reverse complement strand
AGTCTATACCTTGTCCAAGGCTTCGGCGAGATCGGATGTTATGTCGTCGATGTGCTCCAGACCGATAGAGAGCCTCACCAGCTCCGGCCTCACTCCCGACGAGATCTGCTGCTGCTCCGAGAGCTGTGAATGGGTGGTGCTCGCCGGATGGATAGCCAAACTCTTTGCATCGCCTACATTCGCCACGTGGGAGAACAGACCGAGGTGTTCGATGAATCTCTGTCCCGCCTCGCGTCCACCCTTTACTCCGAAGACGACCATTCCCCCGAAGCCTTTCTCCAGATACCTTCGGGCCGTCTCGTGAGAAGGATCCTCCGGGTGCCCCGGGTACCTCACCCACTCGACCTTCCTATGTTCGCGGAGAAACTCGGCGGTCTTCATCGCATTCTCACAGTGTCGCTCCATGCGGAGATGAAGGGTTTCGAGCCCTTGTAGAAACATCCAGGCATTGTCGGGCGATATCGAAGCCCCGAGATTGCGGAGCGCCCCGGTCCTCATCCGCGCAATGTAGGGTCCATCGCCCTCCGCGGGATCAAGATCTCCCCACACGAGGCCGTGATAACTCTCATCCGGCTCACTGAAGGCGGGAAAGCGGCCGGAGGCCGTCCAATCGAAGCCTCCCGAGTCTACGACCGCCCCGCCGATCGCGGTTCCATGGCCGCCGATCCACTTCGTCAGCGAGTGGACCACGATGTCGGCCCCGTAGTCGAAGGGCCGCAGCAGGTAAGGGGTGGTAAAGGTGGAGTCGAGTATCAGGGGAACTCCGTGGTCGTGAGCGATCTTTGCCGCCCTCTCCACATCGAAGACCTGCAGCCCCGGATTCCCTATGGTCTCTGCGTATACCGCCTTCGTCTTGTCGGTTATCGCCTCCGCTATCCGCTCGTAAGCCCCCTCCGGGAGAAACCGAACCGTGATGCCGAATCGGGGGAGGATGTGATCGAACATGGTATATGTTCCCCCGTAGAGATTGTCGAAGGCGACGATCTCATCGCCTTCTCCGGCGATGTTGATGAGTGCGTTGAAGACGGCTGCGGTACCCGAGGCGAGGGCGAGCGCTGCCGTTCCTCCTTCGAGAAGGGCCAGGCGCTTCTCCAGAACCGCCTGTGTGGGGTTTCCTATTCTCGTGTAGATGTTTCCCGGCTCCTCGAGGGAAAAGAGCCTCGATGCGTGAGAACTGTCCTCGAACATGTAGGCAGTCGTCCTGTAGAGCGGGACCGCGCGGGAGTTGGTATCGCTGTCTACGAGTTGGCCTCCGTGGAGTGCCTCGGTTTCGAAACGGTAGTGTGAGTCTTTCTCTCTTTTCATATCTTCCTCCTCCTATTCGATACGCAGAAGATCGTACGGGGTTTCCTGATACACGAAGTAGTTTATCCAGTTTACGAAGAGCAGATGGGCATGGGCCCTCCACGTGACCATCGGCAGAGATTCCGGGTCATCCTGAGGAAAGTAGTTCTTCGGCTTCTCTATGTGCGCCCCATTTCGCACATCTCTCAGGTATTCGGCCTTCAACGTGTCTCGGTCGTACTCCAGATGTCCGGTGATGAAGACCTGACGTGCATTTTTCCCCTGGACGACGCAGACACCGGCCTCCTCCGACTCCGCGAGCACCGTCAACTCATCGATTTTCGCAATGTCCTGAACTCTGACCGTGGTATGACGGGAGTGCGGCGCATAGAAAACGTCGTCGAAACCGCGAAACAGCGGCGTACGGTGAATTATCTCGTGGGGGAATATGCCGAACATCTTGTCCGGAAGGGGAAATTTCTCTATCCCGTAATGGTGATACAGCCCCGCCTGCGCGCCCCAGCAGATGTGCAGCGTAGAGAATACGCGGTGCAGGGAGAAGTCCATGATATCTTTCAGCTCTTCCCAGTAGTCTACCTCTTCGAAGTCTACCGTCTCCACAGGTGCCCCGGTAATGATCATCCCGTCGAACCGCTCGTCCTCGATATCCGAATAGCTTCGATAGAACTTCCTCAAGTGCTCCTGCGGGGTGTTTTTCGGTACGTGTGACTCCGGGTGCAAAAGCGTCACATCTATCTGCAGAGGGGTGTTGCCGAGCAAACGGAGGAGCTGTGTCTCCGTCTGCATCTTCGTGGGCATGAGGTTGAGCACAACGATTCGCAGAGGCCGGATATCCTGATGACTCGCGCGGTCCTCGTCCATGACGAAGATCCCCTCGCTCTCCAGGTCGCTGCGGGCGGGCAGGTCGGTAGGAATTTTTATCGGCATAAGACCTCCTCTCCGGGACTCTCCTCTCTCCCGGTTAAATAGCGTGAGGATGCGCCGCTCTGTGGTCGAGAGGGCGCGTCAGCTGGGCATCATCATGAGATAGAGAAATAGGCGGGTCCGCGAAGCATGCACACGTTCATACATCGATCGAGTGGATCGGGTGAGAATACTCGTGCTGTACGGCTTTGCCGGCGTGTGCTTCATGACATTTTATATGATAGTTTTACTAATCTTAGTTGTCAAGAGTTTAACACGCACTCATCAATATTTTGTCACATGCTCATCAGCCTATTCCGGCCTACCGCGAGAACGACCCACGGATTCCACTTCCCGAAGATTACCGCCCCAAGAGTGATAAAACCGCGTCCGGAGACCATATCCTCCGAGAACAATTTGAGCTGCCCCAGTATCCGCTGCCTCCGGGTGTTCGCCCCGAAACGCGCCTTCAGCCCGATGCCCGTCCCCTCCTGTCAGAAGGCTAGGGTGCGCCACCTTCTGTGCTTGTTCTCTATGGTGCCGGCCTTTTGAGCGAGATCCTCGGCCGCCCTCTGACCTTCATCGATTATTTTCTCCTCGGAGTCGACCGTGAGACTGCCCTCCTCCATGACCGCTCTTCCGTCGACGAAGACCGTCTCGACCGATGCGTGAGTACCCGCGTATACGATGGTGGAGACCGGATTGTGGTTCGGCACGGACTTCGCCGTCCGTTTCGGGTTGTAGACGAAAAGATCCGCCTTCTTGCCGACCTCGAGAGAACCCAGCTCGTCCTCCATGCCGATGGCGCGCGCGCCGTCGATAGTCGCCATCTCTATCACCTTGTCGGCGCTGATGACTGTGGGGTCGAGGCTGTGAACCTTATGCAGCAGGGCGGTAAACTTGAGTAGCTCTACCATGTCCTGGCTGTTATTACTCGCCGGTCCGTCGGTCCCAAGTCCGACGGTAATCCCGCTCTCCAGCATCCTCGGAATCTGCGCTACCCCGGAGGAGAGGTACATGTTGCTGACCGGGTTGTGGGAGACCTTGAGATCGTAATGCTTGGCCATTCGTATGTCGCGATCGGTCAGGTAGACGCAGTGGACCATAAGCACCTCCGTTCCGAGTATGCCGAGCTTCTCCAGAACCTCTGCGTCAGGCAGTCCGTGAAGATCCTGCGCCGCCTCTCTGTCGAAGGGGGTCTCGGAGATATGCACCGAGTAACCAGTCCGGTAGTGGCGTGCGATCTCCCAGGTCCGCTTCAACGACTCCTCGCTGCTAGACCATATCGCCGCAGGGGATACCCAGATCCTGATTCTCCCCTCCTCGGTATCGTGATACGTGTCGAAGAGCCGCACCAGATCCTTCTCGATTTCGGAAAGATTCTGCATGATCCCGGTCGGAGTGCCGTACTTTTCACCCGTGTCCATCATGCCTCGGCCGAAGAAGCCGCGTATGCCGAGTCTCTTGAAGCCTTCTATGACCCCCTCGTCCAGTCCTTCCCGAGGATGTGGATACATGTAGTCGACCATCGTCGTAGTCCCGCTCTGTATCCCCTCGAGACAACCGAGGGAAGAGGCTGCGAAGGTGTGCTCCTGCTCTAGATAGACCCCGCTCGGGAAGGTCATCGTACTGAGCCAATCGGAGAGGACGAGATCGTCACCAAGACCCTTCAGGAGCGTCTGAAAGAGGTGGTTGTGCGTGTTGATAAAACCCGGGAATACCACCTTATCGCTCACGTCGATGATGCGGCCGGCGTCTTTATACCGGCTCTTCATCTCATCGACGGGACCGATGTCATGAATTCTGTCGTTTCGAATCAAGAGCGAATGGTTCTCGAGGGTCTCTCGATTCCCATTTATCGTTACCAGTGTACCGTTGTGCAGCAATGTATCCGCCATTCCTCTTCTTCCCTCCTCTATTGTATTTGACTATCCATGTATTTCATTCTCCATGCCCAGAGATCCTAATAGTCAGTAATTCAAATACTCGGATAATTTTACCGTAGGATACTCCACACGGCGGAGTCCTCGCTTCTCTTTCCAGAGCGTCGCATCTACTCCGGTCTTGTTCTGGACCCCTTGCTCATCGCTGCAGGGATCGAGCTCGTGTCCCTGAGAGCCCTGTACCACGAAGGTGTCCCTCTTCGGATCCACTCTATTGGAAAGAGCCCACATGATGTCCGAAGGAGAGTAGATGTCCACGTCCTCGTCTACCACAATGACGTTCTTTATGTTCACGTAGGTAGTCATCGCGGCCATCGCTACGTTCTTCGGCTCACCCTCATTTTCCTTTCTTATACGAATAACGGCGAGAAAACCGGAGCCGTAGGGTGGGATGTGCACGTCGAGCACATTCGAGGAGACGTACTTGGTGTGGCGTCTCAGCAGGGGCTCGCGCGGCAGCACGTTTCCGAGGTTGATGTGCTCGAACGAGCCGCCGTTGAGGGTCTGCCAGACGGGATTGCTCCGGTGGGTGACCGCCGTCACCTCCACCACCGGGCTCTGCCACAACTCGCCGTAGTGGCCGGTGAACTCGGCAAGGGGCCCCTCCTCCTCGCGTTCTCCAGGCTTGACCACTCCCTCGACTACGTATTCGGCATGGGCGGGAACGAGAATGTCGTTTGTCACCCCGCGCAGCACCTCGATCGGTTTGTTGCGTATGGCCGAGGCAAGCTCCATCTCATCGCCGTCGTAGCGAAAACCCGCCGCGATCATGACGGCCGGATCCACTCCGATGACGACGGAAAACGGGAGCGGCTCGTTTCGTCTCTCCGCCTCTTTCAGGAATCCGCGCATGTGGCGCCACTCGTTTATCATGATGCCCATCCGCCTTTTTCCCTTTATCTGCAGGCGCTGAAACGACAAATTCTGTCTCGACCCGTCGAGCTCCTTTGAGACCGTTACCCCGGCGGTGATGTATGGGCCGCCGTCGTGCGGTGCGTGAATGGGAATCGGAATCGATGTGAGATCTACCTCATCCCCCGTGTAGACGTGCTCCCTGCAGGGAGCACCTTCCGCCGATACCTCTCTCGGAGATATGGGCGCATCGAGTATTCCGTCGAGCTTGTCCACCACTTCCTCGGGCGTGGTCTCGAGGGCGAGGGCGATCTTTTTGTGGGTGCCGAGCAGCCCACCGACTATTGGGACAGAGTTTCCCTCTACATTGCTGAATTTGACCGCCGGACCCTGCTGTTTCTCGAGGGTTGCGATCACACTGCCGATCTCGTGGGTGAGAGAGACCTCTCGAGTGACCTCTACGAGCTCACCATGCTCCTGCAATTCGGCGAGAAAGGAGCGTAAATCGTTGATTTTTGCCATTCTCTTTTTCCCCGTGGCTTTAAATTCAATCACACATAGAGACTTATGTTAATCGTTTTACTTAAAAATCATTGTAGCGTGCTTTTTCCATGAGCACAAGGTCCAATCTCTCCCGTACACACAAGAATAATTGCTTTTCAGTTCGTTGCTTCTCGCAAAGATACATGGTACAGGATCATTGAGCTTGTGTTATACTCCAACAGGGTGTACAAATAAACAGGACACTTTTGTGCAATAGGATGATAGGAAAAGTACCATGTCGACACTAAAAGATATTGCAAAAGAAGCCGGTGTAAGCGTCTGTACGATATCCCGCTACATCAACAACAAAATCAAGGTGAAGCCCGAGACGGCCCGGAAAATCGACGAAGCAATCGAGAGGCTCCACTACATCCCGAACAATGCGGCGAAGACTCTCAAGACCAATTCATCTCACAACATCGCCATACTCATTCCGACAATGAACAACCTCCTATTCGCCGAGAGTACCGAAGCCATACAGGCGGTGCTCAATCAAAATGGCTACTCAGTCTTTATATATTCCTTTGGAAACGACATTCAAAGGGAGAAGATCCTCATCCCCAGACTCGTAGAAAACAGGGTTGCTGGAGTCATCCTCA
>CAYFVU010000108.1:0-11125 GCA_964346645.1 uncultured Spirochaetaceae bacterium | reverse complement strand
GCTCATCCACCTCTTCCTGGCTCGCATGTTCTATTACCCGCTGCGCCGCCCTCGAGCGTTCTACTAAGCCTGCTATGTAATCCCTTGCTTCTGTTTCCGTGCTCATATACTTCCCCTTTAACCTGTACGGCAATTCTACGATTCGTTTCTCTTTGAAAATGCCGTATATGTGTACCGTCTAAACGAAATGCACGTCCTTGTTGTTCATCAAAATGTCCACACTGCTCTTCTCATAGATTTACTTGGTGTCAGGGTTCGGCAGCATGATATTCCGAATGTCTGTGAGCAGATCGGCGTAGCCCTGGAGAAACTGCCTCAGGGTTCTCACCGTCGCCCCTTGCTCGTCGAAATCCTGTACCTCCAGTCCCTTCGGCTCGTACATCTTCCTGAACTCGGGAACCTTTTTGGATAGCTCTTCTACGATTTTCGGATCCACCGGATTCTGCATTCTATTCTTTATCTCAACATCGCTGTTGTTGAATCTCACCTGCCACTTGTAGGGGATGGTCTCTGAAACCTCACCCCCTATGAACTCCGACCAGTGGTAGTGATTCCTGTAGGCAGCCGAGAGGAGTCGCGTCTTGGAGTCCTTCTTTCGTCGCAATAGTCCTCTTTCCTTCGCCTCAACCACGGACAGTGACAAGCCCCCTCTTACTAATACGGCCCTCAGAGCGACTGGAGTCGTTCGGTAAGTTTTTCCGCCGAGAGCCCGTAACGGTCGACCAGCTCCTCATAGGTCCCCGAATGGATGTATTGCGGCGAGCCCTCCGGGGTAAGCAGGTTTACGGGAAAGTGACCCGCCGAGTCGTAGCTTCCCCCGCCCTCGAATACCGCCCTGCGAAAGGCGTTCCATATTCGGCCGTTGTTCTGTTCGGGGATAATGAGGGGCAGCTTGCTCCGGTACAGCTCGAAGAGGAGTTCGGCGTCGATACTCGGCATGTCGATGACGTCGACTTTACGGCCCTTCTCCGCGCAGAGCTTCGATGCCTCGATGGCCTCGTGTACCTCCCGGCCGCTGCTGATAATCACCGCATCGGGGGAATCGTGGCGGGCTGCGTAGCAGCCCTTCCCGAAGGAGAACCGGTAATCGCCGCCGTAGAGCACCGCAGAGGGGGCACGCATGATGCGCAGATAGACGAGCCCGCGGTTACCCTCCATGATCCAGCGCATGACCTCGAGGACCTGGCGGGGACACGAGGTGTCGATGATCTTGAGGCCCCCTATGTGCTCGAAGAAGAGGATGTCGTCGTTGCCCATGTGGGTTGCCCCGTTGGTCTTCGTGTCGAAGTTGGCGGCGGTGGCGAGAAAGGTGAGGTCCAGCCCGTGGCCGGTGTTCAGCCAGCCTTCTTTCTCGGCAATAACCTCCCCGCGCTCCTGCTCTCCTATGGCGATCCGCCGCAACACGTTCCAGTTGAAGAAGGGGCAGAAGGTGCTGACCCAGCTGTTGGCGCCGGTTACGGCAAAGGCCTCACCGATACACATCATGTTCGCCTCGGCAATGCCCACGTTGAAGGCCCGTGTTTTGTCCCGGTAGGAAACACCTGCTTCGAGGCCGCTGGTCGAAGCGAGGTCGGCATCTACTGAGAAGACCCGCGGGTCGCGGGCGAATACCCTCATTGCCTCTTCAATAACCGTGCTCGCCTGGCGGTTTTCTCCCTTTTCGATCCGGGGAAGTTCTTCCTCGTTATAACGTATCCGTTTGTCCCTCTGCGGCGCCTTCTCGACAACACTTCCCCGGTGAATCGGCTGTACCAGGGCCTTGTCGAAATCGATGCGGTAGTGCATAGATGAAGCGGCGGCCTGCAGATACGCATCGAGCTCCGCCTCGGACTGCCGCTCCATAATTCTCTCGAGCTCCGCGAAGAGGGCCTCTTCGCGCCGTCGGCGCCGCTCCCTCTGTTGGGCGAGTTCGCTTTCCACTACATCGGGGCTAAGAGTGACCTTGTGTTTGACCAGATACTCGGAGAAGGCGCCGTAGCCCTTCTCCGTGTGGAGCACAACGGCCGTGGGACGCCCGTCCCTTTCGCCGTACTTGAAGGTCTCGAGGGCACCGACGACCTGTCGATAGGACCTTCCGTCTACCGGGAGTACCGAAAAGCCGAAAGCCTCGAGTTCCCCCTCGATGTTGTCCATGGGAAAGCTGTTTTGTTTCGGGTTGTCGAGCTGTCCGCCGTTTTTGTCGATGAGTACGCAGAAGTTGTCGACCCTCTTTGCCGCCGAGTACATGACGGCCTCCCAGACGCTTCCCTCCTGCAATTCGCCGTCGCCGGTAAGGGTAAAAACGTCGTAGAGCGGCTCCCGTCCTCCGGCGAGGGCCAAGCCCCCTGCCGCGCATATTCCCTGACCCATCGGGCCGGTGGGCAGATGCACTCCGGGAAGGAGCGGGCCGGGATGTCCGTTGAGAATGCTCTCGTAGGAACGGGAGTTGTCGAGGAGCGACCGATCGAAATAGCCGATATCCGCATACACCGAGGCCATGGCGGCTACCGCATGGCCCTTACTGAGGACGAACATATCCTGGGCTTCGGTCGGGTGGGCTGGGTCGTAGTTCATCATTCCGCCGTAGTAGAGGGAGACCAGCGGCACCACCGAAGACATCGCTCCGCCGCTGTGTATGCCCCTGTCTGCAGCGGAAAAACCCTGTTCTATGGTAAGAATGCGGATGTCCGAGTCCTTTAGCTCGAGGAGCTTGTAGAACAGGCCTCGGCGCGCATCATCGGCGGTTTCGTTTCTCGCATTCATAACAACTCCCCTTTTACCCGTTCTCGGAATAGAATGATTCGATGAAGTCGCGAAGCTCTTTCTCCCCGCCCTTCGTCTTCTCTATGGCCTCCCGCATTCGGGGGAAGAGTAGCACTTCGGAGACCAGTTCTTTCGGCAGACCGCGGAGTATCTCGACGAGGGGCCTGTGGGCGGCCTCATTTATCCGGTTGAGCATGAGACGGGCCTCCTTTTGCGGTTCCCTACGGTGTTCGGGATACCCGCTGCCGAACTCGACGCTGAAGAGCCGTTCGAAGAGAAAACGCAGGTTTACATCGCCGGCCCATCCGTAGCCCTGGTTGAGTGCCAGGGATATGCAGTTTCCCCCGTTGATCTGTGCGAAGAGCCATGCGTCTAGAGGGTCGAGTATATGGCCGCAGATAATACCGGGATACTGCATTGCGGAGGTGAGAAAGCCTTGCCCGGTGCCGCAGCCTCCGACCACGAAGTCGGCTATCTTCATATTAATGGTAAGGGCGGCCATGAGACCCGTGTGGGTGTAGAGCAGCGAGGGTTTCTCCTCGGGATTCCACATTCCGAGGTTGAGCACTTCCTGGCCGCAGGACTCGAGGGCCGCTACAATATCGGAGTTCTTATTCGAAGCGCTTACCTCGTTTATTACCGCAATTTTCATATGTACCTCCAGGGTATGGTTTTTATATAGGGGTTAGCTTTGGAAAATACCCCTAAGCTTCCGCACCGGTCGTCTGTTCGAGCCGGTGGATGTGCACTTCTCTTCCGAGACGGGCCGATTCGGAGATGGCCACATCGAAACTGAGTATCTCGAGACCCTCTTCTCCGGAGAGAGAGGGGGCGGCGGTGCCTCTTATCGCATCGACAAAATTGCGCGCCGACCCGGTAAAGCCGGAGGCCCAGTCTGTCTCGATATCTTCGATGTGGGTCCACTTTCCACCGGTAAACAGGCTAAGGGGAGGGCGGTCCATGAGTCTGCCCGTGCAGCGGTTTATCATGATAAGTCCCTTTGATCCGGTAATTTCCACCATCTCGTCGTTTGCGTAGTAGGAAGAGGGAATCTCCATCTCGGAGGCATGGGCATACTCGCACATACCGTAGCGGATACCGGTGCGGTGCTTCCACATCATTACCGCCGGGCTGTCTATGCAGCCGTCTATCGAGTCGATCCAGCTTACCACCCGCTCTACCGATCCCATGAGGTACCAGGAGAGGGCCCAGAGGTGATGGCCGTGGTCGAAGGTCTGCATGCCCCGGCCGCTTTTCGTCTCCTTGTGGCGCCAGGCCCAGGCCGAATCCGGGACATCCCAGCCACCCGAGCCCCCGCTCAGCATCTTGATTCGAATGTTCGTCGGTTCCCCGATAACACCGCAGTCTATCATCTCCTTTGCCTTTACAATGGGAGGATAGAAGAGGTAGTTGTCGGCCACCCGAAAGACTATTTTGTTCGCTTCCGCCGCCGCGAGGATTCTCCCGGCGCTCGGAAGGCTTATGGTCATGGGTTTTTGCAGGGAGACGTGTTTTCCCTCGGCCATTGCCTTTACGGCCATCTCTTCGTGGAGGGGCTGGGGGGTGAGTATTTCCACGGCATCGATCGAAGGATCGCTGCACAGATCTTTGTAGTCGGTGAAGCTGAGGTCGATGCCGTAGGCCGAAGCCGTGGATTCGGCGAGGGCGGGGTCTATGTCGCAGACGGCGGCTACCTCCGCGCCGTCGATCTCTCGATAGGCCTTCAGGTGGAGTTCGGATATTCTTCCGCAACCGATTAAGCCGATCCGTAACTTTTCCATGGTTTTCCCTTGTTGGGCCTAGAGCCCGATAGAGTGTTTTTCCCTTTGCACGTCATTGCACCAGTTACCGACGTTCCACTTTCCGTACACCCCGAGGTCGCCTTGCTCGCTCTCCCCGTAGTAGACCGGCAGATGGATGAGGGAGAGTCCCGAATATGCATAGGCCTCTTCGAGAACCCCGCGGAGCTGCTCGCACGAGGAGCCTCCGAACAGCCCCTTTACCCCCTCCACCGATTCGGCCATGGCGCGATAGTCCACGGAAATTTTGTCGTCGGTCTTGTAGTCTTTTCCGTACTGTGCCTTTTGGAGTGCGGAAATCGCGGACATCCGCCGGTTGTCGAAGATTACTATCATCCCCCTGAGTCCATGCTCGACGGCGTCGATGAGTATCTGGGGATTCATCATGAAACTGCCGTCGCCGGTAAAAGCAATGCTGTAGCGGGGCGTATCGGCAATTGCAGAGGCGAGGAGCGCCGAGACGGCAAAACCCATGTAGGAGGATCCAGTGTCGGTAAAGGTAAAACCGGGCTTTTCATCCCTCACAATCTGGAAACCGTTAGCCTGCACGTCCCCCGCATCGAAGAGCTTGCAGGCCTTCTTCTGCACGGCAAAATCGACCACCGTCTGAATGGCCGAGGGCTGGGTAAGGATCTCGCTTCCCTGTTTTGCATCGAGCAGCGGTCTGCATGAGACCCGCTCTTCCACCAATCTGTCCCACTCCCGGCGTTTGGCCCGGCAGGATTCTATCCATGGCGAGGTACTCTCTTTCCCCTTGTGAATATTTTGTTCCTTCAGGATACTATTGAGGGTAGAGACCACCGCCGATGCATCTCCGATCAGGGGTATGCTGCGGTTGTAGTGGAGGGCATCTTCGGCCCTCGCATTTATGTGGATTATCTCTTTGGTCTTTTTGAACTCGGTCCCGGAACTGTCCCACTGACACACCCCCCGTGCCCCGATGATAATGAGGAGTTCGCACTCGCGAAGGGCATAGTTGCCGCTTATCGACCCCTTTGAACCGCCGACGGTCATGTTCACATCGCTGCTTCCGGAAATGAGGCCCGGGACTTGCGGTCCGTGTACGTAGACGGCGCCGCTTCGCTCTATCAACTCCTCGAGAGCCTCCCTCGGCACTTTCCTCGCTCCGCCGCCGGTCTTGATGCAGACCTTCTCGTAGTGCCGAATGCGCTCCGCGGCGGCGTTAAAGTTATGGAGGTCCGCCGGGTGGGAGGGAGAAAACGTGCCTTCGGTATAATAGGGAAGTTCCATGAGATTGCAGTTGTGCAGGTATGCATGCTGGCTGTTCATGGGCAGGAGGAGGTAGTAGGGCATTTCGTGCCCGGGATCGGCCGTGGTTTGGTATCCCCACTTGAGAGCGGTAAACACCGACCACGGTTCGGTGACGGTGTAGCCCTCTCCCATGGCGGTGACGAGTTTGAGAAAAAGGTCCTGTTCGTTCTTGGGAATCTGCTGCATGTTCGGCCCCTCGTTGTGGGTTGTCTCGTCGGCGAATATGTAGTAGTTCCCGAGCCCGTTGGAGAGGGGAACAAGGGATCCGGCAAAGGCGTGGAGGGCACCGGGGCCGATGGAGGTAAAGACTGCCACCCGTTCGCGGTACTGCCACCTCATAGCCGATGCGGCGTGAGATGCCTCTACCTCGTTGCGCACGTTCCATGTACTCACCAGTTCCTCCTCCTCGTAGACCCGGAGGATCTCGCCGAGGTCGGTAGAGCCGTGGCCGAATACGCCGATATACTTGCGTACTCCTTGGTTGAGCAGGCCAAGAACCACCGCCTCGTTTACCGTTATGTCCTGGAATTGCTCTATCGCAGCGCTCCGGAGTGCCTCGTAGGGGGTGGCATACTCTTTTATCGCCCGTGCTCTATTTATTATCTGGCTTAACTCTTTTTCGTTATCTATGGTATTCATATGACACTCTCCGGCTTTAACGTTAAAGTATTTTAGTGGTATTTTCTCTCCTGTGTCAAGGAAGAAAACCGGATTTTGGCTGTTTCGGTGCGGGAATGTCTTTACTTATCCAGTTTTGGCTGAAGAAAAACGCAAATATTTGTTTGACAGATCAAAAAAACTCTTCTATAATTACATTAACGTTAACGTTTAATTATGCTCACCTGTGATGCTGCCTATTGAACTAAATGTTATACATTCTATTTTATCAGGAGGTCGAAAATGGAGTTTAAGAAGTCTGTGGTTTTTCTGCTCGTCCTGGCTCTCTTTGTCTCTCCGGTCTTTGCTGGTGGACAAAAGGATGCGGCGGAGAAAGAGGAGAAGGCCGGAGAGCCGACGAAGGTAACCTTTTTCCACTATTTCTCCGGTACCCTCGCCGGCGGAGTAGATCAGATGGTCGAGGCGTTCAATGAGGAGAATCCCGAATACAACCTCGTTGCCACCCCGGTAGATCACGAGGCGTTCAAGACGAGTATACGGGTCATGCTCGCGGGAGGAAATCCTCCGGATTTGTTCTCTTACTGGGCGGGGGCCCGAACGAAGTTCCTAGTGGACAACGATCTTCTCGAGCCGATCGACGATGTCTACAAAGAGGCGGATCTGAACGACAAGTTTACCGAAGCGGTGCAGCAGGCCGCCGAGTATAACGGCAAAAAGTACTTCATCCCCTTGACGCAGCACTATGCGGCTGTGTTCTACAACAAACAGGTCTTCAAAGATGCGGGGGTGAGCCCGCCGAAGACATGGAACGAGTTTCTAGAGGTTTGTGAAAAACTCAAGGAACACGGTGTCAAACCGATCGCCTTGGGTTCGAGAGAACGGTGGCCTGCGCAGTTCTGGTTCGACTATCCGCTTCTCAGGACCGCAGGTCCAGAATATCGTGAGAAATTGATGAATGGAGAAGCCTCCTACACCGACAAGGAAGTGGTACGGGCATGGGAGATATGGAAAGACCTCATGGATAAAGGCTACTTTATCGACAATCCGAATGCCTACGACTGGGCCGAGGCGGCGACTTTTGTCGGACAGGGCGAGGCTGCCATGAATCTCATGGGGACATGGTTCATGCAGCTGGACAAAGACATCGGTTGGACACCGGGAGAGGACTACGGCTTCTTCCCGTTTCCGGTTATAGACGAAGGGGTAGCGGATGCTGCTGTGGGACCGATGGATGGGGTTATAGTGCCCAAAGAGGCACAGCAGATAGAGGCGGCCAAGCAGGTAATGGCTCGCCTCGGTGACCGCGAAGCCCAGGAGAGCTTCAATACCGGAACCGGTGCGATCGCACCCAATAAGGAAGTTCCCGACACCGTGTACAACGAACTGCAGCTCGAAGTGAAACAGCTCATTTCTACCATTCCCAACTGGGCCTTCAACTACGACCTTGCTACACCTCCGCCGGCCGCGGATGTGGGGCTCAACGCATTCTCGGAGTTTATCGACAATCCCGACAACTACATGGAAATTCTCGAGAAGACCGAGAGGGATGTACAGAAGGCGTTCGAAGAGATGGAGAGTCAGAAGCAATAGGCTTTTGTACATAGAGCATAAAAAGGTGTATCTAAGAAAAACGAGATCGTGTTCAGCCGGCCTTTGGGCCGGTTGGGCCGATCATGGTAACAATAGGACACGAGGTCGGTAAACGGCGGTGGCGGAATGAAAAGAAACAACGAGTGGGCAACGGCTGCACAGTTTTTGGCACTTCCCGTGCTTGTCTACGCGGCAATACTCATCTTCCCCTATTTATGGACGGTTTATTTTAGTTTTACCGACTGGAACGGGATTTCCGCCCACTACAACATGGTGGGATTTAAAAACTATCTCAATATCTTCTCCGACAGCGGCTTTAGCCAGGCCTTCTGGCACAACCTCGTGTGGATCGTGATCTTTCTCACCGTTCCCACGAGTGTGGGCCTGTTTTTGGCGATTCTTCTCGACAGGGGGCCGGTGGGCGCTTCGGTCTTCAAGACCATATTCTATTTTCCCATGGTCCTCTCCTACGTCATCGTAGGCATGACCTGGACGTTTATCTACGAACCCAGGTTGGGAATACTCAATCTGGCACTGAGGGCCATAGGTTTGGAGAACCTCGCAACCGCCTGGCTCGCCCAACCGGAGACTGCGCTGCTGAGCATAATCGTCGCCGCCTCTTGGCAGCATGTCGGTTTGTGCATGGTGCTGTTTCTCGCCGGCCTGGCCACCATTCGAGAAGAACTCATAGAAGCTGCGAAAATCGACGGCTGCACTACTCTGCAGCTCTACCTGAAAGTCATCATTCCGCAGCTCAAACACGTGAGTGTGGTGGTGGTCTCCCTCACGGTGGTGCTGGCCCTGAAGAATTTCGATATCGTGTACATTACCACCAAAGGAGGCCCGCACCGCTCCTCCGAGATACTCACCACCTTCATGTTTCGTCAGGCCTTCTGGAATTACCGCATGGGCTATGCGAGTGCAGTGGCAAATATTCTCTTTCTCCTGGTAATCGGGGTAATTGCGGTATATCTGCGCCAGACAATAAGGAAGGCGGAGTCATGAAAACGGCTAACAGCAGCGCTATGGAAAAGAAAGAGTACATTCGCCGCTTTGTTTCCCTGATATTCTTGTACAGTTTTCTCGTTCTTCTTGCTTTGCTGTTTCTTCTGCCGGTCTACGGGGTCCTCACCACGGCCCTTCGGACAAACAGCGAGATCATCAAGGAGGGTTTTTGGGCCTTTCCCGCTCCTCCCAGCCTCGAAAATTTTGTCTCCATATTCGGGGGAGGAAAAATACAGCAGTTCCTCCTCAATACCGTATTGGTGACGATACCGGCAACACTCCTCTCCATCGGCATGGGAGTCCTCGCCGGCTACGCCTTCGGCAAACTGAAATTCCGCTATGATCTTCTCCTTTTCATCCTCATCATAGCCGGCATGTACATTCCTCCCCACGTGGTGCTCATACCTATTTATATCTTCTTCAACAAGCTGGGAATGCTCGATACCCTCTACTCCATTATCGTGGTCCACGTCGGCTTCGGTATTCCCATCTGTACCATGGTAATGACGAATTTCTTCAAATCCTTGCCCAATGAGCTGCGGGATGTGGGTATGATAGACGGCTGCAACGATTGGGAGATTATGGGACGCATAATGCTCCCCATATCGCAGGCGGCCCTGGTGGCCCTGGCGATTCTCCAGTTTACCTGGATATGGAACGATTTTATTTGGCCCCTCGTCCTGATAAAAACCGAGGCGAAGATGACGATTCAACTCGGTGTCCTGCAGCTCCGAGGTCAGTACGGACTCGCGTGGGGTACCCAAGCCGCGGCGTATCTTACGGCAACACTGCCGACACTCATTTTCTTTCTCCTACTGCAGAAGCACTTCGTTCACGGGATGACCTTCGGTGCGGTAAAGGAGTGAGCACCGGCGCCTTGATGGACAAATCTCTCTGTTTTGTTTATAAATTGGGGAGTCATGGTGTATGTACGTCTGAAAGATATAGCTGAAAAGGCCGGAGTCTCCATCAATACGGTGAGCAGGTCGCTCAAGGATAAACCGGATATAGGCGAGAAAACGAAGCAGAAAATACGGCAAATCGCCGACGAGCTCGGCTACATTCCCCATGCAAACGCTTCGGGCCTCCGTTCGAGAAAGAGCAATACCATCGGGGTAATCGTAACTCACATCAACAACGCCTTCTTCTCCCGTATACTGCAAGGCATAAGCGACGCGATAAGCAGTTACGGCTACACCATCATGACCCTCACCAGCAACGAGGACATTGCCAGGGAGAAGGATCTCTTCATTGCCCTCGCGTCCAACAGGGTAGAGGGGATTATCCTCGTTCCCTCGAGAGACATAGAGAACACCATCAATTATGACGAGATAAACGTTCCCCACCTCACCATCGTGCGCAAGGGAAATCTCAATACCCAGGACTACTTTACCATCGACTCGTACCAGAGCGGAAGAATCGCCGCCGACTACTTTGTACAATCGGGACGAAGGCAGCCCGCATACATCGGCTATGCCCTGCCGGTTTCCTGCAACAAGGCACGTCTCGACGGCTTTAGGGAGAAGCTGGATGAACACGGTATAGAGCTGAAGAACAGCTCCGTCGAACTCTGTAACTCCACTCCCGACAGCGCCTACCAGGCGGCCCACGAGCTTATGGAACGGGGTGGGCCCGTGGATTCGATCTTTGTCTACAACGATCAGATGGCCTTCGGCGTCGTCCGGGCCCTCTACGAGCGGGGGTTAAAGGTCCCCACTGATATCTCCGTTCTCGGCCATGACGATATCGAAGAGGCGAAACACTTCGTCCCTGCTATCTCCACGATCCGGGTCTCTAAGTACCGGCTCGGCTATGAGAGTGCGGAGTGTCTTATCGAGAAGATCCGCAACAAGGACTCCGCCTCGAAGAGCGTAATCTACAACCCCGAGCTGATAGTGCGGGAGACGTGAAGGATGCCTCCCGTCTCCCAATAATTGCACCCGCCTCCCGGCGGATAATTGTCACGGCAGGCACGTCTGTGCTACACTCCGCATAAATCATGGCACAGAAGAGTAAGCCCGCATCGGCTAAAAAGTCGCAGAGATCCTACGACGAGAGTACCATAACGACCCTCAGCAGTCTCGAACACATCCGCCTGT
>CAYFVU010000107.1:0-11402 GCA_964346645.1 uncultured Spirochaetaceae bacterium | reverse complement strand
TTTACAACATCCCGCGAGTCTTGCCGGTCAACGGTAAAGCGAACTATTTCGGAGGGAGAATCATGAAGCTGTCGGGTGGTGCCGGGTAAACCGAAGGGGCGGGGTCGAATAAGCTGCCGCACGTTCTTTGCCACCTCTACGTAGGCCGTGGCAACTCCAATTCTCTTAAGATGATCGCTTATCTTCTTTCGCAAGCTGCGATGGAGTATGCAGGTAATACTGCTTACCTTCCGCGGGACGAGGGCATTCTCACTCATCCGTTGCCTCCGCCTTCTCCTCGGGGATATGCCGCCTCTGGCGCATACGTTGTAAAACGCTGTAGATCAGTACGGTGAGAATCGGGTATACCGAACCCATTGCCAATATGCCGAAACTGTCATTCGCGCCGATCTCACCGCCGACTCCAAGTCCCATAGCGAGAACCAGGGGCACGGTGACCGGACCGGTGGTAACACCGCCGCTGTCCCAGGCTATACCTACAAAATCTTCATCTCCCAAAATTGAAAGGGGAAGGAGAAGAAGATAGGGAGGTACAAGGAGCCAGACCGTGGGAATGGTGAACATAATACGGATAATTCCGACCATCAGACCAAGCCCCACCCCGAGTGCAACAATCCGTACGAGCTGTCTCTCCTTTACCATGCCCACAGTCATCGCCTCAACAGTTCGCCCTAGGGCATGGAGAGCCGGTTCGGCGAGGGACGATCCGTATCCCAACCCGAATGCAAAGAGGAATACCAGAACAATTCCCAGGATCGTCATTTTAGGACCAAACATCGGGCCGCGGGTTATCACATGTTCGTAGATGCTCTGCCCTTGATCGTACCGTTCGGGATAAAAGCGCACCTTCTCAATGCCATCTTCGGTCTCGAGGTAAAAATATCGCTTCGTACTCCCGTCTACACCTACGCTCTTGAACAAGAGGCTCGTATCGAAGTCTTCTATTATGAGGCGATCGGTTACTCTGTCCTCAGTTTGAAACGAACTGGGCAAGCCCTTTCCCACCTCTCTTCCGAGGGGGGTGAGCCCGAGGCTTATTCCCGAACTGAGCAGCGCCATTCCGACAACAGCCAGGAAAATTCCCAGGGCGACCTCGTCGCGATATCGCGGAGACTCACGTAAAAACAGCACGAGCACTAGTACGAGCAGCACTACCAATGGAATAATAGCTTGAACAGCGTTTCTGCCTCCGCTGTAGAGAACCCGGTCGATTCGGGCACTCCTGCCGGATTCGAACTCTCGTATGCGATAATTTTCCGTGATAAATCTGTGCTCGTATTCCGACGCGTTTTCCTCTATCCATAAAGACAGACTCTTACTCCCGAGGATTTTCCGGCGAACTTGCGGATCTCCTCCTATACCCCTCAAAGCCTCATGGTATACCTCAGTACTCGGATAGTATGCCCGTCGTCCTTCCTCGCCGGCCTGCCTGAACACATATTGCCGCAGCTGCTCCTCGCTTTCGAACAGTTCCAAGGTCTCTTCCCGTCTCTCCGTTGAAAAAAAATCCGTTTCGGAAACCGGTTCGGGAGCTGAAGGGCTCAAAAAAATTCCCAAAATAAGTACACTCAAAATGGGAAAAGCCGAGGCGAGCATGATAATACCGAAGCCGCCCCGTGATCCTTCATTTCGCCCCGAAGCTCTCGAGACACCGATACCAATGGCAAGAACCAGCGGCACCGTAACCGCTCCCGTGGTAACCGCCCCCGAATCCCACGCCAGTCCTATAATACTGCGGAGTTTGTCATCGATATGCGCCCAGATTGTTGTCCCGAGGACTATGGGGATAATGGTAAAAATAAGAGGCTTTATGGAAAAACCATAGTAGAAGCGTATGAGCCCGAAAATAACCGCAACACCTACACCGATACCGATGCTAAGAACAAGCACATCCGCATGCTGTTCGAGCAGAAGATACAAGAGCGGTGACTTCCATGCAGGAACGGAACTGCCGAGTGTCTGCAGAGCAGCAATGGCCGGTTCGGCGATGGTTGATCCGAGACCGACGAGAAAGCCGAAGAGCATAATAATGAAGAAGCTTCTGCACTTTTCAGGGAGGGTAACACCGACTTTCTCTCCGAGGGGCATGATGCCGAGCTTGATCCCCTCCAAAAAGAAGGTAAGACCCAACACAACCATGGCAATACCAACTGCAATCCACAATCCCTCGGTAATGGGTATTCCCAGTATAAACCTTTGAAAAACTATGAGATATACAAGGATAAAAGATACTGCCTGGATCTGCTCTACTATCAGAGATTTTACATACCCCGTAATCATGGGAATCGAAGAACGTAAAGGTATTTGGATGCGGGTATTTTTCTTCCTCATAGCTATATGCTTATTGTACTCTATCTTTCTGAATCATTCAAATGCTCATATTTTAGGGTGAATGCATCATAATCACCATAACTGCTTTCAATTTATAGCCTCTTCTCGCCTGAGACAGAGCAACAACCAGGTCCTGTGAATATTATTGTGCTATACTGAGAGTATGATCATACGACCTTTTTTGTACAGAATCCTGACGCTCATGTTTTTGCTTCTATTTTTGGGAACGGCTCCCGCCTGGGCCCAGAAGAGAGCGCTGGTGCAGACGAAGTGGAACCGATCCGACGGGATACGCGACGGAGAAGATGTCTATTTTCTTAGTTCCTATTCCCTCTATCTGCCCGGGAAGGTGATTATACCCATGTTTGTAGTAACCAATCCCCGTTACTTCTACCGCGACTTGAGCCTCTACCGAATTTCCAGCGGCGGGCGTGATGAACTGGAGCGCCTCTGGAGCTTGGGGCCGAACATTTCCGGAAAAGTAGTCAACTTGCAAAGCTGCCGTTTCGCCCGCTCCGGAGATAAGCTCTATTTCAGCTGGAGCGGCGGCTGGGACAATGAGAGAAAAGAAAGTATACACCGGGTCCTCGAATATGACCTGCTTACTTCCGAAGCTCGGGTTTTCGAGGATGAGAGGATGCTCAGAGAAATCTCAGAAAACCTCGATTACCAGCATCCCGATAAACTCAAACAGTCGATAGTGTGGGGACACGCCGGTCTGCTGCCCTTGAGCGAATGGGAGCTGCCGTCTCCTCTGGAGTACAGCTCGAGAAATCCAAGGTTCTTGAAAAATGTCATTGTTGGGCAGAAAGCTGACCGAGAGTTTAGGACCGCCGCCTTGGCCGAGCTGGATTCCCAGGGTAATTCGAAGATCCTGCGTCGAATTCTCGCGGAGTTCGAGAAGGTCGATGGCTCCTCACAAAGAAATATTTACAGCACAAAGTGGGAAGTATTGGTTCGAATGAGCGCGACTCTGAGAGGCGATAGTCCGCAGAATGCATTCAGCGCCGCCTTCGACAACGACGCCGACGCGCTCAAAGGTTTCCTCGATGCAGGAGCCGATCCAAACAGTGCCGACGATGCGGGCTGTACTCTCCTGATGTACGCGGTTCTGGGTGAGGCACCCGATACCATGACCCTGCTCTTCGAAGCGGGCGCCGATCCTCAAAAGAAGACCAAAGACGGAAAGTTTCCCTGGCTTTATGCCGCGCTAAACCCCCTGCGCCATCGTTTCCTCGAACTGTGGGGGAAATAGAGTTCGTTTCACGTCCAAACAGTACTACTGCCCACAGTTTATCTAAACTTCCGGAACACGTCGCGAACCCCACGGCGGACCATGCCGGAGACATTGTGCCTCACCTCCCGTTTCACCGAGTCGAGCAGGTTGTCTTTGAGGCTTTTATCCTGTCGTCCTGAGCTCCTCTCACGGTCGGTCTCCTGGCTCGCAGCACCGGAAGAATGGCTCCCTTCACCTATGCGTGTAAAATTGACCCTTGTCCGCCAAGAGTCATCTTTCTGAAAAAAAGCTGCAAAGAGCTCTTTCACGGTCTCTGGCGGTAAGGTCTCGGCGGCTTCGTAATTGCCCGAAGCATCTCCGTACTCAACAATAAACCCAGGGGCGGACCCGGCCGCCTGAATGAAGTGCTCACCCTCGCTGAGAATACAGTGATCCAGACCCCGGCCCAGACGATCGATCACCTGATCGATTTCTGCGGGACTTTTGGGTACAACGACTTTCCCTTTCGAATCCTCCAACTGCATAATCCCCCTCCTTCAACGCTGGTTTGTGATATATAACCATTGTATCCCATTATGGATTATTAACAATCTATTTTTGAAGAAAAAGCCATGGACATCAGGAATACGAAATCCAATTCTACGATTTTATTGTTGAATCTTAGGCTCATTTTATAGTTTCCGTTGATTTCGTTGTAACCAATACTTACAGAAAATGGCATCGGGCCGATGACCCGATGCCGATATAAAAAAGGAGGTTTTGGATGAAAAAGAGACGACTTAGTTTTGGTGCACCTCCTGAAATTTCTCATAGAGCGTAGAATCTTGCTGGATGGCCGAGAGAATTCCATTAAATCTCTCAACCGTCAGTCCTTCATCTTTAATTATCTCGATCATCTTCTCTTGTTGGGAGTTCTGCAACTCCATTATTCTATTCTTTATCTTATTGAACTCCTTTTTCTGTGAATTGTTCAATTGCGATACCGGGGTACTATTTCCCTTTGCTTGTGATTGATATAAATTATTAAACTTTTCCTGGTCAAAGCTTGATTCATCAATCAACTTACCAATTTTCGTATTCAGTGCCTTTTGCATATCCTGGATTTCTCCGTACGTGTCGGAAAATTTTTTTAAGTCCTCTTCTGTTACGTCCTCCGCCGGCGCCGGCTGCCTTTGTGGAGGTTTTGATTGTTGGTTTTGTGCTCCCAATATACAGGATGTTCCGACAATTAAACCGATCATAATACTCAAAACAAGAATATTTTTTTTACTTCCCAAAAACATCATAATGTGTCCTCCATTTTGTTGTGTTCCTTCACCGGAGCACTTTTAGATTATTCTCTACTTCGAAATTAGTTATTTCTTCTGATGCGATCTTCTCTACCTGCTGTTTTTCTATTTTGCTTGCAACCCCACCTTCGATGATAATACAAATATGTTTACGTAACAAAGGTCCTCTTTTTTCAGCAGTTAGATAGATTTTACTCGGATCAGAAATAATAGGGTCATTGTAAATTTTGTAATGTAACTGATGAAGCGCACTGTTTTTATTTGCCATGTCATATCCTCCTATATTAGTGTGATTCAAACAATAATGGGCGAATTTTTACATTTAATCCTGAAATTATTAAGATTATGTGAAGATTTTTCTTCCCTTTCCTTTTTCAATTACGGTCTTCTTATTCACTTGCACCCGGGGAATGTTGCCTTGTATACTGTGAAAGATGATGAAGAAGACATCTATTCTTTTCCTTATTCTGTTTTTATCTTCGGCTTCACTGCCTGGAGTAGAAATAGATATACCCTGTAAAGGTCTTCCTGCCGGTGTAAAGAGTATAACTACCTATAGGCACGACGAAGATAGGAATGCGTATCCTGAAACCGCCATCCGTTATAACGAATACGGAAATTTGGTGTGGAAAGAAGTATACGACGAGAGAGGAAAGCTGCAGTGGAAAATCGATTACAGCTACACTTCGGATGATCGTTACAGAATACTCGAAGAGACGGCGCGTACCCACGACGACAATCTCGTCTGGCGCACGATCTACTCATATGACGATTCAGGAAGACTGTCTAAGAAAGTCACTCACAATCGATACGATCAGTCCGAATATACAAAGGTGTTTGAGTACAATGACCGAACGGTCGAAACCCTTATGTACGGGCCCGAAGGGTCACTCCGGTGGAGAAAGAGAGTCGTGCAGCTCGAAAGCGGTAAGACGAAAAGACTCTACTACTACTATCCGAATGGAAGTAGGATAAAGGGAATAATTCGGAAATACAACGCCGCCGGGAAAATAGAGGAAGAGACGCACATAGACGAGATCGGAGCGGTATATAGAAAGTTTATAACCGAGTACGATGAACTCGGAAGGGTGACAGGACGACGTGTGCTCGACCACAAAGGAAATGTGCATCGGCGTGTATGGATCAAATATTACGAAAATGGACTAATTTGGAGAGTTCGACAGGTGATTCCAAAGGACGATAGAATTGAGGAGCAAAGGTATCAATACCAAACCGATAAAAGAGGTGCATGGGTACGGCGAGAGAAAACCGTAAAAATCGACTCGGAACGCAGGGAAGATCCTGTTGTTCGACATACCGTCGAGAGCCGTGAGATTGACTATTTCGACTACAAAACCGGGGACAAAGAGTGAGAAAGAAGAGTCTTTTCTCACAAACGTTTACCTATTTGTTTATTTCTATCCTACTCGTAATCATTATCCTGTCTACCATCTTCTTCTTTAGCATACGCAGGTCGGTTGCAATATGGAACGTAAACCGAGGACAGCGATTAGAAAGCCTCATACTCCCCCTCCTCACTCAGGTATATCGGCAAACCGGAGTTTTAGAAGAGGTCAACATACACAAAACACTTTCTCCCTTCCTCACCAGTAACGTATTTGCCTATGTTTTTGATACCGATCAAAGTCCCATCTATATATATTATCAGGGTGGTCGGGTGCCTCTTTACAATGACGGAGAGATACGAAGTTCTTTAAGAAGACTCGAAGACCGAAACCGCCCTCTCACACCGATAGTTGAAGGTGGCAATGTAGTCGGGTATCTCGCCGCCGACACCTTGGGTTTCTCTCACGACGTGGCCAACAGACGGTTTCTCCGGAGTGTGTTCAATTTTATGTCTTGGGGGATAGGAATCGGAGTAGTCGTTGCGGCCATATCTGCCTTTATTTTTTCCAAACTACTCTCTGTTCAGGCGAAGACCTTGGCAAGGGAACTACAGAGACTCACCCAAGGCGAAAGAGGGGTGAACTTTTCTTCCGCTCGGTCGGAAGAAATGGATGCAATAGCAGAGACCGCAGGCCGTCTTCAGTCACGTCTCCAGGAGGAAGAACAACTGAGACGTCAGTGGGCGGAAGATGTGGCACACGATTTACGTACACCGGTATCCGCACTAAAAGTACAAATAGAGGGCATGGCCGATGGAGTATTTTCCGCCGACCGTCAACGGCTACACATGATCTCGAAAGAGACCGAACGCATAGAATTTCTGATACAGGACTTACGAGAGTTGAACAATGTAGAGTCGCCGGAAATGAACATAAAAAGGGTACCGGTCTCGCTGGAACCATTACTACAGGAAGCTATATCGCAGTTTATCGATAAAGAAAAATATGAGGAGCATAGGTTCCGTCTCGAGCGTCAAATTGAGGAAACGAGAGCGGATCGACATTATCTATATCGAGCCCTCACCAACGTATTAAGTAACGCACTCATACACGGTTCCTCCGAGGGGGAAATTCACATAGCGGCCTATCGAAAGCAGAATTACGTGTATTTCGACATATCGAATCCGGGGAAGATAGATGAAGAGAACGCAAAGCGTTTTTTCGACAGACTCTACAAAGAAAACAGCTCGAGATCCGACATTGGAACTGGCCTCGGTTTACCAATAACTAGGGCAATTATGCGATTACACGACGGCGATGCTGAGATTCATCAAGAAGGTGATAGAACACACGTATACCTCAGTCTTTATGATCCTCAGTGACGGGTTCCCCTCCGAAGCGGTACCCGAAACCACGAACGGTCTTTATCCACTTGCTCGAGCCGAGATTATTACGTAGATTTGCAATGTGAGTGTCCACCGTACGTTCCGAACCGCTGTACATATAGTCGAGGCATTCTCCGAGGAGTGTGTCTCGAGATAAAACTTGTTCGGGCCTCTCGGCCAAATACACGAGAAGGCTCCATTCCGAAGAGGTGAGAGAGACTTCTATCCCATCCACTACTACCTTTATCGCTTTTTTGTCTATAGAAAGAGTCGAGCTCCCAATCATCCATTTTTGTACCTGATCCTGCTCTTGAAGCGAAATCCCCTCTCCGCTTCTTTTCAAGAGCGCTTCTACTCGAAGTAAAAGTTCCTTATTCGAAAACGGCTTAACTACGTAGTCGTCACCACCAACCTCGAAGCCCATTATCCTGTCGGAGACATCTTCCTTAGCGGTGAGAAATATGATGGGAACGTTGTGTCGGTTTCGTATTTCCTTAGCGAACACAAAGCCGTTCCCGTCGGGAAGCATGACATCGAGGATGATCACCTCCGGCCTGTGATGCTGCAACGCCTCTCGTGTTTGAGATATCTCTGAAAATGCATCGACCTCATAGGAGCTTACCTCGAAGTATTCCTTTATCCCGTCTCGTATTAGATCGTTGTCTTCAACTACAAATATACGCACCATAGCTCTATAATAGTCGAAGAGCAGACAAAATAAAACCGTTCCCCCGAGGAAATTGACCATCGCCTTTCCGTATGAGTTTGAGACCATGCCTTCCTCGGCGGATTCTCAATCCAAACTTCTTAGAAAAGTAATTGAGTCAACTCTTACCGGAGGTACACTTAGAATCGCTGTATGTATTGTTTTCTTCATCATACTCGTTCCTCCCTCTCATTACAGCGAAAGAACTTATCATGTCTTGTGCACGGCAAATGACCTTGCACTTTCAAAAATTTTCGATTTTAGAAAGCGGCTCAACTGTTGTTAATTATATTCGTCCGATGCCTCACTCCTTACCCTCTTCATCTGCAGAGCTTCGTTTTGCAGGCAAACGCTTTACGATGAGATAGTGGACGAGCAGGCCGGCGGCGAATCCCACGGCCATGTTGGAGGCTATTGAGCCGGCAAGGGTGGCGAGGACCGGAATGAGGTGGCGATTCGGCCTCAGGTCTTTGGAAAACTTTGCCATCTCGACCCCCACCATCAGCATCATGGCCCCGACGATCGAGAGGGGAAAGGCGGCGAAAACCGAAGCGATGCTCCCCGCAAGGAGGAGCCCGAGGGCGATCTCGAGAGTCCCCTCGATTACATTTGCCCCGCCCGTACGGGCTCCGAAGTAGTACTGACCGGCGAGCCCTCCCGCCCCGTGGCACATCGGCATACCCCCGGCAAAGGGGACGATCACATTCATCACCCCCATGTTGAAGGCCAGCTGCCTGTTGCTCACCCGCTTCTCCGGCCAGTATTCGCCTATCAGCACCGAGGTGGCTATGACCGCGTTCGTCGCGGTCAGGGGAATCTGGGCAAGACCCGCATCTCGAAAGGCGGGCCACAGCAGAGAGGGATCGATCCGCACGAGAGCCGGGAGGGAGAGGGAAAGGCCCTGCCACTCGGCAGGCCCTCCCTGCAGATGCATGATGAGTATTCCCCCCGCCACTAGGACTATCGACGCGGGGGCGAAGCGGCTGCGGCGCAGGAGGAGCACCACGAGGAGCGATGCCGCACCAAGGGCCCACCAGGTTCCTATCATTTTTATCCCCTGCAGGGCGAGCATGGCGCCGAGGGAGAGCTGTATTCCCCTGATGACACTCCGCGGTGTGCTGCGGGCGATGAGGCCCATAGCCCCGGTGGCGCCCATCAGCAGCCAGACCACCCCCATGACGATCCCCGAGGCGTATACTTTATCCGGGCTCCAGGCCTGTGCAATGGCGACCGCCGCCAGGACCTTCATCGGTTCTATCGGCATGGGCAGACGGTAGACGAGGCCTGTGGCAATGTTGGCAAGACCCATCATCACCAGCAGTCCCGCGGGGTCGAGGCCGCAGACGGTAATGTAGCCTATTGCCAGGGGAAGGAGCGTGCCGAAGTCACCGAGCGAGCCGGCGAACTCCCTCAGGTTGAACTCGAAGCTTCCGATCTTCATGAAGCGCCCTTACACTATCCACTTGCGCCGAATGTTGCGAAGGCTCACGGCGAAGAGAAACAGGCAGAAGGCGGTGAGCGCGACAAAGTTCAGCGCCGTCGGCATTTCCCCCGCACCTCCGATCGAACGGTGCAGTATGTCGGCCCCGTAGGTTAGGGGAAGGGCGTAGGAGAGGGGCCGCAGCCAGATCGGCAGAGCCGCCACCGGGACGAACAATCCGCAGAGAAAGATCATCGGAAAGCGGAAGAAGTTGGAGAAGGTCTGCGCCTCGAATACCTCGCTGACCGACACGGCGATGAAGAGGCCGAGGAAGGTCGAGCTGACGGCGATGAGGATCACCACCGGCACGAGACTCAGCCAGTTTACCCCGCCGAGGTCGGTGATGAAGGAGGCGATGAGCACCGGAATGAAGGCGTTTACCGAGCCGAAGAAGATGGCCCCGGTCGTCTTGGCCAGCATCAGCAGCTCGAGTGAAATGGGAGCGAGCAGGAGCCGTTCGAAGGAGCGCCCCTTTTTCTCGAAGGTGACGGTGACCGCCAGCATGCTGGTGGTGCCGAAGAGGACCGAGACCCCCATCACACCGGGAAGGATGGAGGCAACGCTCTCGATGCCGCTGCCCGAACGCACGAAGAAGGCGGCGGTCCATGCGAGGGGAAATATCAGACCCCAGCTTATGTTCGGGGGCTTGAGGTAGTAGCTGCGCATGTCCTTTGCGAGTATGTTCCAGAACGCGATCCATCTTTTCATCTTCCCGCTCCCCTCTGCTTTTCCTGCTCTCCGCTCATCTGCCGGGCTTCGATTCCGGTCAACCGCACGAAGACATCCTCGAGGGAGGGGCGTATCCTGCGCGCCTCGTATATCTCGATGCCGCGGTCCTCGAGGAAACGGACGATCGGTCCGACCTGGATGGTCTCCGGCGATTCGATGCGTACCTTCTGTTGCGACTCGGCGTAGGAACTGAGACGGGGAAAGGCTGCGCTGAGCTCTTCGCAGATTGATTCGGCCCCGCTCGATATCTCGAAGTGCATTACCTGGGTATCTTCGCTGCCGCGCATGAGGTTCTCCACGCTGTCCACCCTCTCGATGCCCCCCGAGACGATGAAGGCGATGCGGCCGCAGAGCCTCTCGGCTTCCTCTATGTAGTGGGTGGTGAGAAAAATGGTGGTCCCCTCCGCGTTGAGGTCGGCGATGAGCCGCCGCAACTGCCGCGCGCTCGCCACGTCGATGCCGCTGGTCGGCTCGTCGAGAAAGAGTATCGGCGGTGCGTGGATGATGCCGGCGGCGATGGTGAGCTTGCGCTTCATCCCCTTCGAGTAGCCGGAGAACTTCCTGTCCGCCGCCTCGGCGAGGCCGAAGCGCTCGAGCAGCTCACCTGCCCGCCTACGGCGCTCGGCCTTCTTCATCCCGTAGAGGGCACCGCAGAAGCTGAGGTTCTCGAAACCCGTCAGCTCGGGGTAGAGGTTGCTCTCGTCTGGGACGATTCCCATCAGGTGCTGGGCGGCCTTCGGGTTTTTCGAGCAGTCGATACCGGAGACGGTAATTTCCCCTGCATCGGGGCGGGCTAGGCCGGTGAGCATGTTGATCGTGGTTGTCTTGCCGGCCCCGTTCGGCCCGAGAAAGCCGAAGAGCTCCCCTTCCGCTACGGAAAAGCCCACCCCCCGCACCGC
>CAYFVU010000106.1:0-11445 GCA_964346645.1 uncultured Spirochaetaceae bacterium | reverse complement strand
GGCGAGCTCGCCAAGGCGCTCAGGGGTGTCGAAGCGGAGGTGCAGGACAAGATCTTTCGCAACATGTCGAAGCGCGCCTCTGCGACCCTCAAGGAGGAGATGGAGTACATGGGTCCGACCCGCATAAAGGATGTGGAGGAGACTCAGCAGAAGATCGTCGGCGTCATACGGCGGCTCGAGGAGAACGGCGACATAGTTGTAGCCCGCGGCGGCGAAGACGAGATGCTGGTCTAAGGAGATAGAACATGGCGAAGAATCTGTTTCGTGCACAGGAAGTAAAGACGGCTCCCAAGAAGGTCGTCCTCGAATCACCGTTCGAGGAGGAGGCCGAAGAGGTCGAAGTCGAGTCGATAGAGGAGTACAGCGGACCGACCGCCGACGACCTGCGCCGCGAAGCCGAGGCCTTCAAGAAGAGCTGGGAGCAGGAAAAACAGCAGATGATCGACAACGCGAAGGCGGAGGCGGACAAGATCATAAAGGATGCGGAACAGAAGGCCTTCAACGAGGTACAGCAGAAGTCCGAGGAGGCCCAGCAGACGAGGCAGGAGGCCGAGCAGGAGGCCGACCGCATTATCGAGCAGGCCCGCAGACAGGCGGAGGAGCAGAAGGATGAGGCTCAGAAGCAGGTCGACCAGATCAAGGACGAGGCCTATAAGGAGGGCTTCGAGGCCGGCCGCGAGGAGGGCTTCACTTCCGGAAAGGAGGAGGTTGACCGCCTCATCGAGCAGCTCCACCACATCATCGACAAGACCCTCGAGAAGAGGAACGAGATTATCGAGGAGTCGGAGACCCAGCTCATCAACCTGGTCCTCGTCATCGCGAAGAAGGTGGTGAAGGTGATATCCGAGAACCAGAAGAACGTCGTGGTCAACAACGTCATACAGGCGCTGCGGAAACTCAAGAGCCGCGGCGAGGTGCTCGTGAAGGTCAACCTCGATGACGTGGACCTCACCTCCGAGCACGTGAAGGACTTCATGCGGATGGTGGAGAACGTACAGTCGGTGACAGTCGTGGAGGACTCCACGGTGGACAAGGGCGGCTGTATCATAGAGACCGACTTCGGAGAGATAGACGCCAGGATCTCCTCGCAGCTCCACGAGATCGAGGAGAAGATCATAGAGCTCGCACCCATCCAGGCGCGAGGAGAGAAGTGAGGAGAAAGTTGTGGGGGGAGAGAAGAGATGAGCTCGGCTGAAGAGTACGGAATGTTCGAGAAGTACGAAGAGGCTCTGGAGATGATAGACCCCATAAAGTACACCGGTACCGTACAGCGGGTGAAAGGTCTCTTGATAGAGAGCCACGGCCCGCAGGTAGAGGTCGGTGAGCTCTGCCAAGTTATGGTGGGTGAAGAAGAGGAGAAGGTTCTCTGGGCGGAGGTCATCGGCTTCGACGGACAGAACGTGCAGCTGATGGGCTTCGACGACATGGAGGGGATCGAGCCGGGCTGTACCGTGGTCGCCATGGGACGCGCCCTCTCCGTGGCGGTTTCGGGGAGCTTGCTTGGACGGGTAGTCGACTCGATGGGGATGCCGATCGACGGAAAGGGGTCGATCGGCTCTCTCCGCTCCGTCTCCACGGTGGGCAGGTCGCCGGAGGTCCTCTTCCGTAAGCCGATTACCGAGCGAATGATAACCGGCGTCCGTGCAATAGACGGAATGACGACCGTGGGTAAGGGGCAGAGAATAGGTATCTTCTCCGGTAGCGGTGTGGGAAAATCGACCCTTTTGGGGATGATCGCCCGCAACACGGAGGCCGACGTCAATGTCATAGCCCTCATCGGAGAGAGGGGGCGAGAGGTGCAGGAGTTCATCGAGAACGATCTCGGCAAAGAGGGACTCGAGCGGTCCGTCCTCGTCGTATCCACCAGCGACACCAGTCCACTCGCAAGAGTGCGCGGCGCCTTTGTCGCCACCTCGATAGCCGAGTACTTCCGCGACACCGGGAAGAACGTAATGCTGCTCTTCGACTCGATCACCCGGTTCGCACGGGCGAGGCGAGAGATGGGACTGACCCTCGGGGAGCCGCCGGCGACCCGCGGATTTACCCCATCCGTGTTCTCCACCCTCCCGAAGCTGCTCGAGCGTTGCGGAAACAGCGACAAGGGAACCATCACCGGATTCTACACCATTCTCGTCGAGGGCGACGACATGGATGAGCCGATCGCCGACACCGTACGTGGTATTCTCGACGGCCACATCGTCCTCTCTCGCCGACTCGCGCAGGCCTACCACTATCCGGCCGTCGACGTCCTCTCGAGCCTCTCCCGTTTGGCGACGAAGGTGACGAATAAGGATGAGCAGCAGGCGGCCGGAAAACTGAGGCGGCTCTTGGCTACCTACACGGAATCCGAAGACTTGATAAACGTCGGGGCCTATGAGGAGGGGTCGAATGCGGAGATAGACGAGGCGATAGAGAAAATCGACGACATCTGGGACTTCCTCTCCCAGGACGTGGAGGAGCGTGCGCTGCCCTCCGACACACTCCGCAGACTCTCCCGACTGAGCGGAGTGGAAATCCAGATACCGGAGAAGCTCGATGAAGCGGTTTCAGTTTAATATGGAAAAGGTGCTCGAGCTCCGCCGTTACGAGGAGCGGCGGTGGGAGCTTAAGCTCGGAGAGGTTACCGGCAGGTGCGTGTCGATCAACCGGCGCATACGGGAGCACACGGAGGACCGCAGAAGGGTCTTCGCCTCGCGCAGGATGGGAGACAACAGGACTTTCTACGACTTTCAAATCGCCGACAGGTACGCGATGCGTCTCGAGCAGGAGAAAGAGAAGCTGCGTTCCGAGCTCGAGGAGTGTGAAAAGGAGCGTGAGCAGATCCGCAAGAAGTTCCTGGAGGCCTCACGCAAGAGAAAGGTCATAGAGAAACTCAAGGAGCGTAAGCAGGATCAATACTACCGGCAGCAGAGAAAGGAAGAGCAGAAGGAGCTCGATGATCTGGCGAGCAGCAGGTGGACCGGTGCTCACGAGGGAATGGGACAGGCCGAGGCCCTCTGAAGGGCGACAAGGAGGCAACGGTAACAATGGTCGGAAGTAACGTAGTGAAAATTCTCCTCCTACTCCTCCTCATTCTTCTTCTTGCGATGGGTGGATTCATCTGGTTCGACTATCTCGGCCTCGTCAACATAAAGGAGCGTCTCTCTCCGGCCATGAACCTCGTCGGACTCTCGGCACCAGATAAGATCGAGGAGACCGGACAGCCGCTGATGCTTGAACAGGAGCGGTTGAAGAAGCAGCGGCAGGCGCTGAGCATCCAGTCCGAGGAGCTCGAGCAGCGGAAGGAACAGATTGCTCAGCGAGAGAAAGAGGTGCAGCAAAAACTGGAGACTTTAGAGGAAAGGGAAAAAGCGCTCGAGGAGAGGGAAAAATCTTTTAACGAAAGGGTAAAACAGTACGAAAATAAAAGAGCGAACCTTCGACAGTCGGCGCAGTACTTCGTGAGTATGCCGCCGCAGGATGCGGTAGACCGGCTGCTGGAGATGGAGGATCAAGACGTGATCGATCTCCTTCGCACGGTCGAGAGAATGGCTCAAGAGGCCGGAGAGGATTCAATCGTCTCCTTCTGGCTCTCACTTATGCCACCGGACCGCGCTGCTCGTTTGAGCAGGAAGATGTTGAAGAAACCGGAAGAGTAGGAGATACAGAGGTGATCCAGTCCTTTACAGATTCTTTTTCCGGCACGCCCTCTCAGAAGATGTACGGCGATATCATTTCGCAGCGGGGTGATGCAGGCGGCGTGAACGGTCCCGGTTCTTTTGCCGACTACCTCCGCAGGGTCGGCAGCTCGAGCGGAGGCCTCGATGCCGAGCGCCGTAATAACGGGCGCATGGAAGCTGAAGACTCGGCTCGGCGCTCGCAGGAGCTCGAGGACCGAAGACGTGCAGAAGCGGAGAAGATCGAACAGACGGAAAGGGCGAAGAGAGACGCAGAGGCCGCTGCACAGAAATCCCGGGAGTCTCGAGAGACTGCCGAGGAGGCGAATCAGCAGAGCGGAAAGAGCGAAAACGAAGGCGGTGAGAAGCAATCCGAGAAGGCGGGAGATGCCGAGAAGGATGCTCCGAAGGCCGGAAACGATGAGGGTAAGGCAGATAAGGGCAAGGCCGAACAGAAGTCCGCTGAGGGCACGGAGTCCGAGGCCGGTAGGGGATCGGATGGCGCCGAAGCGGCAGAGGCGGCCGGAAAACAGGCCGCACAGGAGTCGAAAAAAGGGCAGGAGACGGATTCGCAGCAGAACGGGAAGAAGGCTGCGGCACGCACTGCGGAGGCGGAATCGGCTGAAGACCGTGCTGCCGAGAACGAGGATAAGTCTGAGAAAACGAAGTCCCGCGGCAACGAAAACCAGAAGGTAGCCGATAAGCTCGGCGATGGGAAAGGCGGTGAGGCACAGAGTGCCTCCGCAGAAGCCGCCGCCGAACACCAGAGGGGGAGTCGGGCCGAACAGCAGAACCAGTCCGAGACCGAATCCGCAAAGAATCGGTCGAAGGAGTCGGCAGCCGCTAAAGACGGCAAGAAGACCGCGAAGGGGTCGCAAGACAAAGGCAAGCTCTCCGTGATCGATCTGAGGAGCAAGAAAGAGGTCGAGAAGAACGAGAGAGCGGCCTCCGGACGGCGAGGTTTCGGTAAGGCGGCGTCGAAGGACGGAGATAAGGTGGACGGCGCGCGGCTGCGTGCGGAGAACGGAAAAGGAGAGATGCCGGAGTCGGCGAAGCCCAAAATCGGCCTCAAAGAAGAGTTGACGAATGCGGCACAGAACGGGAGGAATCTCGGCCAGGGAGGCTCCTCCGAACTCTCCGACGACAAGGTACAGATGATCCGCGTCGACACCGGCGCCCAAGGCGGTACGCGGGAGACGGTGAGCTGGGGTAGCCGGAGCGGCAAGGCCGAGCAGAGCCTCCTGCGGCAGCTCCGCGAGCAGCTGAACGGACAGATCGTGAAGAAGAGCGGAATCGTCGTCCGAGACAACGGCAGGGGAGAGATCAGGCTCAATCTCAAGCCCGATCATCTCGGCAGTGTACGGATACGGATAAGCCTGGAAGATAATCATATAGCCGGCAAGATTTTTGTCGAAAATTCTAATATAAGAGAGGTCTTCGATCAGAACATGCAAAGTTTGCAGCGTGCCTTCAAGGAGCACGGTTACGAATCGACCTCTCTGGAAGTTTCGGTAGGCGACGGTAAACAGCACCAGAAGGGCGGAGCACAGGGGCGGAAAGGCGATGCCACTGCACAGGCCGTGCAGAGCCTCGAGGACCACGTGCCGGAGGTCGGCAGTCAATGGTCGAATGAGCAGATCGTCGACCTGGTAGTGTAACGGAGGAACAGAAATGGATTTTTCAGCGATGCTTTCGGCGTCCCAAAGAGCAAAGACGGAAATGCAGGTGGACGCGGCGAACAAGGCCATGGGAACGACGGGTCCGAAGATGCAGCAGGAGATGGGAAAGGATGACTTCCTCAAACTGCTCATCACCCAGCTCAAACACCAAGACCCCACTTCCCCGATGAAGGACAAGGAATTCATCGCACAGATGGCTCAATTTTCATCCCTCGAGCAGATGACCAACATGGCGAGCAAGTTCTCTAAACTCGCGGGCGTCATCGACAGAGGAAATGCGTTGGACTTACTCGGAAAGCACGTGGAAATTCGGGAGGGAGAACACGTGACCTCGGGAGTAGTGGAAGAGGTCTCCGGTACCGACCACCCGCAGGTGAAGGTGGGGGGCCAATACTACGATTATGAGAAGGTAGAGACAGTGGTAAACAAGGAGGCAGCACAATGATGCGATCACTCTACTCCGGTGTGTCCGGACTACAGAACCATCAGACTCGGATGGACGTCATCGGTAACAACATATCCAATGTGAACACGACCGGCTTCAAGAAGGGCCGAGTGAACTTCCAGGACATGTTGTCTCAAACGATGGCTGGAGCCGCCCGGCCTACAGACGAGGTCGGGGGCGTCAATCCGAAGCAAGTGGGTCTCGGGATGAACGTTGCCTCCATCGACACCATCCACACCCAGGGCTCTCTGCAGACCACAGGCGTGACTACCGATGTGGCGATACAGGGAGACGGTTTCTTCATCCTGCAAAAGGGGAACAAGGAGTTCCACACCAGAGCGGGAGCCTTCGGGCTGGATGCCAACGGCACCCTCGTCAACCCGGCCAACGGACTGCGCGTGCAGGGCTGGGAAGCGGAAACCGTAGACGGCCAGACCTTCATCAACACCGCCTCCGATGTGGGCGATCTGAACATCCCCATAGGCAGCAAGGACCCCGCCTCCGCGACCAGCGAGGTGGAACTCGCCTGTAACCTCGACAAGCGAACGCCGCTAATTCCGCCCGGCGCAGCGGCGGCGGACACACGCGAGGGAACCTGGAGTGTGGACAAGACGGTCTACGACTCCTTCGGTAACACCCACACGATGCGTATCAACTTCACCCGTGTGGCGGGAACCCAGAACCAGTGGCAGGGCGAGATCACAATCGATCCCGACGCGGAAGAGCCGACGAACACCATTGCAGACGTGGGCGAGGCGAACAACGACACCAACACCTTCGTAGTGGAGTTCAACAACCTCGGCACCCTGCAGAATGTCACCGACGCGCAGGGCGACATCGTAAATGAGGGAACCCTGCAGGTAAACGTAGGATTCGATGTGCTCGGCACCACCCCGGAGGCTGGAGAGCAGGTGCGTCAGAACTTCCAGCTCACCCTCGGTGAGGCGGGAAGCGTGGTCGAGTCCACCACCCAATTTGCAGAGAGGAGCTCAACCAAGGCCTTCAGCCAGGATGGGTATCCCATGGGCTATCTGGAATCCTTCAAGATAGACCAGTCGGGAGTTATCACCGGCGTGTACTCCAACGGCACGAATCGCTCCCTCGGTCAGATTGCGATGTCGAGCTTCACCAACCCGGGCGGCTTGGAAAAGGCAGGGGAGAACACCTACGTCGAGACGATCAACTCAGGCGAAGCGAGGATCGGCGAGTCTCAGGTCGCCGGTAAAGGCAAGATAATAGCGGGAGCGCTCGAAATGAGTAACGTTGATCTTGCAGAACAGTTTACCGATATGATAGTAACTCAGCGAGGGTTCCAGGCGAACTCGAAGTCGATCACGACTTCGGACCAGATGCTGCAGGAACTCCTCACGCTGAAGAGGTAGTAGAAAAGGGATGAGAGTGGATGATTGAGATTACACAGCTGAACGGGAGAGTATACTATGTGAATCCCCACCTTATAGAGTACATCGAAAGTAATCCGGACACCACTCTCGTGATGCTTTCCGGAAAGCATTTGGTGGCCAAAGAGGACTATCAGACGGTCTTTCGGCGCATCGTGGAATACAGAAGGCTCATAGGGGCCTTCAAGAACGAGGAGTAGTACGGATGGATCCAGCAACGATAGGTGGTGTAGCAGCGGGCTTAGGATTTATCCTGATGTCCATGATACTCGGCGGTTCGGGACTCGCCATATACATCAATATCCCGTCGATATTGATGGTCATAGGCGGCTCCTTTGCCGCCGTCATGGTCGCGAATCCGCTTCCCCGGGTGCTGGGAATAATGCGCTATATCAACATTGTCATCAGGGTTCCAAACAACGAGCTGCAGCGGACCATACAGAACCTGGTGAGCTTCGCCGAGAAGGCGCGCCGTGAGGGACTCCTGGCCCTTGAGGACGACGCCGAAGAGGTCGGCGACGAGTTCCTGAGGAAGGGGATCCGGCTCGTGGTCGACGGCACCGATCCGGAGATAATAAAGACGGTGCTCTACACCGAGGTAGATCAGATAGAGTCGCGACACGAGACGGGAATCAAGATATTTCAGGACTGGGGCAAGTTAGCCCCGGCCTTCGGCATGATAGGTACGCTCGCAGGACTGATCGCGATGCTGGCGAACCTCGACGATCCGGATGCCATCGGTTCCGGTATGGCCCTCGCGCTCATCACTACGATGTACGGCTCGATTTTTGCGAATGCCGTACTCATCCCTTTTTCGAGTAAGCTCGAGGACAGAAACAAGGAGGAGCGTCTGCTCCAGGACATAATGGTGGAGGGAATCCTCTCCATACAGGCAGGCGACAACCCGACCATCCTCAAGCAGAAGCTCCTCTCATTCCTCGATCCGAGAATGAAGGAAGAGATGAGCGAGGTGCTGAGCACGGAGTAGGGGGAAGAATGGCCGGCGACCAGAGAAGAAAAAAGAAGAAGTGTCCCCCCGAAGGTGCTCCGGAGTGGATGACAACCTACGGCGACATGGTGACGCTTCTTCTTACTTTTTTCGTTATGATGTATACTACCGCAACGGTGGATGGGGTAAAGATAAAGCTCATCCTCGCCGCTTTCAACGGTTTGGGACTGCGCTCCGGCGGCATGACACTTCAGGCCACCGGTCAGCTCGTAGAGATGGGCAACACGGTCATGAGCCTCCCCTCGACCCAGCGGGGACGCTCCCTCGACGAGGCGAGGAGAACGGCAGTCAGCCAGTTCCAGCCCGAGATAAAGTCGGAGATGGTCCGCGTCAAGCTGGACGAGCGCGGGCTCATTATCAGCCTTGCAGGAGATTCCTTCTTCGAACCGGCGAGCGCGGAGGTAAAGATCGAACAGACGAGGGATACCCTGCAGAATGTCTCGAATCTCCTCCAGTCGATGGAGGGGAGGAAGTTCAGGATCGAAGGGCACACCGACGCCATACCCACGGATCCGCAGGGTCGGTATGAAACAAACTGGGAACTATCGACGGCGAGGGCGACGAACGTGCTCCACTATCTGGTGGATTTCGGTGTTTCGGAAGAGCAGTTCCAGGTTGCCGGTTTCGCAGACACGGTGCCCCTCGCCTCCAACGAGACCGAGGAGGGACGGGCATATAACAGGCGGGTGGATATCGTCATTCTTTCTGAGGGCCATTTGTAGGCGGACTCGATAGATGAGCGATTATGTGCGAAATATTAGTTTGCAATAATACGGTTCTTTTGATAGAATTTTATTAGACTGGGGGATTAGATGGCAGATGATGAAGTCTTTTCCGGGGAAGGTATAGACGAATCACCGGAACAGGAGAGCGAAAAAAAAGGTGGGTTCATACCCGCGATCCTGCTCAAGATACTCAAGTACGTAGCCCTCGGATTGGCGGCAATCATCTTCATCGTTACCGTAGTAGTCATCACGGTTCGATTTCTCGACAGGGGGCCGCAGGCAGGCGCCTACCCCTCTCCCTCACCGGAATATACGGCGGAGGTCCCCATACGCTCGTGGTACGACATTCAGGAGATACGCAGCCGAACCGCAGACGAGAATCCTCACACGGTCATAATTGATGCGAAGCTCGGCTACGAGAAGGAGAACAAGAAGGTGCAGACCGAGCTCATCGCCCGCAAGGAGCAGATCGTCGACATAATGCGCCGTTTCTTTTCGAGGTACAAGGCTTCCGAGCTCGGTCCTGAAAACGAGGAGCAGATAAAGGCGAAGCTGAAGGCCGAGATCAACCAGATGATGAGCATGAAGGATGCGGTCAAACAGATCGCCTTCCTTCAATTCAATGTGATAGAGTTTTGAGCTTATGAACGAGGTACTGTCGCAGGACGAAATAGATCAACTACTCACCGCGATATCGACCGGAGGCGCAGAGGCGGAGTCTAGCACGCAAACCGCCGCTGCAACCGATCAACGCAAGATCAAGATCTATGACTTCAAGCGTCCCGACAAGTTCTCTAAAGAGCAGATCCGCACCGTCTCCATCATGCACGAGACCTTTGCGCGCTTGACCACCACGGCTCTCTCCGGACAGCTGCGGAGCATGGTGCACGTGCACGTGGCATCGGTGGATCAGCTGACCTACGAGGAGTTCACACGTTCGCTGCAGAACCAGACCATCCTCGGTATCATCAACATGGACCCGCTCAAGGGTTCGGCGATACTCGAGATAGACCCGAGCATCACCTACAGCATCATCGACCGGGTGTTCGGAGGTCAGGGCGAGAGCACGAAGGTGAACAGAGAATCGACCGATATAGAGCAGGCGGTCATGGAAGGAGTCATCGTACGCATGCTCGGTAACCTCCGCGAGGCCTGGAGCCAGGTAATCGACCTGCGGCCGCGGCTCGGACAGATCGAGACTAATCCGCAGTTCGCGCAGATCGTGCCGCCGACGGAGATGGTTGTTCTGGTGAGCCTCGAGATGAAGATCGGAGAGGTAGAGGGAATGATGAACTTCTGTATTCCCTACCTCACCATAGAGCCGATCATCTCGAAGCTTTCGGCCCAGTACATGTACTCCTCGGTGCGCAGCGGGGCGACCACGGAGAATCTCAATACGATCAAGGACAGCCTTTCGAGCATAGAGGTGCCGGTTCTCGCAGAAATCGGGAGCATGCAGTTGACGGTACGGGATGTGCTCAGCCTGCGCAGAGGAGACGTGGTGAGGTTCCCCAACGTTCGCACCACGGATCAGATGACACTGAAGATCGGCAACAGAAAGAAGTTCCTCTGTCGTCCCGGAATAGTGAGAAACAAGCTGGCAGTGCAGGTTACAAAGAAGCTGGAAGAAATAACTAAGGACGAGTTCGAGGAGCTCGTGGCCGAAGAAGGAGAAGAGTGATGAGTGAAGGTTCTCTCTCACAAGACGAAATTGATGCATTATTGCAGGGAAGCAACATGGACCTCGGAGGAGGGCAGGACTCTTCACCAGCCGGCGGTGGTGGAGCTACAGGGCTCAACGACCAACAGAAGCAGAAGCTCTCCCAGGTGCTGGGAGAGATATCGAGTTCTCAGGCATCCAATCTGTCGGGAATGATCGGAGAGAACGTGACCATAGAGGCTCCGACAGTCGAGGTCGTCGACGAGGGGCAGATCGGCTCGACTCTTCCCGGTTCGATGGTCGAGATAAAGATTCCCTACTCCGAAGGAATGACGGGTTTTCACTCCTACCTCCTGGCCGAGGACGTAGCCACCACTATCGCAGGAAAGATGATGGGACAGGGGGAGGTCGAGCTCAACGATGCGGCTCTTTCGGCAATAGACGAGGCGGGTAACACGCTCGCCGGTTCCGCCGCCACCGGTTTGGGAGATCTGGTGGGAACGACGGTAATGAACGAGCCGGGAGAGACTAAGTCGGTTTCCGCCTCCGAAGTGAGTGCGCCCACCGGCCAAGCAGTGAAGGTGAGCTATCCGATAACCGTGGACGACATGGAGACCTCGGAAATGATCGAGGTTTTCGACATGCAGATTGTTCAGTCGATACTTCAGGCCGCAGGTATGGGGCAGCAACAGCAGCAGGCGGCCCCGCAGCAAGGACAGGCAGCGCAGCAGCAGGGCCAGGGCGGCTTCGGCGGACAGCAGATGTTCGGCGGACAGCAGCAAGGCCAGGGCGGCTTCGGCGGACAGCAGCAAACGTACGGCGGACAGCAGCAAGGAGGTTTCCCCGGCATGGGCGGGGACCAAATGGGCGG
>CAYFVU010000105.1:4858-11528 GCA_964346645.1 uncultured Spirochaetaceae bacterium | reverse complement strand
ATAAAGGCGATGATCGCCGCAAAGCCCACCTGCAGAAATCCGAGGGAGAGCGCCCAAAAGATGTTGTTGCGAATAGCTATCTGTGTAGTAGCGCCTCGGAGTAGTTTTTTGTAGTTCGCGAGCCCATGATACTCCATGGCGCTAATACCGTTCCACTCCGTCAGGCTCGAGATAAAGACGAAGATGAAAGGATACACGAAAAAGGTAATATACATCACCCCCATTGGCAGAAGAAAGAGAATTATCCCCTTCCAGTTGCTCTTCCAGGTACTCATTCTAGTGGTTTTCATACACATCTTCCTTTGTGCAGGTATCTACCGGATTCGGATGTACCGGAGAAGGAAAAATCGAACGGGAGCCCTGAAGGCCCCCGTTCGTTGATGTTGCTTTTTTTTAGCTCACGACTTACTGATTGGCATCCTCGAGCATCTGAACGAACTCTTCGGGAGTTGCTCTGTCGAGAGCCATCTGATCAAGAGCCGCGCCGAACTCCTGCACGACCGATGCGGGGAAGTTTGCCGCGAGGTGAGTGTTGATGAAGGAAGCCTCCTGCTGCACCTCGATAAACTTCTTCTGCAGCGGATCGAGCTCGTCGTCGGCACCCAGCTTCACGTCGACAGACATGAGCGCACCGGACTCCAGGGAGATCTTCTTCGCATTCTCCGCCTTGGTCATATACTTGAGGAACTTGATCGCCGCAGCTCTGCGCTCCGGATCGGTGGCGCCGGAGGCGAGAACGGTCTGGATAAAGCCGATCTGTGCGCCGGCTTCGCCGCCCTCCGCCTGGGGAGCGGATGCAAGCTCGGTGCTCTCGTAGACCTCGGGGGCGTTGTCCCGGATATTTCCGATGAACCAGGGACCGTTGCAGAAGACCGCGGTGCGCTCTGCGAGGTAGTGGCCGGAGGGGATCTCAGGTCCGCCGCCGATGGCGTCCTTGGTGGTATTGCCGTTGGTGTAGAGCTGCTTGAGGATCTTCGCGCCTTCAACATATACAGGGTCGCTCAGAGGTTTCTCCCATACATCGGGTCCACCGACGCTGGCCATGATGTGGCTGTACCAGAGCATGCTGGTCCATGCGTTGGCGCCGCCGGTCATCTGACTGGTGGGGGTCACGCCCATGTCCTTGAGCTTGCCGCAGGCGTCCCAGAACTCTTCATAGGTCTCGGGAAAGCCGTCGATACCGGCCTTCTCGAAGAGATCGGCGTTGTACCAGATCGGCGTTATCGCCTGAGTATAGGGAATTACCTTTATCTGTCCGTCGATGGCGACCTGGTTGAGGACGCTGGAGCTGAACTGATCTTCCCAGCCCGCACCGAGTTCCTCTGCAAAGTCGACGAGGATGTTGCCGGAGTAGAAGTCCCTGGTGTCGGGATTCCACTTGAGAGTAAAGATGTCGGGAACCTCTCCGCCGGAGACCTGGGCGAGGATCTTCTTGTCGTAGACGTCGTAGGAGGGCATCTCCTCGATCTTTACCTGGATCCTGCCGTCATTCTCCTCGTTGAAGTTGTCAACGATCTCTCGAACCGCATCGGCCTTCGCGTCTTCACCAACCCAGATGCAGGGCCAGTTGAGGACGATCTCTTCTCCTTCGCCTCCTTCTTTCTGTCCGCCGGCAAACACCACGGACACCGCTACCATTGCCACGAGGGCAATCATTACACTGCGAAAAACTAGCTTTTTCATTTCGCACCCCTTTTTAGTTTTATTTTCTTTCTATAAGTAAGTAGACCATGGATTTTCCGAGTTGTCAAACAAAAAGTACTCTGCGGTTATAGTACCCCGGATTCTCCGAAACGTTGTCCAACTCTCACCAATCCGCATCCACCCCCTTATTAGTTCTCCGGGATATCGAGTATAAACCCCGAGCCGTTTTTCAGTATAAGATAGATTCCCAGAATGAGCAATGAGAAGATAGCCCGGACGGCGACGCTCCCGACCATGCCAGCTAACGAACGGTACGGAGTAGAGCCCGAAACCGAAGCCTGTCACCCCCTGAACGAAGCTCGCTCCGGTGTACATGAGGGTCAGGAAGATTATGTTTATACATTCACCTTATTTCACTCATTGTAAACTCGTGGGAACGGGGAAATTTTCCCAGGTAGCGCTTCAGCCGTTCAAAATCGAGCTGCCGGGGAGTGCCCCCCTTGAATAGCCTGAGAAAGGCAGCCCTTCGCAAGCCTTCATGCGCCTTTTCCGACAGCATCGGCGCAGAGAGCATCTCCTTTCCTCTTTCTGCGAGTTGGAAGGGATCCGCCACACTCGCTCCCCTGAAAAAGAAATCATTTAGCAAAGAGAACCGCTGGTACAGCAAATCCTCGTCCATATGGGGGAGCAGAGAATATGAGGTCGGAAAGAGGATGATGTCGGTGCCGAACATGATCCTGCCTGCATACTCGTCGAAGAAGTCTACCGCGGCGTTTCCTTGTGCTGAGAGATGAGAGAAGTAGTACATGCCGGGGCTGATGTCCAGGCACATATTGGGATAATCGTCCAAGAGACCGCGTAACCGCTGCAAGTCCTGAGCGAGGAAGAGCAGATGCGGGAAGATAAATGTGGTATCGGGGTGTTCGGCAACCGCTGTCTCGGCCTGGGCAAGATAGGCCTCGAAATCCTTCCACTCGCCGTTTTCGGCATAGTCGTGCTCCCAGAACTCGAGAGGGTCCGCCGCATGGAGAAGTACGGGCATATCCACTTCGGCGGCAGTCGAGTAGAGCTCGGAAAACTCCGGGCCATCGATGGTCAGCCCCGTCAGCTTCTGAAAACTCGGCTTCCCACTCCAGACCTTTATTCCATCGCACCCGATCTCACGGAGCTCTCGCACCTGTTCTCCGAGATCCGGGGACGCGAGGCCGTTTCCAGTCCTGCTCCCTGATCTTCGCGCCGGATATTCGTGTTCCAGAGCGGCAAAGGCCCAAAACTTTTCCGGATAGGAGTACTTCGCGTAGAGAACCTCCGGATTGAAATTTATCCATCCCGGAGAGGGAAGCGAGACAAGCGCTGCTCCCGCTAAAGCGTTATTGCTACAATAGCGGATGAGCTCTCCCAACCTCCCGGTATCTCCGAAGTGCAGATGCGCGTCGTACAAGGAAGGCCGCCTCTGCTATGCGAGGAAAAAGGCGGGTAAACTAATTACATCGCTGGTGACGATGCAGGCGACATCGGGATGAGCACGCAAGAGCGTAACCGGGAAAGCGGCCGAAACCTCCTCACACAGGGCCTTACGCACTACCGAGCGCTGCCACGGACGATTCATGTAGACCCTCACGTGCTCGGATTTCAGGATTGAGGCCATCCCGATCGTAACTGCTCGACGCGGCATATATTCATATGCTCCCGACAGTGCCGTGTGGGAGTTGGTAATTCTCGTCTCGGCGGAGAGTTCGACGACCCGGGTAGACAACGCCGAAAACTCTTCCGTAGACATCCGCGCTTTTCCATTCTCACCCATCTCTGCGGCTTCGTTGAATGCGAGATGGCCGTTGATGCCGACACCTGCTTGACACAGCCCGGCACCTCCGAGTGCTTCGAGCTCTTCGTCGTACCGGAGCGGCTGCTTTGGATCGGGGAAACGCACCTGCTCTCTCCTCAATGCACCGGCCTGCTCGAGCGGCGTGAGGAACTCCCGTTCTATGAAACCCCGAAAGGAGAGCGGGTGTTCAGCAGGAATCAGCGTACCTTCGGAACTCAGGTACTCATCCATGAAGAAGCAGTTCAGCCCCGAAAGGTCGAGTGGCCTTTTTTGCAGGATCTCTCGGAATCGTCGGTATTGGAATACCGGGCCTACGGGGAGTATCACGTTGGCAACTCCGCCCTCGGTCGCCCTCTCTTCAATGAAACCGTAAAGATCGAGCGCAATGCGATAGTAGAGATCGATATCCCCCTCTACCACATCGAGGGGATATGGTGATATCTTCTTCAGCTTCTGCTCATCGTACCCGTAGTACGTTCTGAAAAAACCGCCATCGCTCATACAGCCCCTCCTCTATTCCTCTTCCGTCATTCAACAAAACCGACTCCATTTCTCTACCAATACTATCTCATTATACCATATTCCACCACACGGCGAGCGGCCGCATATTGAGCGGCGCACGAAAGCGGTTTTCGCCGTCCCAGGCGGCGGGAGTCCGAAACTGGAGGCCCGCCCTCTCGTACTGCAGCTTTTGCATGCTCTCCCCCACTCGACGCGCCTCCTCGTGCAATCCGAAGTGGGCCAGCATACCGCAGTAGAGCCAGGCCGAACCAACGATCACCTCGTTTATCTGCAGCTCCTCTCCTCCGTCAGGATAGAAACGGCTCGATGTCTCATTGTTGACCAAGAGCGGACCAACCTCCCCTTCCATATAACCGAGAAAGTTGTATGCAAAGACCGATTTGAGATGCAATACTATGCGTTCGACCGGCAGCAAGGGCCCGAGCCCGGCGAGCGAAGCGTAGAAGGGGCCTATGAGCGAGCCGGTCATCACGCAGTTGCTGTACCGTCCAGCACTGTCGGTTTGGTAGAACTTCCCGTTCCACAGCTGTGTCTCGAGCAGCTCCTTGCCGCTGCGAAAGTACTCATCATACTCCTCGGCCGCAGACTCGTCTCCGTACGACCGTGCCAACGAGGCGAGAGCGGCATAGGAGGCAATGCTCAACCCTCCGCTGTAACTGCTGTAGCCGCGAAGCTGCAGGGCGTCCCAGGTATTGTCACCGAACTCCGAGTGAAGAGGCACACCCTTGCAGAGAGATCCAGAGTCGAGGATTGTCCTCCCGATCCCCATGAGTATTTCGTACTCCCGCCGGTCTATGGTCCTGCCGCATATTCTTCTGTGGAGATACGTGCTGATGATGAATGAAGGGCTCCTGTCCTTCCATACATTCGGATCGTCTCGCATCGTGTAGCCGTTCAATCTGTGCCACGGGTCTTCCATCGGATTGCCGAGATCATGAGGCAGGGCATTCTTTCGCAGAATCTGCTTCTCCTCCATCTCGCGATAGACGATGCGGGGAGTCGGATCTGAAACCGCAGCGCTTTTTAGATAGTCATCGAAGACGAGGTCGGCGAGTCGCGGCCAGGTGCGTGCGAACGCCGGAAAGGCGTAGACCCACAAATCGATAGTGCTGTAGTAGTAGTAGCCGTTGTCATAGCCTTCGAGCAGGGCGAAGTGCTCCCCACCGCCGAGCCGCGGTTCCGGAAACGATGCTACTGCAGGGCCGCTCGCTCGTCCCGGCACATCCTCCGATTTCGTCAGACCAGCATCTGTGTCTGTACCATGCTCCTTCGCCGTCCAAACGCTCCCTCCTCCTGTAAGGAAGAAGAGTTCGTTCAGCATCGCCGCACTCACTCTATCGGAAGGTAAGACGCCCTCACCCCTATTCGCTTCACTCTTTTCTCTACTCGAGTTCGAGCTCGAAACAAGGCGTGCATCATGGTCCGGGTTCGAGATAAGCTCCGAGGTTTGGGCCTCGATGCGGCTCCACCACTCTTCCCGATAATCGAAGGCGAAACGTGTGATCTTCTCGGCGTTGCGCCCGTCCACACCGAATCGAGAGGTATATCGCTTCTCCCACCTCCTCCCGTCGCCGAAGAGCACCAGGGGCATGTCCCACACGAGACTGAAATGCAACTGCGTACGCTCTCCGGGCGAAAGCCGCACTCCCCCGTGGACTGCCGATGAGAGAGCCTCGTGCCAATGGGCCGTCCACGTCTCTTCAGCTCCCGGCAACAGCCCATGACCGACAAAATACTCCTGAGCCCATGCTTGAGTGTACAACTGCTCTTTTGCAGGAATTCCGAGGGCATTTTGATCGGCCTTCATACACGCTTGAATGCTGTACCTTCCATTCCTCGGTCCGAGAACCGACACTGCAACCTGTCCCTCCATGTCGCGTGCAACGGGCAGATGTGGATTCCTCTCCTGCAGCACCCCGATTCCCTCCGATGCGCCGCCCGGGGAACCCCGAACTTCGTGATAAGCTCCAGCCATCTGTGCAGAGGCACTCAGGCCGCCATAAAATGGTCGGTTGCTGTTGCCCGAATGGCCATGCCCGGGCCACGCGCGTCCTCCCAGGTCCGTCGTCGTACGCATCGGGGCCCTCCACCCCAGCAGATTCGGCCAGAACAGCGCGAAATCGCTCCACAGCTCCTGTTTGGTTCGGTTTACCACATTGACCGAAAAGAACACGACAGGAAGAGAAGAGGCCTCATAATCGCCGAACACGAGGGGAGACCAGGAGTCGAGGTTGAGCTCGAGGGGAAAATCGGGATCGCTGTACCGCTCCCGCACCCTGGGAAAGAGGGCCGCATAGTCGCGCGTTTCTTCGGGAAAACCACCGAATGAAGGCGTATAGCCCTCCCACGAGGGAGGGGTGCCGACGCCTATGAATCGGGTGGCGGCCGGCCGCACCCCGGCACGTTCGGCACCGCACACATCCGAATATTGGCAGAGCAGCTGCGCCTGTGGGATCACCTCGTGGAGGTGACAGCCGGGTTGTAGATTCCATCGGGAAAACCGTCCATAGATGTCACGGCTGAAGCTCCCGGTCCCTATTCCTCCGAGAAAGGGGCCGTGAAAATCCCCGTCGTCATGGCTTCCCGGCTTGGCTCTGAAGCCCTGCCACCGCTTTTCTCCCTCGAGAAAGAAGCCGCACCGCTCCCAGCCATCGCGGCTACTCATGCTTGCTCTCCCGC
>CAYFVU010000105.1:0-4758 GCA_964346645.1 uncultured Spirochaetaceae bacterium | reverse complement strand
TGGACTTTGAGCGCGACGAGCTCACCCTCCTTGATTTTTTCGAAATAGCCCGCTTTCTTGAGCAGCTTGCGAAACTTCGCCTCCATGGAATTGCCGAAGTCGGCCTGCATATCGGTAAACAAGACTGTGGACATAATTCACTTTCCTCCCGACGATAACTATGCCAAGTATATTGTTTTTCTTCAATGATATTCAGCGTAGAGAGCTTCTATTCTGTATCCGACAATTCATCGGTCCCGTCTTCGTCGAGCTCGACCTCGGCAGCCCTCTCCTTCAGGTGGCTCGAGAAGGAGAATTTCGGGACACCCTGGGCAGGTTTTGCAGGTATGGTGATCTCCTCGCCCGTCGCGGGATTTCTCCCTACTCTCGCCTTCTGAGGCGGACGCTGTTTGACATAAATCCTGCCGATTCGTCCCATGTTCACCGTCTCGCCGAGGAGTACGCCGGTCTCTATCATAGAGAGGTAATCGTCGACTACCTGCTGTACCTGCTTCTGCGTGAGTCCGCTGCGTTTTGCGATATAGGCTACTATGGACTGCTTGTTGAAATGGTCTACGGGACCGTTATCCGGCTCCTTCGTTTGCCGATTTATCCGTGCAAATCCGTTGGTAAGAAAGATGGTCGCCTCTCGTATGCGCTTCTCCTGCTCCTCCATACCGAGCTCGGCATGACAGACCGCTATTTTATACACGGAGGAGGTCTTCTTGATCGGAGCGCCTTTCAATACCACCGGTTTGCCCAGCTCGACCGCTTCCGTCAGCTCAACCCCCGAACCCTTCACTATCTCCGGAACATCGCTCCGCAGCGATATGCTCGCGTATTCCACCTCGCGCCCATCGCGCACCGGCCAGAGACTCAGGAGCGACCCGCTGCTGGTCAAGAGCATCAAACCCCGTGCATCATCCTTCGGTACGGCTTCGGCTGCCGGCATATCGAGGGCCTCCGTCTGTCCGGTGAAGAGCCGCTCCTTCTCTATCCACGCGGCGGCCAGCCTCTCGTAGCTCTCTTCAGTGTCCGAAAGTCCCGTACTGCCGATCAATTGCCGTAGATGTCGTTTGATTTCCTCAGGGAGGTTGTGTGATTGTTTTTTATTTACTTCCATATTGTCAGTTTAACCTAATTTACGCTGGAAATCCTGCCATTAACGTATTAAATTCAGAAGTGTGTAGAGACATCATCTAACTACCGAATACAGAAAGGAGATAAGATTATGGGAAGTGAAGATCTCAATGAGAAAATCCGAGAACACATACAGCAGCTGGTAAAGACCGCCGGATTACCCGACACGGAAGAGTCGCTCGAAACACTCGTCAGCGGATGGGAGGACAAACTGCAGTCCTTCGAAAAGGAGGCCGAGGAGCGCGACATGGAACAGGTCGAGGAGTTTTCCGCCGATGACGAGCGAGGTGCTCTCCTCATGACCTACTCCGGCAGTCTCATCAGTCTCGGGCCAAAAGGCGAGGAGGGACGCTTCGTCGCCTACTTCAGCATCGGAGTTCGAAACGATGTGCCCGAATCGGCGGAAGCCGAGGCTACCGATCTGGCAGACGACGTGCAGATCGACGAGGGAGCAGCCTTCACCAACGGGCCGATAAAGAAGAGCTCACCAATTTTCAAAATCGCCGTCATCGTAGAGGATATGGAAGAGGAGGAGCAAGAGGAGCTCCTCGCCGAGGTAACTCAGATGCTCACCGATGACTTCATCGAAGTAAACAAAACCATCATTCAAGAGTGAGTGAGCTCAAAGTACCATCCCCATGCACGGCATAGTGGAGATCGTAGAGCGTGGCGGCCTCCCGCAAAGGGAGGCCTACTACCAGCTGGTGAAGCAGACCTCTGAGATTTTGAGAGACGAGGATCAACTCATCCGCCCCCGCGATAGCCGGGGAAGGCCCGGTGGTCTCATCCGCCTCGGCACCAGGCCGACGGTAGTCGTTCCGGATCTCCACGGTCGGACTTGGTTTCTTCTCCATGTCTTGGCCCTCCGCATAGGAGAAGATACCGTCGGAAACCTCCTGCAGCGTGAAGAGCTGCAGCTCGTCTGTGTAGGTGACGGTTTTCACTCAGAATCACGGGGTGCCGAACGTTGGAAACGGGCATTCAAGGAGTTCGCCGGAAAGTACCGTCGACATTCCGCCATGGATGAGGAGATGTCCGAAAGCCTGGGTCTGATGGAGATGGTGATGCGGCTGAAAACGCAGAATCCGAGGTCCTTTCACTTTCTCAAGGGCAACCATGAGAACATACTCAACGAAGAGGGCCGCGGAAACCATCCCTTCAGGAAATTCTCCTACGAGGGAGAGATGGTAAAGGAGTGGATCTTGAAGTTTTACGACGAGGAGTTCCTCCACACCTACGCCGAGTTCGAGCACGAGCTCCCGCTCGTTGCGGCTGACGATACCTTCATGATCTCCCACGCAGAGCCGGAGCGCAGTTTCAGCATCGAGGAAGTCGTCGGGTATCGTGAAAGCGAGGAGGTAGTACTCGGATTGACATGGACCCCGAACGATGGCGCCGATGACGGCGGCGTCGAGCAGATGATAGAGGAGTTCTGCACCTCGCCGGAACAGGCAAGATACTTCGGCGGACACCGTCCGGTTCCGGGCATTTACGAGCTGAGAGCGCACGACAGGTACGTTCAGCTGCACAATCCGGGGAGTTACAGCGTTGCCGTTCTGTATCCGGGGAGGGCACCCGACCCGGACAATGATATAGTGGTAATTCAAGAGAACAACGAGGAGACGTTGAGAACCCTCGAGAGTCTATAGAGGGAAGAGTCGTATGGCAAAGACACCGGAGAGCATCGGTAAGTACAAGATAAGCGAGCTCCTCGCCCAAGGCGGAATGGGAGCGGTGTACAAGGGCGTTCACCCCACCCTCGAGCGGCCCGTCATTCTCAAGAAACTGACCCTCCGGGGCAATCCCGACTTCGTCGAGAGATTCCGCCGCGAGGCCCGCCTCCTGATGGATTTCCGCAACGACAACATCGTCGATGTCTACGACCACTTCAAAGAGGGGCGAAGCCACTACATAGTGCTCGAATACATAGACGGTCTTTCTCTCGAGCAGCTGATACGTCGGGAACGGTACCTACCGAACGAGCTGGCCCTCTATATCCTCTACCAATCATGCAAGGCCCTCAAGTACGCGCATCAGAAAGGCGTGGTGCATCGGGATATCAAGCCGGCGAATATTCTGCTCTCGAAGGGGGGCGAGGTAAAGCTTGTCGATTTCGGCATCGCCACCTCCGTGGAGGACTCCGAGAGCGGGCTGACTCGCGAGGGAATGACCCTCGGCTCGCCCGCCTACATGGCACCGGAGCAGTTCGAGAACACGAGAGCTGTGGACAAGAGGGCGGACATCTACTCGATGGGAGTGCTGCTCTACGAGACGGTTACCGGGAAGAAACCCTTTCCCGGAGGCTTCTCCGCAGATCTTGTGGCAACAATCCAAAAGGGCAAGTATCCCCACCCTAAGAGATACAATCCAAAGGTCAACAGAATCGTACGCAGGATCATAAAGAAGAGCATTCATCCGAAGAGAAAGAGACGCTTTCAAGATCTCGACGACATCCTCAAGCTCCTGCACCGGTTCTTTCGAAACAGAAGGCTCGAAACCTATCGGCTGCAGCTGCAGCAGGCGGTGGAGGGGGCAACGGTCGAGCCCGTCCGGCATCATCGCCGGTCAAGATTCAAAACCGTTGCGGCCCTACTCCTCTCCGCAGCCGTGCTTGCCGTAGCCGCAGGGGGCGTCCTCTACTCTCTCGGCTACTACCACGAGTGGTTTCAGCCGGAGGAGTACGGGGCGATTTCGTTCCGAGTCATCATCGACGAGGCGTACAAGCCCGCTGAGGACTACTACGTCCGGGGCTGGATGTTCACCGACACCGTGGACAACGCGGAGGAGATGGATCTCGAACCGCTCAGGTTTTCGCCTGTCGATTCGCCGGACGATTCACCGATCGATTCGTCCGATGAGGAAGGGGATAAGAGACTGCGCTTCCGCAGTCGAAGGCTCTATCTGCCGGAGGATGAGTACCGCATCAAACTGCAGATAGAGAACACGCTCTATTGGAAGAGCTTCTACCTAGAGCCGAGGAGCATACAGAAACGGAATATCAACACGCGCGGTGGTCGTGTGCTGGAATTCCACTATGGGCTTAGTGATTCGCTTCCCCTTAAGATCGATTTCTTCGTACAGGATCGAGAGACATGGGAGAACATCACCGCAAAAACGGAGATAGTGGTAGAGGACGCGGAGGGACGGCGCATGAGTTGGGGGTCCGAGACCGCCCGCCGACTGAAGACCGGACAGGTGTATCGATTTCACTTCGATGCACCGGGCTACGAAGCGAAAACCTTCAGTCTTCTGATCCGTCCCGAACAGAGCAGCCTTCATCTGAATCCGCGCCTCGTTCCTCAGGAAGAATCTTGAACGGGAATAGAGAAACGTAAGATGTACGGAAGGAGAGTACGATGTCAACAGCGCTGAGACGTATCATACTGACCCTATTGGGTCTGCTTGCCGGAGTTGCCGCGTGGCCCCTCATGGAGCTGGTCCTCAGCCGTCAGGAGGTTTTTCCGAGTTACTTTCTCTTCAGCCTCAGCCAAGGGGCCCTCTTCGGGCTGGTGCTCGGTGCGTTTTTCGGCAGCGGCGAGGGGCTGACCGCCAAAGAGAAGGGTAAGATCCTGAGGGGCACGCTATTCGGTGCCGCCGTCGGCATAGTAGGAGGCGTCTTCGGCTTCCTCGCCGGTCAAG
>CAYFVU010000104.1:0-11552 GCA_964346645.1 uncultured Spirochaetaceae bacterium | reverse complement strand
CCTGCCATAGCCGGCTACTTGAAATCGAGGTCGACGGCCCCGCCCCAATTTTCCTCCGGGGGATTTTCGGCGAACTCTTCGCACCTCTCTATGTACATCTTCGAGAGATGATCGCCGGGGTGGCGCTCGAGGACCTTGTTGAAATACTCCTTCGCCGTCACCCAGTTTCCCATCTTGTACATCTGAAGACCCTTCGTGTAGTTCCCCGAGACATCCTCGTCTATCTTGTTGTAGCCCCCCATTACCACCGCGTAGAGGGTCGTCGGTTTCTCCTTGCCCTTTACCTTGACCGTGTCCACCTCCCGCAGCGGATAGGCCTCTTCGACCCTTGCGGCCACTACGTCGGAGAGGATAACCGGACTCTTGTAGTGCTTCGTAAGCCCTTCGAGCCGGGAGGCGAGGTTTACGTTGTCGCCTATAACCGTGTAGTCGAAATTATCCCGGCTGCCGATGTTCCCGACAATTACCGTCCCCTCATGCACGCCTATGCCTATCTGCAGTCCCCCCTCTGGAAGGATGAGATCGCGGGTATCCACCTCCCCGAGATGCTCATACATCTCCACCGCCGCCGTAGCAGCCCGGGCTGCGTTGTCCTCGTAGCTTATCGGCGCACCGAAAACGGCGAGCATGGCATCTCCTATGAACTTGTCGATAATGCCGCCCTTCTCTTTTATGATGCCGACCATCTTCTCGAAAAAGCCGTTGAGAAAAGCTACGATGCTCTCTGCGGAGTTGTTCTCCGATACGACGGTAAAGGAGCGGATGTCGCAGAAGAGGATCGCCACGCTCCTCTTCTCTCCTACCTGCATCTCCTCCTCCTCGCTGCGGTTGAGGAGGTCCTGGATGACCTCCGGCGGCACGAACTTGGAAAACATCGTCTTTATCTTGTTCTCCATCTCGTTGACGGTGTTGAAGAGGATCGAGTTCTCCAAAACCAAACCTGCGCCCCGGGCGAAGATGTCGATATTGTCGGTAATGTAGGAGGAGAAGTAGTTGTTCGACAGGTTCCCCACGTGGATCGTCCCGATGACGCTGTCGCCCTTGCCCTTGAGGGGTACGGCGTGGTAGGAGCTTATCCTTTTTCCGTCGAGCCTCACCTTCTCCCAATCCTCCCGCTCTTCGATACCGTAGATCTTCTCGTCGACCCTTTCGATCTTCACATCGCCTTTGTGAGCGCGGAAGTCCTGCAGGCTGAGTTTGACGAACTTATCCACATCCTCCTTGTGAACCTCTTCGGAGGGAAGGATGTAGACCTTCGCATCGTTGTGGTAGAGGAGAATGATTACCCCGAGGTGGGTCTCACACACGTTTCCCAGGAGCTTGAGCACCTCGATAGTGGATAAGGAGAGAGAGCCGATGTACTTGACCACTTCGCTGAGCTTGTTGAGTATCGTCGACTGGAAGAGCTCCTTGTCGAAGAGGTTTCCCAGCATCTCCATCGCCGCAGGCTCATCCATCTGCTCTGCATCTTCCCGTATCGTCTCCTCCTCGAGCGGCCCGGCCTTCTCGAGCAGTTCCTCTATCTTCTCGTCGATGAGGTCGAGGTTGTCGAAGTCCTTGGTAATGAAGTCGTCCGCTCCCGAGGAGGAGGCCCAGAACTTGTCCCGGTCCTCGGAGAGGCTGGTGTGCATGATAACCGGTATGGACCTTATACCACGTCTGCTCTTGATGAGACGGCTCATCTGATATCCCTGCAGCCGCGGCATCTCCACGTCGGTCACCACGATGTCGGGAATCCGCGTGTAGACGGTGAGAATCCCCTCGAGACCGTCCTCTGCGGTAATGACCTCGTAGCCCTTCGATTCGAGATGCTCGGTGACCACCCCCCGTATGAGTTCGGAGTCGTCGACCAGCAGTACCGTTTTCGCCATACACAGACCTCCGTCTCAGCTCGTATTCAGCAGTTGACCGGTAACGGCTAAGAGCCTGTTACGGTCGAATTCCGACTTGACGATATAGACATTCGCTCCGGCCTTTGTGGCTCTTCTCTGAGTCTCTACATCGCCGCTCGAGGAGATAATGATGATCGGAAGACTCTGATAGGCAGACTCCTTTCGTATGTTCTCGACCATCGTTATCCCGTCCATCCTCGCCATCTCGAGGTCGGTGATAACGAGGTCTATATGCGCGTTCTTTAGCTGCTGCAGCCCCTCTATCCCGTCCTTGGCGGTCACCACCCTGTAGTCGTCATGCTCGAGAACGGATTTGATGATCTCTCGGGTGTTTCGTGAATCGTCCACCACCAGGACGGTGGTGCCGGTCGGCTCTCCCTTCGCGGCCCCCTCCATTATGTCGATCGACTTGAGCCGCTTGAAGCGGTTTATGAGCTCGGGAATGAAGAGGATATTGATGATGCTGTAGGTCTCATCGAAGACGATCCCCTGTATGATCTTCTGTTTCTGCAGATTCGGCGGGACCGGTTTGTAGATGAGAGACTCGTGCTGGAGGATCGAGTCCACGACGATTCCGATACGCTCGCCTACCGACTCCACTACGAGAATGTAGATATGCTCGGCCCTGTTCTCCGGAGGCCTCTCGAGGAGGGCGGCCAACGAGTAGACGGGGATGATGTGATTCTCGAGTTTGAACGCCTCCTTGTTGTAGTACATGATCTTCTCATCCCTGTGGAGGCGCACTATCTTATGTACAAAGTTGCTCGGCATGAGGAATTTCTCTCCGCCTGACTTTACAAAAAAGCCGGAGACCGTAGCCAGCGAGAGGGGAAGGGCCAAGACGAACTCGGTCCCCTCCCCTTTCGTGCTTTTTACGCGTATTTTGCCCTTCACCCTGTCGATGTTGTGCCTCACGATGTCGAGACCGACTCCGCGGCCCGAGAGGTCGGTAATCGTCTGCTTGGTCGAAAAACCCGGCATAAAGATAAAATTGAACACGTCGTTCTCCGACATCTCTTCGAGCTCGGCCTCGGTGGTAAGGCCCTTCTCCAAGGCCTGGCTCATCACTTTCTCGTTGTCGATTCCCCTTCCGTCGTCGCTTATGCGGATAATGATATTACCGCCCTCGGAGCTGCAGTCAACACGCAGCCGTCCCTCCCGGGACTTTTTCATCTTCTCCCGTTCGTCCGGCATCTCTATTCCGTGGTCGACCGAGTTGCGCACGAGGTGCAGCACCGGGTCGTTGAGGTTCTCGAGGATCGCCTTGTCCATCAGCACATCCGTTCCCGTCATCGAGAAGGAGACCTCTTTGTCGAGCACCAGAGCCGCCTCCTCCACCATTCGCGGCAGGCCCCCGAGGATGAGGTCGAGGGGCAGCATCGACAGCTGCATGATCTCCTCCTGCAGCGTGTAGGAGTTCTGTTCGAGGGTGGCCATCTGCTCGACGAAGCTCTTGTGGATATCCTGCAGCTTCTTGAGGTGTTCCTGTCCCTCCCTGTAGATCGATACCCCCTCCTCCTGCAGGCTCCCCTGCAGCTTTCTCAGCCGGGCGAGGGTGTTCTCGTAGGACTTCTCCGCCTCGCCTAGCTCCTCCTGTATCTGCTTGAATTGGAACTGTTTGATAATGACGCTGTTGAGCACTTCGATGATGTGCTCAACACTGCTCAATTTGACCCTGATACTCTGGTACTCCGCCTCTTCGCCGGACTCGGACCCTACTCCCTGTTTGCCGGATACCCGCGGAGCCTCTGCTCCGCTCACGTTTTTCCGGGATTCGGCGGCCGCCGTGCTTTCTCTCTCCGACCCGGCCTCTGCAGCCTCTCCCTCGGATTCCGGTACACCCTCTGCGAGTGCGCCGTCTCCGAGCTGCTGTTGGAGTCTGCCGAGCTCCTCCCCGTAGACCTCGTTCGCATAGGCCCTTTCGCAGACGTCGACGAAGCTCTCGATCTCCATCCCCTCGTCGCTCTTCTCGTTCTCGATCATCTTCGAGCCTTTTCTGAACAGATCGCTGCCGAGAAAAACCAGTTTTACCAAGCCGGAGTCGATGAGGTAGCGTTCCTCTTTCAGCCCCTTGAAGACGTTTTCGACGGCATGGGCCGTCTTCTCCATCCGGATGAACTTGAGCATCCGCGAGGAGCCCTTTATCGTGTGGAGAGCCCGGTGTACGGAGTTGAGTACCTCTTCGTTTTCCGGGTCTCTCTTGAGCTTGAGAATTCCGTCTTCGACGAGGCGAATATTCTCCCTGGTCTCTTCGAGGTAGTTACCTATAAAAGCGTCTCGATTGATAGCCATTACGCTCCTCCGCTCAACATCGATGTAGAGCTGTCGCTCACAGACCGAATTCCGCTTCCGTTCCGCCCGTTGCCGGCTCCGAGCTTTCGAAGCACATGACCGTCGGCGTATTCCCTCAACTCGAGCTCCCGATGAGCGACAAAGGGGATCTCCCCGGAGGAGAGAAACAGGTACCCGCCCGGGGCCATTCGGGATACGAGTCGGTCGATAAGGGTCTCTCTTCTCTTCTTTGAGAAGTAGATGAGGGTGTTGCGAAAGAAGAGCACGTGCACCCCCTCGGGGAGACTCTCCGCGGGATCGGAGAAGAAGTTTGCCCGCCGTATCTCGATCTTCGAAAGCAGTTTCGGGTCGACCTCGAAGGTATACTCCCCCTTCTCGAGGCTGTACCGGGATAGTAGTTCCTCGTGAAGGCTCTTGCCGTCCTGCCGGAGAGCGCTGTATGGATACGTTCCCTCCCTCAAACGAGCGAGAGCTTTGCTGTTGATGTCCGTGGCATAGACGGTAAAATCGCAGCAGTTGCACGCGGAACAGAAACTCTGCAGTATCATCGCGAGGGAGACGGTCTCTTCTCCCGTAGAACAGCTCGGGCTCCACGCCTTGAGAGAGGAGTATGAGGAGCGGAGTTCCGGCAAGATCTCACTCCTGAGAACATGAAAGTGCCTCACCTCCCGAAAAAAATAGGTCTCCCCTATCAGTACGTCGTTGAGAAAACTCTCCTGCAGTTTCCCGTCGATCCATAGCCGGGAGAGGAGCTTCTCCTCGTCGAAGCCGGTTTTTTTCTCGTAAGAACGGACGGTCCGCCGTATCTGGGAGTAATTCGCCTCGGGAGAGGTAAGACCCGTTATCACTTCGATTATGCGTATGTATTTATCTAACAGCTCTTCATCCATTGTTTTTCACTAACTCGATGACATACGGACCTATCTCCTCGAGTCCGAGGACTACCGAGGCACCACCGGAGTCGACCGCCGCTTTCGGCATACCGTAGATGAGAGAAGACTCCTTGTCCTGTACCACGGTGTATCCGCCGGCCTCTCTGATCCTCAGACAGCCTCTTCCTCCGTCGCTTCCCATTCCCGTGAGGAGAACGCCGAGCAGGCGATCGCCGTAACACTCGGCGCTGCTCTCGAAGAGCCTGTTCACGCTCGGCTTCTGGTTCTCGAACTTCGGGCCGTCGTCGTGGTAGAGGCGTTTGTTGCGACAGATGAGGTGCCGGTTTCCCGGAGCGACCAACGCCACTCCCGGTTCGAAGAAATCCCCCTCCTGTGCCATTCTCACATCGATCTCACACTCGTCGTCGAGCCACTTCGCGTAGCCGGTGTCGAAGCGGTCCTCGATGTGCTGCACCAGAGCGATGCCGACGGGAAAGTGGGGGGGGAGTTTTTGCAAGATCTCCTTTACGGCGAGAGGACCGCCGGTCGAGGCGCCGATAACCATCGCCTCGAAGCGTGCCCCCGCCGGAGGGCGGGAGCGGACGGGGCGGCTCATTTCTCTTGCGCCCCTCTCCTTCTTGTTACCCTTCGCCTTCAGTCCCCTCTTTGCCATCGAGCGTAACGTCTCGATAAACTCATCGACGTAGTGCGAGTCGTTGAACGCATCCATATCGGGCTTACGCATTACCTCCATCGCTCCGTAATGCAGCGCTTCGAAGGAGAGCTTGCTGTCTACTTCGTTCGAAAAAATAACGATCGGGACGGGCTTCTCTTCCATTATCGCCTTCGTTGCCTCGAGCCCGTTCATCGTCGGCATGTTGATATCCATTATGATCGCATCGAGATCGAGCTTCCTGTTCATCTCGAGGGCCTTTTTCCCGTTTCCCGCCTCTCCGGCGATCTCTAGGCCCTGCTCTTCGAGCACTTCCCTGAGTATGTTACGCATTATGATGGAGTCGTCGCACAGAAGCAGCTTCATTCCTCTCCCCCCGTGTGTAAGAGCTCCTTCGAGTCGATCAGTCGCTCGAGATCGATGAGAAAGCGTACGCCCCGGTCACCGAAGCCGGCGGCCATTACCCCTCTTTTTATCAAGTGATTTTGAACCATAGCCGGATGAGGGGCGAAATCGGATAGCTCCATCTCTTTTACCGCCGCGTTCGAGGCGATGAGAAACGCTATGCGCTCGGCCCCCGGGTACATTGCATCAGCCTCGCCTTCTCGCCGCTGCGAGACGAAACCGGGGATGAAGTCGCTTCGGAGAAACTCGGCCGTCGTCTCCGAGAAGAGCTCTATATCTGAAAGAACGGCCAGCTGAGCCGAGCCAAGGCGTGCGACTCCAAAGGTATCGCCGAGGTACCGGTCGAGGTCGAAGAGAAGGTAAAAACTCCCGTCTACCTCGATGAGACTCCGTACATACCGGTAAGAGGAGGGAATATCGCGCAGTCCGGAGGCAAATATGCTCGAAGAACTCTGTGCCCGGTTGATGAGAAAATAGGTCTCCTCGTATTCGATTCGTATGACCTTGACCGCGGTACCGTCAGATACGCTCAATATCGTGCTCCAATCGTTCCAACAATGTCGTCGTGCAGAGAACGAACGTCTCGGTCTCCTCGACGCTAATCGAATCCGAGAAATACGTGCTGCTCTCGTCGTGGGAGGCAATGGAGTGCACCTCGCTCTCCGCTACCTTGATAATCTCCTCGACATCGGAGATGAGGAGGGCGAGCTGTTCGTGAGCGATGTTGAGGATGAGGAGGGTGGCGGATTCGAGGGGACTGTTCTCGAAGAGGACCTGCACGTCCATTACCGTAAAGGGGGAGCCGTGGCGGTTGGCATAGCCCCTCACGTAGGGAGGGAGAAAGGGTACAAAGTAGATCTGATTGTCGAAGGAGATCTCCTTTACCTCTTCGGCCGGGAGGGCGAATTTTTTCTCGCCTATGCTGAAGACGACGAACTTGCGCTGCGGCTCTGCGGTCTCCTCCGTTTCTCTTTGCCCCTCTCCATTGTTGAGCTTTTCGACTATCTCCTCGTTGTCCATCTACTCTTCTCCCCTGTCCGCGGACCCGTCTTCGGAGATATCCCTCTTCGCATGCGCTTCCTCTTTCACCACGTACTCGTCTACCCGTGCGCTGAAGGATTCGGAGATCTCTTTCAGTTGATCCGAAACCTCGTTGGTGTAGGTGGTCGAATCGACGAAGCTGTCGATACTCTCGGAGATCTGCTTGAGGGTGATAAAGACCTGTTCGAAGGAGTTTACCTGCATTCTGATCGAGCGGGATATCTCGTCGGCCGAATTGGCGGAGACCTCGCTGGAATCGAGCACCTCCTCGAAGACCCCCCGAATATTGCTGGAGATCTCGTATCCCTCCTTGATCCGCTGTGTCCCCTCCTCGGAGGCGATGATGAGTTTATCGGAGGCATGCTGGATCTCGTTGATCTTGCTCTTTATCTCGTCGGTCGACTCTACCGTACCGTCGGCGAGTCTCCGTATCTCCCCGGCGACGATCTGAAAGTTCTTTCCCGCCTCTCCGGCCGCCGAGGCCTCGAGTTCCGCGTTGAAGGCGATGATCTTGGTTTGGTCGGCGATGCCGTTGATGATGTTGACAATCTCCCATATCGAGTCGATCCGCTCTCCGAGGGTCTTAATTCCCGTGATAGTATCGGCGTTGGTCGTGCGGATCTCTTCCATCTTGCCGAGGCTCGATTTGATCAGCTCGAAGCCGTTCTCCACGTTGTCCTTGGTATGAGCGGAGATCTTCGCCACCTCGTTGATCTTCTCTTCGACTCCCTTGGAGAGCTTGTCGGCATCCTCCATCGTGCTGAGGACCTCCTTTACCGCCGCCGCCTGCTCGTTGGAGGTGCTGGCGATCTGCTGGGAGGATGAGCTGAGGTTGTTGACCGACTCGCTGAGCACTCGTATCGCCGACTTCATGTCCGTGAGCAGACGGCTGAACTCCTCGATAATTCGATTGAAGAGCGAAGCCACCGCTCCGATCTCGTCATTAGATCTGTGATGTATTCGACCGGTGAGATCCCCCTTCGAAACGAGATCGACGGTATACCGCATCTCCTGTATCGGTTTGAGCTGCCTGTTCATGAGGTAGCGAATAAAGAGGTGTACGAGGATGGCCGAACCGATTACGGTGAGCACGATAATGAGACGGAAGGCCCAGAGTATCCGATCGTACTGTTCGAGGGGAATAACGGTGATAATGTGCCATCCGGTATTCTTGAAGAGCCCCTGATCGACTCGAATGCGCCCCTCATCGCTCGAGAGTGTCCTCCACCCGCGACTGCGTTCCAGCAGTTGCGAAGAGAGCCGGCCGACAATGCCGAGCTCGTCCTTTCCGGCAATTACATTGCCCTTTTCGTTCGTCAGAAGGACGTATCCCCCCTTCCCCACGGTGATATCGGTGAAGGTCGCATTCAGCTCTTCCATGTCGATCAGTGAATAGAACTCGCTCTTGTACGAGGAGGCCCAGACCATTATATCCCAGGCTTCGAAATAGGAGAGATACCCGGCCTTCTTGCGTGCCTCCTCCTCCCCCACGTTTTTCCACATGTACTCGAGGTAGCCGTTTTTCATCTCCATCGCCTTCTGCATGAATTCGTGGCCGCTCGCATCGGCACCGGGTGACTTCGGATGGATCTCGAGTATTCCGTTCGAGCTTACACCGGCGAGGTAGCCGGTCTCTCCGATTCGGCCGTACTCCGGATCGAGAAAGATCTCCTTTGCCCGTGTATATGCCTCCTCCTGTGAGTAGAGACCACGCTGCGCCTGGTCGTAGTAATAGGCGAGGAGGTCCCGGTTGTTATCGGCCTTGCCGCGGAGGTAATTGATTACCGCACCGTCGACCTCCGCCTCTACGAGATGCTGCATGAGACCGATAGTTCGCCCGGCGTTCTGTTCGACTATATCGTCGATGTTTCTCTGAAGGAGGAGGAGCGTCACAACTCCCATAACGGACATAACGACTATTACCGGTACTGTGCTACCGATACTCAATTTTCCCGTAAGGCTCATTTTGCCTCTCTTCCGTGCCATATCTCAGTTCTCCTCCTTATTATCAGAAGAGCTCTCGACGATCGAATTGAGCGTCTCTACGCCCTGCTCTATGGTGTCGGCAATACGGTTCGTCTCCTCCACCGACGTGGTAAAATCGTTTATTCCATCGGAAATCTGCCGAGCGGTAATCAAAACCTGCTCGAATGAGTTGATCTGCTGTGAGACGGAAAGACTCATGCTCTCGGCCGCCTCGAGGGAGCTCTCCGACAGGTCTAGTATCTTCTTGAAGACATCGTCGAGACGCTGCGACAACTGCCAGGCGTCGCTGATCTTAATCGTGTCCTCTTCTGAGGAGCCTATCAACTCGTCGGAGGCGTGCTGGATGTCGCCGATCTTCGTGCGGATCTCGTTGGTCGAGTTGACGGTGCTATCCGCGAGACGGCGGATCTCCGAGGCGACGATTTCGAAATTCTTCCCCGCCTCTCCCGCCGAGGATGCCTCGAGTGCCGCGTTGAAGGCGATGATCTTTATTTGGCCGGCGATGCCGTTGATGATCTTCACGATCTCCCAGATGCCGCTTATGTGCTCGCCGAGGTTCTTCATCCCGCTTATCGTCTCCTCGTAGGATTCGCGCACCTGCTTCATCTTTTCAATATTCTCCTGGGTAATGGAGAAGCCTTCATTGACCGAATCCTTCATCCTGCCGGCAGACTTTTCGACGTTGCCCGCCTTCTCACCGAGATCCTTGGAGAGCTTGTCCACCTCTTCCATCGTCGAGACGATTTCGGCTGTACTCGAGGCCTGTTGGTTTGAATACGCGGCGTTCTCCTTACTCGTGCTCAAGAGGCTCGAAGAGGTCTCGGCCATAGAGGAGCTCGTCTTGTTAATCTTTCTCAGCAACTCGGAAAAGTTGTTGAGAATCGTATTGACGTAACCTGTCGTCTCGCCGAGCTCGTTGTAGTTGATAATCGGTATCCGCCGGTCGAGCTTGGTACTGCCGCCGGCCATCTGCCGAAGGACATTTTTTATCGTCTCTATCTGGAGAAAGTACTCCTTTTTCGATAGTGCAATCAGTCCATAGGAGATGAGTCCGTAGAAAATAGAGGTAAACAGGAGCGGAAGATAGAAATCGAAGAAGCTGATCTCGGTCAGCGCCCGTGCGAAGTAGTAGGAGAGATAGGCAAAGTTAATCACGAGGAACACAATAATCGCCAGAACTACGTAGTAGTCTCTGTTGCGGGAGAACGTATCATTCTCTCCCTCTCGTATCGAAAGAATATTGAGCTTTCTCTTCGCCGGGATGAGGATCATGTTGAAGAAGATAGAGGTGTAGACACCGCTCGGCAGGCCGACCGCCACCTTCAACAGGAGGCCGAAGACGAAGGGAATTCCACTCTCGGCATTCCAGTCTTTGAGAAAATAGTAGAGGGTGGTGCCCACCGTCCAGGCGATGAGTTGGAAGAGGATAATGACCCAGGGAATGCTGATCGCCGCCTTGCGGGCCCTGTCGTAGTCTCTCCCCTCTCGTAGAAACGCGAAAAGCGGTCGTAAATAGCGGAGAATCAAGACGTAGAGCACGGCGGAGAAGAGGAGATAGATAAACACGACCGTCGGTTTAAAGGCGAAGACCACCCGCTCGGTGAAGTCCGTTCTCATTGCATCCAAACGGTTATTGAAGATTGCGTTGGTAAACTCGCTCGAAAAGAGAAATACTCCCAAGACGCCGAAGACGACGATAGCGAGCTGTATATGAATACGCCGCACGAGATTCTCGTTTTCCAGCTCCGGGTCCGCGACATCGATCTCATAGTTTTTTTCCGTATCCATAAGGACCACTACTCCTTCTCACATATCAGCGAGGATTTTAATCCGACTCCATCTCCCTGCGGAGATCTTTGTAGCCGTCGCTAAAGGCGTACATGTCTATAAGCTCCTCAATTATCTCCTGCTGTTCGGGGGCGGAGCTTATCTCACAGCCGACGAGATAGTAGCGAGGATTGCTGTCCCTCTTCGTCCACCTCGCCTCTATGTCTACCGAGAGCACTTTCTGGGTAGGCTTAAGTGCGGCGGGAAGTACGATGTCGATGGGCAGCCTACCAGATCTAAGCGTGTCGAGATCCTGCGTAATTACGAGAACCCCGTCTTTCGAAATGTCGCCTAACTTTCCTATCTCTTCTCTACTTTCTCTGTGAAGAATCGTCAGATAGTAGAATATCGTCCTTCTCATTCCTCGACGTTTCTCTTCCATTCGCTCCTATCTCCAAAGACGTACTCTAGTAAGCATGCAGAAAGTATAGTATTTATACCTTTCACTCGCCAGAGTAAATCCATGACAAAATCGTGGTATCCCGGCTCAATAAACAGTTTCAAGGCTATTATCGCGAAATGGAGTAAAGAGCTTTTTGCAAGTTAGACACTAACAGCGATTCT